>NZ_JBNPWO010000005.1:0-404754 GCF_050433785.1 Mucilaginibacter sp. 3215
GATTGGTTAACCCTAATTTAGCCTCATAAAGAAACTAAATGGACTTGTTAAAATTAACTTCCCTGTTAGTGATCTTTAAAGCCTAAACCTTATCATTACCATAATTCGTTGCCGCCCGGCTTCGCGACCGTTTGTTATTTCACCTTTGCACATTATAATCATCAGCCTAAAAGATCAATCCCGCTTTAACAGTAAAGGGACAAACAACCAATTGGTTATTGCCCCTTTACTTTGTTCAAAACTATCTTGCGCTACCGGCACTACCGTCGGTAGCCTGTGCCGTAAAGGCAAAGCCTTAGTTTAAATACTTTGTGATATCTTCAGACAGCGGCGTAGTTTGTGACCTGAAACGGTGGATCAGCTTGCCCTTTTCGTCTATCAGGAATTTTTCGAAATTCCATTTGATGTCGCCGGTAAAATCAGGGTTTGGAGCAGTTGTCAGGTATTGGAACAACGGATCGATATCCAAACCTAAAACGCTTACTTTACCGCTCATCGGGAATTTTACGTTAAAGTTTTCTTTGCAAAAGGTTTTAATGTCCTGGTTTGTGCCCGGCTCCTGGCCGCCAAAGTTATTGGCCGGGAAACCTACTACAACCAGTTTGCCTTTGTATTGCTCAGATAGTTTTTCCAGATCGGCGTATTGTTTGGTAAAGCCGCATTTTGAGGCTGTGTTTACAATCAATACTTTTTTGCCTTTGTATTTAGCCAGGCTAAAATCTTTGCCGTCGATGGTTTTCAGTTTAAAATCATATACTGAAGATGGCGCGGTGGCAAATAATAAGGCGATGATGAGTGCCAGTGTTTTCATGGTTTTTACAATTGATTTTTAATAATCTACTATAAAAGTAAAGCTAAAAATTTCTTTTAGCTAAGTACTCATCTTCTTTTTGTGTCATTTTTTGTTTTGTAACAACACTTTTATCCGTATAGCCCAACAAGTGCAGTGCGCCGTGAATAATAACACGGTGCAACTCATCGGTTTCGCCGGTTTTAAATTTGGCGCCATTTTCACGGATGCGGTCTATCGAAATAAAGATATCGCCAACTATCTCCCCCTCTACTTCCGAATTATCAAAAGTTACGATATCAGTAAAAGTATCATGATCAAGGTATTGCTGATTTATTTGCAACAGGTAGGCATCTGAGCAAAAAACATAATTAAGTTCTTTTAATTTAAAACCTTCGGCAATTACAGTATCCCTGATCCACTGTCTTAACTGAGTTTTTTGTTTTGGCTTAAAGGTTGTGTCTTCTTCAAAAAAATTAATCGCGGGCATCAGATCTTAAAATGAAGTTCAATTTCATTGCCCGAGGCGTTAAAGATGCACTGATCGGCAAGGTGTTTAATGATAAACACACCGCGCCCGGTCAGGTTCTCGAGATTTTCAGGAGCTGTGGGATCGGCAAGGTTATTATAATCAAAGCCAGGGCCTTCATCGGTAACAGTCCAGATGATCCGCTTCGGTTCAACTTCGGCATTAACAATCACTTTTTTTGTTTCGTCCTGTTTGTTGCCATGCATGATAGCATTTATAACCGCTTCATTGAGGCAGGTCATCATGTTCGCGAAGGTATCTTCTTCCACATGATATTTATCAGCAATTTCTTCTATCAGCTGCTCAAGCAACGTTATGCTCTCCGGTTTTGACGGCAGCTGCAACGTATATAGCTCGCTGGTTTGAACATTTGCCTCTTCCATATTATTTGGCATTAAGTTGATCAAAGTAAGATTTTATTTTTTGTTTATAATACAAATTAAGTGCCGGAGATACCGTTCTGATCTGCTCCGTTTGCTTTGCTTTTTGTTGCTGGTACTCCTGCAGTGCCTTTATATATCCCGGTGGCAAATCCTTACCCGCATTGCTTTCCCGTTGCTGATCCTGATCTCGTTGCTGCTCGGCCTTTTCGGCCTCTAATAACCGGGTTTGTATTTGCTGCTGCCTTTTTAGCGCATCATCTGTAATCTTCCTGTTTACGAGATCACGTTCGGTTTGTTCCATTTCTTTCGAAATTTTATCCAAATTGCCTAATCCGCCTGTCCCGTCTTTATTTTCGTCCCTGTCAATTTGTTGCAAAGCCTGCCGTATCATCTGCTGCTGACGTGCCATTTTAGCAAACTGCTCACTCATATTGCCGCTATTTCCTTGCTGGCCCTTACCCTGGTTGCCTTGTTGCTGCATCTGCTCGCGGGCCTTTTGCATATTTTGATTAAGCTGTTGCTGCATTTTTGCCAATTGTGATATGGATTGCTGCTTACCCTTGCCCCCTTTACCTCCCTTGTTCATCATTTTTTGCATTTGCTCAAGCGCTTCACTCAGCATGAGGGCAAGATTGTTCATGGATGTCATGGCGTATTGCTGATTTCGATTTGCTTCCAACGTGCGCCTATCGCCCAAAAATTCGAGGGCCTGGTCAATATGTTCGTTAATACTGGTAATCTCCTTATTCACTGTCGACTGGATTTGCGGCACCCTTCTGCTAATGGCGTACAAACTGTCTTCGGCCGTTTTCAGGTTGTCTTTGATATCTTTTTGGTTTTGCGATAAAGTAACATATGAGGGATCGGTAGGGTTGGTGTTTTTAAGCGTTTGCATCAGCTTTTCCTGGTTAAACGAACTATTAACCAAACTCTTTAACAATTCCCTTAGTTGCTGGGCATCAACAGTATTCTCTTTTGATTCGCCTTCGTCGCTATCCTTTTGCATTTTTGCGGAAAGCTCCTTCATCTGCTTTGCTGCCTGCTGCTGCGATTTTGACGCCCTTGAATTATCCTTTTTTTGCAGGTCACCCATGCTTTGATCCATCTGCTGCTCAATATCTTTGGTTTCTTTTTCAGGGTTTTGATAGTCGGATTTGCGTTCGGACTGCTCATTGGCCTTCTGCAACTCATCAAAGCTTTTCTTCACATCCTGAAAATCCCGCTTCAGCTTATCTTGTTGTTGCTGCAGACCCTTCTGATCGGCACCGGGCTGTTTGGTTTGATCAGATAGTTTTTGCTGCTCATCGGCCAATTTATTCAGCTGATCGAGGTTTTGATTGAGCTTTTGCTCAAACTCCAGCTTTTTGTAAAGTTCCAGCACCCTGTCGAGCTCCTTTTTTAACGATTTATTATCCATCTGCATTTTGGATAATTCATCACGGGTAACATCTTTCTGTTGTTCATTTAACATTTGCTGCAGGTTTTGAAGCAGCTCTTTGGTTTTTTGATCCAGCACATTATTAAACAGGTCTTCTATCTGTTTTTGCTTAGCCCTGATCTCATCCGTTTGTTGTTGGTTTTCCTGGCGGTTGTATAAATTCTTTTTGTTATCGGCCTGGATATCTTTTACAAGGTCTTCCAGGTCTTTCCTTTTTTGCATCAGGTCTTCCACCTGCTTTTTCTCATCAAACGACAGCGTGTTTTTGTTCAGCAAATTTTGATTAAGTTTTTGCGCGTCGCGCTCAACCTGCCCGGCCAGCTTAATGGCCGATTGCATTTTTTCTTTTATAGCTTTTGATCCGGCATTTAACTGTTGGTTAACCTCCTTGTTATCAGGGATATTTAGTGTATGTTTTGCTGTACGCGCTGTTTTATGTCCGGCCACATCGTCGTTATCGGCAACCTCAAAAAAGTAGCTTACATGATCACCGGAAGTAATACCCATTTCCTTGAGGTTCCAGTAGTAAAAGAAGCCGGCTTGCGTTTGGGACAGATCGGCATTAACCCTTTTTGTAAACTCCTTTGCTTTACCATTGCCTGAGGCTTCAATGCTGTAATGAAAAGTGAGTGCCGAAAAGCCATGATCGTCCTGGATCTCGCCGTTAAAATAAAACGCTTTCATGCTTACTGAATCGGGCTTTTCATCAACAGTAATGGATGGCGCTTCGTCAGTAATAACGTTGATGCGATATGTAGCCGAATCAGTTTGGTTCACTTGGGCATTAACCGGTAAAAGTTTGTAGACTGAATTTTTTAATACTCGTTCGTGATGTTCAAACAAATCGGCACTGCTTTGCACAGCCGGACGACTTCGGCCATTCATATCAAACATAAGCGCACTGGTATATTGAGTATGCAATTGCCAGTTCACAGTTGTACCTGCAGGAATAGTCAAATCACCGGCGTTGAGCAGCCTTTCATTCTTTTTATGCAAATAGGCCGGGTAGTTCAGTTCAACGTCAAAGTGCAACAGTGCCGGCTTTTGATTTACTTTGATTTCGTAAACAGCCGAACTAAAGCCATTACCCGAAAACTTAAAGCGGGTATTTTGCTGCAGGTTGCTGAACTGGTAATGAAAACGGCTGATGTTATCTTTATCCAATTTAAACGTATTCTCCCCTGTTTCAACATAAACATCCGAGGGCAGCTTATCGCCTTCCAGTTTAAGGTCGAGCTTTAAATCACTCCCCTGCACAACTGAAAGTGTTTTGTTTAATACAATAAACCTGAACGGAGCAGCAGGCACAAAATATTCGTTATGCCTGATCAATCTTTTAGTACTTTCGGTTAATACCGATGGCGCCGCCAATGCAATGATGATAATTACCCCCAGCGGACCAAGTGCCCATTTCAAATATTTGGTGTTTTCTTTCAGATTGATGGCCGATGGGAAGCTTACCGGTTTAAGCGCCTCTATCTTTTGGTCGATACTGGCTTCAATCAACGCACGGTGGTTTTCATCTTCGGCAGCAAGCTTTTTAAGCTGCAGGGTGTTAAGCAATTTATCATGAACATCATTAAAATGCCTGCCAATAATTTCGGCAGCTTCATCATGCGTTAAAGTTTTGCCCAGCTTAAGCCAGGCCAGCAGTGACGGTAAAACAAGCCAGCAAACAAGCACTGTATTGAGCAGGATAAAAAAGTAAAAAAGGATGGTACGCAGCAGGATACTGAAATTGCCAAAATATTCGCTCAGTATTATAACCACATAAGCAGAGAAAAGACCGGCGCCTAAAAATATTAATCCACGAAGAAAATTATTGAAATAATACTTCCGGGTGAAAGTATTGATTTTGCCAAGCAAAAGTTCATAATTTTCTGTCGAGGCCATACTACATGTGGAAAACGTTAAATAAACACGCCTTATTAAACGCAAAAGCCATGTATTATATATAACACGTGTTGGTTTAAGTTAAAAATTAAAGCAATAATAATAAAATGTTAATTGTTAATGACAATTAAAATTGAATCCCCCCCTTTATTGGGAAATACATGGTTTTAAACAATGATAATAGGCAAAATTGGGAAAATCTTATTCCCGCTCCTCAACTGTTTCTTCCTCAAAATCTGGAGATTCGAGCTTATGTAGCCAAATACCGGCTATCCCCGTAATTGAATATGGAAATATAATTACTGCTATAGAAGATACAGCCGAAACCTTTTTCTCAAAAAGTAATTCAAAAAACGGGAGCATAGTAATTATCAATATAGCTATGGTTAAAACCTGTTTTACATAAAACGGCTCTCTCTTTTTTGATAAAGAGTATACGGCCACCCAAAATACAAAGGCGAAAGGAATAGTAAGCAGCAGAACCATATCTGCAAAAATGATATAGTCTTTTTGGATCTCCGCGATAAGGCTTATTTCAGGGTTCTCGATAATAAACCATGACAGCACAAGATGGAGCAATGGTGCTATGATCACCATCAGCGACCAAACTTTTAAACTATATATAAATGACCGGTTCATAATTTATTAAGGAAGTCAACAAGATACAGAGCCGTCAATAAAATAACAATAGTTGCTTTTGCTATAAATGCCCACATATCCGCTCAACGCGGGATTATAACTACATGATTTCTTTTTTAATACCATTTTCAGCGTCGATACGTTAACTCATACGCACCGATAGTGAATATTTTTAAAGGTTTACAGGTAGAATATAAACTGATTTTTTATATAAAATATTATATCCTGCCCGCCGAATTTTTCTTAGGCACATAACTTAGTCGGCCGTTGGTGTTATAAATAAATTATAAAGGTTTATTACAAAATAGCGGATACAATACGCCATTGTTTTTTTTAATCATAGATTAATCATTGCTGTGTAAATTAGCGCAGAATAGGTGTTTTCACGGATTGTTAAGCGTATAGTTAATTATTACCTTGCATTAATTTAGCCACAGCCCTATCATGACCACTCCGATCCAACTCGATAAATCCATATTTGACTACTTTAGTGTAGGTGGCGTTTGGCAAAATATTTTATTTTATGCCGCAATATTTTGCCTTTTATATATTAACATTTTGTTAACCCGTCGAAAGAAAAGTTATAAGCTGCAGCCAGTTGGGGACTCACCTGACGAAAAAGACGAGTCTGCGCTGACGACGGCAGATAGCGCCGGCCCCGAAACCAACGCTGCTTTAAATAATGAAATAGCTACACTAAGAACCGAGCTTTTGACTCTGGGCGAAAAATTGGAGCTTTCGTACGTGAAATCGGAAAAACTTAATGGCCAGTTATCGGAAATATTGGATAGTGTTGAATTAACAATGGTCTACGATCATACCCTTTGGGAGTGGTCGCTGGATTTCAGCAGCAAAGAGATTACGCTTTCCGAATATGGCTTAAAGCTTTTCGGCTTTCCGGAAAATACAAAGCCCGTTTTAAATGAAGCCATCCATATTGTTGATCCCCGGCACCAGGCCGCACTTATGGATGCTGTTGAAAAATCATTTAACACCGGTGCCGACTTTTCAATAACCTGCCTTGTTCATCCATTAAACGGCAGCCGGTCGAAAGAAATAAAGGCAGCAGGCAGGGTTTATTATAACGAGTACGGAATACCCCTAAAACTATCCGGGAAATTTTCAATTACCCATACCGAGCTATTGATGACGAGGTGATTCGGCTTTATTGGTTCCGTTTCCGGGCGGATCTACAAGTGTTCAATTTTTAAAAGTGTGAACACTTGCTTTTCTTTTGTAAAATAACATTGCTGATTATCAACAACTTGCATTTTGGCTAAAATGCTTTTAAAGCCGACTTGAACAAACAAGCACTGATAATCAACGGGTTACAAATTTTCATTTTAAAACATTGAACACCCGGTTTTTAAAAATTGAACACTGACAAGATCCTGTCAGTTTATTGGGAGGGATTAGCCCGTTAAGTAACCGGCTTAATCAGCCGGGCACTTACACTTCAATCCGTTTAAAACGCTAAGCCTTTTGAATGTTGTTCAGCGCCTTATTAATTCTTTTAACCGCTGTAGTTATAATTTGCAGCTTCATGTCATTATCACTAAAACATCATTATTTATTTCTGCGTTTTTTATCCGGCATTGGTGTTACATTTTCAAAATCTACACTGGCCTCTCTTATTCGCGGAGTTAACAATCTTGTTTTGTGCACAATGTACTCATGGTCCTTCCCTATCTCTACTATATAGAATACACATAGCGTTTGAGCGGTGAGATCTGTTGTTTTTTTCGCAAAATCGATCAGCGTAGGAAGACTGACCATCCTGATCTTTGATAGTGAAGCATTACTAATACTCTGGCCAGAATCCTTTAAATTATATACAAAAGTTGGTTCGCTATTGTATTTGAGACATGGACATTTTACGGTAAAGTATTTGTACTGTGATTCTATCCCGACATCCCACATCCTATCTTTCGGCGTTGTATTGGTGGTATCCAGCAAATAATAAACCGTGTCGATATTGTTGGCTACCTTTTGAGCCGAAGCGCTATAAATGTTAAGCCAAAGTATTACGATCAAAAAGTATTTCATAAATCAATTAGTTGCAATTTCCGGGTAATTTATCATTTGAGTTCAAAGAACTGTTATAAAAACTATTTAACTGCGCATCTGTTAGCGAGTATTTTGTTTTAATAGCATTATACGCCTGTTGTAAAGTAGCTGTTTCCGTCGCCGTTGCTGATGGATCGGAAGTATTTAATCCATATAACATTGCGCTGGCATATTCTGAGTCCGTATGGGCCGATTTTTCCCATGTTTTCAAGGCGCCGACCGCCTGGTCAAAATAATTGGTCAGCATGACCAGATGGTTGCTGTAATTGGCAGGCAAACCATCCAGCGTACACCATTGATCTATAGATAAAAGCCAGTTGTTGTTTGTGAAATCGGTATATCCCTGGGACGCATTATCTTGGGCAGTCGATAGTCCGTAGTTGATATAAGGATGTATGTTTCAGCAATCAATAACCTCGAACTGTTTTGAAGCATCTGTGAAACATTCTGTAAAATCGCTCTATCAAGCTTCTTTGAAAGACAACGTGCTCTGTTCGCAGGCGGTTCGCAGAACTCAAATAAGTTGCTACCTTAGTAAAAAGCTCCATTTATGGAAAACAAACACGCCATTGAATTTCATTTACGTAAAGATGATGAACCGCTTAACATACAGCTGGAACCCGAATGTTTAATTTATAAAGTATCTCCCGGGAACGAAATAAAGTTTATTGCTGTTAACTGTGATGCTGACTTTCATTGGAGTTTAAGAGTTGCTAATAAGGAAAGATGGGTACAGCTGTTTCCAGAAAGCAAAGGTAATTACGATATAGAAATTTATGAAAACGGGAGCTTGTTAGAGGATTGGTTTAAGTATATGTAAAGCCGCTGTAAGCTGTTAACTTAGTATTATGATTCCTAAACCTGATTTCATAGCAGAACCACATTACTACACTACAGAACAAGGGGGAAGAAGTACGCCTGCCTTTACTAGTTATCGGCCACAAGTGAAGTTTCCATTTAGTGAAATGCAAACATCTGGCTATCAAAAGTTCCTCGACAAGGATAAGGTAAATCCGGGAGAAACTGTAACCGCCGAGATAACAATAATATCAATTGATTACTTCAAACATAGCATTTATCCAGGACTTGAATTTGAATTTAGAGAAGGCTCCAAAGTAGTAGGAAGAGGAACAGTACAGCAAGTAATTAACGAGCTGCTCAAAGTTATATAATTCTTCACAGGCCTTTTGCTCCATTCGCAGCGGCTTGCATAATGCCTTGCAGAGGTTTAACGCTCAATTTCAATCGGTTAAAAACTTATACCTTTTTGTCCTCTAATATAATCAGAGAGCCGGCTAAAAGAGACCTGTACCAAGCAAAAGCTACTCATTGAGCCTTTAAACAATGATTTAGGTTGTCGTTTATTATGATCTCATTGCTTTCAACCTTTGTCATATGGAAATTACTACACAAATCATTGAATTATTAACGATGGCGCTTGCCGCTATAGACATGGGGTTAAAAGTATCAAATGCATCAAATCTAAAATCGAGGCATAGGGGGCGACTTAGAAGATGAACATGTATCGACCATCGTGTTTATACATATTAAAAGCCATTTCGGCTCCCTGACACCACTATGTCAGTTAAAAATCAGCTACTTATGCAAGTTTTGCGCAATTTGTCCTCTAATACAACAGAATATGGCCTCTTTTGACTGGTTTTAAAGCTAAAAAGGGTCAATGCAGCTTCTAAACGCGACTTTGACTGTCCTTTATTACAACTGCACTGCTCTCAATTTATTACAAGGGAGATAGGTTTAAAAACCTGTGAACTATGAATTATTAAGCAAAGTTACGCTTATAGCTGCTGAAGCGTTGCAAGGAAACTACGGCATAAACACAAGCCTACGCACCACCTTTCATTTATTCCGTTCCATCTTGCACTTGATTGCTATAAGCGTGTTGATGCTCCATAATTCATTCACTCAATCAAACAACATGATAACCTCAATCACCTTTATTCCAAGAGAGTACCCGTAAAAACTTCAGGTACCTATTGACCTTTTTCTTATAGTTTTTATATTTGCCAATCTAACATTTGTACTCTTTGTTGTACTACCATGTTAGAGCAACATTTTAGCTAACAACAATTAACGGATTCACAAACCCTGCTTATTAAATGCAAGACGAAGGTTTACAGATGGTTACAATCGTTAGATAGAGCTAATCTTTTTCTTCGGGATGTAGCGTAGCCCGGTATCGCGCCAGCATGGGGTGCTGGAGGTCGTGGGTTCGAATCCCGCCATCCCGACTTGAACACAAACTTTAAAGAGCATGTCTCAGAGGTAGTTTTACTGATGAGATATGCTCCTTTGATTTCTTATTGCCTGGGCTTTGCCCTTACTGCTGTCCTCAAGGTTAGCTTTACGGGTTATAAAAAATCCGGATAATGATTTCATTCACAATTTCCAATATTCAATGCTTTGTATGCGGGCCACAAGGCACAGCCTTGCAGCAGCGGGGGGGTACTTTGATTATGCGTTTGGCTAAAGACATAGAGATCATTATTTAGCCTGATTATCCCTTACAAACCTTACCGATTTTGGAGAGTCGGTATTATGTTCGCCGTCCACAAAGCAACCAAAACATTGCGCGTGATCATCACTGGAAGTGGTTCCATACAGCCTGCTTAAAATAAACGAATAATAAGTGGCATGAAAATTAACTTTTGCAGCCGGCAACGGAGTGGAGCTTAAAAACAGCGCAAGGTTTCCTGGGGTTTCGTTATATGGGCTGGCATAATATCCCGCCGGATAAGCATTAAACCCAGAAGTATTAGTTCCCTGTTTATCAGATGCCCCACGCACCTCCCATCCCGACGTAGATTTAAGCACAAGGGCCTCATTGTAATCCATTACAAAATTGCCCTCAGTATCTTTCTTGCTGGTAAAATTGCTCATTAGTTTATTAAAATCGGCGACAGTGGGTATACGCCAGCCAGAAGGCAGTTTTAAGTTCGCTAAATCGGCTTGAGTATAAAATTTCTTATAATTGGTATTGGGCACATAAAAAGTACCCTCTATACCTCCCTGTCCGTCATAGTTGACTGCCGTCCATTCTTGTTGCCCAATTTTAACAGTTGGATACACAGTGCCTGATATGATCACTCCTGAAGCTTCCTCTTTTGTTGTGCTATCTTTTTTACAGGCGGCAAATAGCAGTAAAAAAGATAAAAACAAAAGCAGAAGGAGTTTCATTGGTAAGGTTTTATCCAAAACTAAACAAAAACTTAGATATTCAAAACGACACATTTTTGGGTTCGAATCCCACCATCCCGACTTAACCACAACGTTAAAGAGCATATCTGAGCAGTTTTTTACTGATTGATTATGCTCTTTTTTGATTTTGTTGACGGTAGTGTTTAAAGGGACGTTTACGGTTTACCTCTTAACAGCAAATATAAACTGATCGATTATATCACCATTTGTTTTGACAAGCCATTGGTGATCTCTTACCGCGGAGGTAACTGGATACGGGCGAAAAATTATAGAGCAGTTCAAATAGATTGTGGCCAATCATGGCGCTCAGCTAATCGTGAACTTATATTCCTTGATTTTTTTTAACTCCGAATTAATTTGAATAATCTGCAAACCCCATAGAAAACATTTCAATCAGGCATATATTTTTAAATAAAAAAAAGATCTTTTTTATAGCTTAGCGTTATATTTTTAAAAACATAATGAAGGATCGGAAACAAACCGACATGTCAAAAAACACGATCATTCTATGAAAAAAGCTTTCCTTACCTTTCTCCTTTTCTTAATACTTACCCATGCTTTTGCCCAATCAACCGGCAATATTAAAGGTAGCATCACCGACAATTCAAAAGCCCCGTTGGAGTTGGTGAATATTATTCTTTACAAAACAAATTTCAGCGCCACCACAAATAATAAAGGCCAATACAGCATCAATAATATTCCTGCCGGAAATTACCAGGTCATTATTTCGCACATCGGCTATAAATCTGTTAAACAACATATACTCGTAAAAAACAATGACACTACTGAATTTTCCTATACGCTTCAGGCCGGCGTTATTAAGATATCTGCTGTTGAAGTACAAGGCGAAAGAGGCGTAGGAAGCATCAAAGCGTTACCCGAGATCGGCGGAACAAATATTTATTCGGGAAAAAAAAATGAAGTTGTTTTGGTTGACAGCGTCAATGCAGATATCGCACAAAATAAAGCCCGCGATGTGTTTGCAAAAGTACCGGGTATCACGTCGTGGGAGTTGGATGGTTCGGGCACTCAAACCAGTGTAGCGGCAAGAGGATTAAGTCCGCACAGGTCATGGGAGTTCAATGTGAACCAGAATGGCTACAATGTTAATAACGATCTGTATGGTTATCCCGAGGCCATGTATAACCCGCCATTGGAAGCCGTACAGCAAATTGAGATCATCAGGGGATCAGCCGCTCTTCAATATGGCCCTCAGTTTGGAGGAATGCTCAATTATGTAATTAAACAACCCGATACCACGAAGTCATTAAGCATTGAAACCGAACAAACGTACGGCTCGTTCAATACCTCAAATTCCTTTGCTTCGGTAGGTGGAAAAAAAGGCAAGTTCACTTATTATGCTTTCTTTAATTACCGTAGCAGCGATGGATGGCGTCCTAACTCCGACTATAATTTCCTGAATGCTTACGCAAGTTTGCACTATAAGCTAACAGATAAAATGGATATTGGCCTCGAATACTCAAGAGAAAACTATATGCAGAAATTTGCTGGCGGGCTTACCGACGCGATGTTCGCTGCTAATCCGCGCCAATCAACCAGGAGCAGAAATTATTTTAACCCGATACTTAACCTCCCCGCTTTGCTTTTTAATTACGCCGTCAATAATAAAACACTATTGAATGTAAAAGCCTATACTTTTTTTGGACAAAGAAACATGGTTATTGCCAGCCCGAGTTTAGCCACCAATGCAGATACCATCAGCAAAACTACAGGCTCCTACGCGCCAAGAGAGATAAACAGGGACTTTTATAACAGCTATACTGTTGATGCAAGAATGATAAAAAAATACGATCTGTTCGGCCATGAGAGTGCCCTATCGGGCGGCTTAAAATATTCCAACGCTGCTACAAACAGAAAACAAAACGGGGAAGGAAGTACAGGAACTAATTTTGACCTTACCCAAACCGGCAATTACGGTATCGCCCTGCTCTTTAAAACAATAAACTACGGGGCGTTTCTTGAAAACCTTTTCCGCATCACCGATAGGCTATCCGTTACCCCCGGCATCAGGTATGATAACCTCAAATCAACTTTAAACGGAACGGAATATAAAGCATATAAAAATTTTAACCCCGTATCGCTTTCAACCTCCAGGAACATCGTGCTGGGTGGAATCGGTGCGCAGTATAAGATCACTGAAAGCATTAATATCTATGGTAATTATTCGCAGGCATACAGGCCCATCCTTTATGCAAATCTTATCATCGGATCGAGCACAGCGGTGATCGACCCGAATTTGAAAGACGCGAGCGGCCATAATGCAGATATTGGCATTAGGGGAAAGGTTAAAAAGATATTGAACTTTGATCTAAGCGCATTTGAACTGAAGTATAACAACAGGATAGGAAATATAACGCTGACTGATGGCAACGGAAAACCCTACACCTACACCACCAATGCAGGCAATGCGCTCACCAGGGGAGTGGAAGCTTTTGTTGAGGTTCACCTGCTTAATTTCAATACCGAGGACACTAACAATGATCTTTCCATATTTTCTTCTTACGCTTATAATCACGCCAGGTATTTGAATGGCAAAGCAGGCGTGGTTGATCTGACAGGAAAAACGTTGGAAGACGTTCCTCAATTTGTTAGCCGCTCGGGTGTAAATGGCTCTGTACATAACCTCTCCGCTACCTTTTATTATTCATATGTTGGCGGATCATGGTCGGATGCGAATAATACAGCTGCGACCAAAACAAGTCCCAATATAGGTTATGTCCCACGATATCGCGTGGCCGATTTTGCTCTGGGCTATAAGTTTTCCGACAAGTACAACATCAGGATCGGTATCAATAACCTGACAGATAATAAATACTTTACCCGCCGAACAGAAACGCTCGTTTACCTTGGCAATGGTATATTACCCGGCGACGGAAGGTCATGGTATGTTACATTAGGTGCTAAATTCTGACAGCAGGATATCAATCCTGTTTAGCGGCCCCGCCCGGCCTTGACTTTTCCTGGGTCGCGCTTTCGTTTGCTTACATGGTGATTAACGCGTTATCATTCAATTGCATCGCCGGGGAGCCATAACTACAAAATCTTTTATTTGTAGCAGACATTCTTTATGTTTTATAACAAGTTCATTGATTATCAACTATAGGGTAAATAAGTATCAAGGGCCATCAAACCGAAGCACAATATATGTGCCCTATACGGCGCCCGCCCTGAATATCATAGATATAAATGCCGGGGTAATCGTCTCCTCATCCCAACTTGAAAACAACAAAAAAAGCATATCTGCACAGTAGTCTTACTGATTGGATATGCTTTTTTTATTTAACAAAGCTTATATGCCGTAATTGATAATTAGAAATTTACAGAATCATCTACTGCTTGTAATTTTAAACGCTTCCGGTCTTTCCAGCTTTTTATCCAATCTTTTGCCGGAATTTCAATGAAAAAATAACAGGCAATAGAAATACAAATAAGCGCGATCAAAAAGGTATAAAATTGCACTTCAGGATTTACTATCCGCATTTTTTTGAAGAAAAAACTCAGGAAAGATTTTATTGGGTATTGAAGTATATACATGCTATAACTCGCTTCGCCCAGCAGTATCAAATATTTATTTGAGAAAACCTTTGTGATTTTGCCGTTATTTAAGGCCAATAATAAAATAAGAGGTGCAAACAACACGGCCATTAATCCGTTATGAAAGCTAAAGTAATTATTAACGGATAATACAACCAGTAAAGCCATTACGATAACTGTAATATACCAATCATAGTTCCCCTGCCTTTTTGCCGATTTTAAATAAACAAAGCCGAGAATGTTTCCAATCATAAACTCATTAATATGCATTAATGGGAAATAGAATAACAGATCATGAATGGTTGATGGTGGAGCTGCATAATATGGTGATCGGTAAAAAAAGTTTAGTATTACCTGGGTTGTAAGCCATAAGCATAAAACCATTATTGCAACAGATTTAAAGGAAAATTTACTGTAGTAATAATTAAAAAGTAATGGAAACACAATATAAAACAATGCCTCAACAGATAATGACCAGCCGGGAGGGTTAATCTTACTGATATAACCAGGGAACCATGATTGAATAGCAAACAGCTGTAATATAAATTCCTTCACCGGCAGCGTATCTGTTATCAATAACCTAAATGCTGCCAAAATAAGCGCAAAAAGGTATACCGGATAGATCCTGGCTATCCTGTTCAAATAATAGTTTCCCGGCTTAACTTGAACATGTTTTTGCTGACCATAGGCAATGATCATCACAAATCCCGACAATATGAAAAAGTAACTTACACCAACATTTGCCTTATTGAATACATTTTGTAAAACTGGCAAATTAAACGGCCAAATATTGCTCCTGGTGTGGTATACAATAATAGCAACCGCTGCAAGAAATCTGGTAAAAGTGAGTTGGTTTAATTTCATATAGGGTAGAATATATTAATTAAAATTTTACCACAAAGGTAAATTTTTAATCTTTTATTTCTCCACAAGATATTTAATTTCCAGAAAACACCTTTCCAGCCGGATAGCTCTGGCTAAATTTTTCCATACGTGCATCCGTTTAACATCAAAGAAAGTTAAATCATTTATACTATTTGCGGTATCAGCCAGGCAATAATTGCCTGGTTAGCCTACTGGTCGAAGTTTAACGCCAGTGTAACTTCGTCCCCCAATAAAGCAAGCATCCTGCTTGAAATCTGAAGCATTACCCTGAGATCCCGCCAGATAAAAATAAAGCCTCACTATACCATAAAGTCAACCAGTGAACTTAAGCCATATAATGCGTCGGGAACTCAATACCAGTTGTTTTAGCCACATTGAATATCTATTTTAGCATCGCATAATACTAACCTTATCCATGCTACGTTACTTTCGCCTTGTCATAGTTATTTTACTACAATTACTAATATTGGGTTGTAAGGCCCAGAACAAGCATACCATTTTTCCTCCCGAAAGTTTTTCAGTTATTGAAGCAAAATTACCTGACGGGAGGCCTGTTGTTGGATCTGTTAACACCGCCTATAAAAATTACGGCGAAAAGAAAAGCTATCCGTGGTGCCTGCAAATTCACGTTGCGCTTAAGCATGATAGTGTTATGAAAAATGGGCTACCGCTTGAGTCAGAAATAGACGTTGCTAATACGCTTGAGGACGAACTAATCAATGAAACGGGTAAAGTAGTAACCCTGCATTACATTGGCCATGTCTACAACGATTCCTTCTTAGATGTTTATGCTTATATTGATCATCCCGGGAAAGCAAACCAATATCTTCAGAAAAAAACAAAAGCGCCCGATGTAAAGCGTGAGTTTTCATTTGAAATAAAACAGGATAAAGAATGGGTAGAGGTTAAACCGTTTTTAGAGTAAGTACATGACCTCTAATATTTGAGTTCCCAACTCAAGCGACTGTGCAAAAGAAAAACTCAAACCCTCAACGCCCCTCTAAAGCCCCTGGCAGCATAATATGACTCCGCCCCATTGTGGTAAATAAATATGGTGCCATAACGGAAATCGGCAAAAATGGCGCCACCAAGCTCCCTGATATTGGCCGGTGTTTTTATCCAGCTTGAGGTTTTGGTATCAAACTTTCCAAGCTTTTGCAATTCGCGGTATTGTTCTTCATTTAAAAGTTCAATGCCCATATCCTTCGCCATTTCCACAGCGCTGTTTCCGGGCTTGTGTTCTTTTCTGGCTTCCAGCGCTTCATGATCGTAGCAAACACTTCTGCGGCCTTTGGGGCTTTCTGCGGCACAGTCGAAAAAAATATATTCGCCCGTATTTTTATCGTAAGCAACAACATCGGGTTCTCCGCCGGTTATTTCCATTTCATTAAGTATCGATAGTTTTTCGGTATCGGCTTTCAGCTTTACCTGTACCCCGGCCCATTCTATGCCGGTGTGGCGGTTCATGTTTTTTTCAAAACGCGTTTTCAGTATGCCGATAAGTTCTCTCTGTAGTTCTGGTGATAGCTTCATATTTATTGCAGGTTATGGTTTATTGGTTTTTAGGTGATTTTTCAATTCCCCTCTTGAGAGGGGCGCGTAAGACAGCGCGGTGGCAGGGGTGTGTTTATGCGATTGCCTTTTCAAAGCGGAAACACACCCCTACACCCCTCTCGGGAGGGGAATCGCACAGGCCCCCGCTTTTTATTCTTCAAAACGGGCTGCATTACAAATCATTCAACCCTTTACCGTTAAGGATTTGCGGCATCCATTTTTCAACCCTCGCCTCGCGGGTTGAGGCTTGTTTGGGTTGGGAAAAATGAAGGAGATACGCTTTTTGTCGTCCGGGTGTTAATGCTTCAAATGCGGTTTTAAGGGCGGGTATGGTATTTAATTTATGTTGAAACTCCTGAGCGACGGCAAAATCTTCCGTTTGCTTTAAATTTACTTTTAGTCCTGCCTTTTCCACCTCAATGGCTTCATAAATATAGGCTTTCAGGATACTTCTTTGCCCGGCTATTTCCCCGGCATTGGTAAACCTGATCTGCCGCGCCGCTTGTACGTTTTCGGTTTGCTGAATAAGGATGTTATGGGTATCACTTAATAAAGCTCCCTTGAAAAATAAAAGCGCGCAATATTCTTTAAATACATGGATCAAAACGATGTTGCTTTCCCGAAAGGTATAACAGGGACAGCCCCATTTTAATTCTTCGGTCAATCCGCAATCAAGAACAACCGATCTCAATTGCTCTACTTCTTCCTGCCACTTCCCGGCTTTATTAAAATAAAAATCAACTTTGGGGTTCATCTCGTTCATTTATTGGTTTCCCGAAATTACTTTTCTTTCGGCGGGTCTGAAATACCATGATATTACAGTAAGTACCAGTAATAGCAGCGCGGGAAATATCTCAGCTATAGCATTCCCCGCTGCAATATGCGAAAAAATCGCGCCCGACATAGCAAAGAAAAAACCCGCGTACGCCCATTCCTTTACCACCGGAAATTTAGGAATCAATACTGCTATAACGCCCAAAACTTTCCAGATGCCCAATATAGTTAAAACATAACCCGGATAACCTAAATGCGTCAAGCTGTCGGCCCCTCCTGCCCCGGCCTTCGCTTTTAATAACTGTACCATTCCCGTTGATATCATCCCTAAAGCAAGCCAGATGGTAGCAATCCAATAGATAATTTTATTCCGTTTCATGATATGTGTTATTTCAATTTGTTTACTACTTCCTGCAGGCGGTTATGGGCCATATTTATACCATAGGCAAAAGGCAGCTTAAGCATCTGGTCTCTCAGTTCGGGCGTTCGGTAAACCACATGCATATTGAGCTTGCTGGTATCGTCGGTAAGCTTTTCAAACTCCAGGAACTCGAGTTGCACATCAAAGGGCGCGTTATCCATTTCAAACGTACGGGTGATCTTTTGCCCGGGGATAAACTCATGAATTGTTCCGTTGGCTTTAAAAACAACGTTTCCATGCGGGTCTTTTGTTTCAAATTGCCAGCTGCCGTGCTTTTTATTTTCAAGCTTCAGCACTTTTGTTCCCATCCATTGCTCAACAATTTCGGGCTCCATGTAGGCTTTAAAAAGCAGTTCGACCGGTAAGTCAAACACTCTTGTAATGGTTAAATCCTGTTTGCCGTTTTCAGCATCTATTTTTGTTTTTTGTTCCATGTTATTTGCCTTTATAATTTTTCATAATAGTTTCTAATTTGTTGAACCTGTCTTCCCACATTGCGCGGAACGGTTCAATGAAGTCGGCCACATCTTTCATTTTTTCTGCATTAATATGATAATAGATCTCCCTGCCGTTTTGCTCCTGTTTAAGCAATTCGCACTCGGTAAGTATTTGCAGATGCTTAGAAACTGTAGGCCGGGCGGTGTCAAAGTTTGATGCAATTACACCAGCGGTCATCGCTTGTGTAGCAACCAGTAAAAGGATGGCCCTTCGGGTTGGGTCGGCTATGGCTTGAAATACATCTCGTCTTAAATTCATCGTGTAGCTATTTGACTACAAATATAAATGTAGCCATTTAACTACGCAAATGTTTTTGTTTCTTTTTTTTTGGAACCTTTATCTGATGGCCCTGAATATCAAGCCCGAATATCTGTCAAAAGCACATTAATTTATTTTCTGAACGTAATAAAACGAGCCCATTGCTTATTTTGTAATACATTCTTAACACGCCTTCGCTTAAAAAAGTGTAATTTTAGACCTTCTTAGCAAGGTTATACTACTGGTAACAGTAAACTATAATAATTTAATGGGTATGAATGCCATTCACAATAAAGATATTGGGACCAAACAAAAAGCGCTGGCCATTAATCTTAACCCCGAAATTTATGGCTCATTTGCCGAAATAGGTGCAGGACAGGACGTAGCAGCAAACTTTTTTAAAGCCGGGGCGTCATCCGGCACCATAGCCAAAACCATGTCGGCCTATGACATGCTTTTTTCAGATGCTATTTATGGGGTACAACAAACCCGCCGTTATGTAAGCGAACCGCGGCTGATGGCCATGCTTGGTCATGAATATGGGCTGCTCATTGAACGCCTTGGTACGCAGCGTGGCGATACTTCAACTTTTTTTGCTTTCGCGGATACCATATCGGCCCTCAATTACAATAAAACAAATGAAGGCCACGGTTGGATGGGCGTACGCTTTCAGCTGGAGCCGAACGGGCAGTACAATGATGTGGTGATCCACGTTAAGCTGCTGGATAATGACAATAACCTGCAGCAGCAGGCTGTAGGGATATTGGGTGTAAACCTGATGTATGCCTGCTTTTATTATAATGAGATTCCACCGGTATTCCTGCTTTCGCTGATGGATAACCTCTCGCGCGACAGGATCCAGATAGACATGATCCGCTTTGAAGGCCCAAACTTTACCAAAGTTGATAACCGGCTCATGAGCCTTCACCTGGTAAAATACGGCTTTTCGGATGCGGCACTGTTTGGGCCCGATGGTAAAAACCTGCAACCATCTGAGGTTTTATACAAAAAGCATATCGTAATGGTACGCGGCCGTTTTCGCCCGGTTATCAACGTGCACATGGATATGTTGAACACCGGTGTTAAACAGTTTTTACAGGAATCGGATGTTGATAAGGACAATGTTGTTGTTGTTACCGAGCTTACCCTCCAGGCCCTTAAAGAACGTAACGCCGATATCAATGCCGATATTGACGAGAAGGACTTTCTCGACCGTGTAGATATCCTCGGCTCGCTGGGCCAAACGGTGATGATCTCTAATTTTCACGAGTATTATAAACTGGTGGCCTATCTTTCAAAGATCACCAAACTTAAAATGGGCGTGGTACTTGGTTTCCCTAACCTGGAGTATATCTTCTCTGAAGAACATTATAAAGATTTGCCGGGCGGCATTTTAGAGTCGTTCGCTACGTTGTTTAGCCGTAAGGTGAAACTGTTTATATACCCTACCCTGCGCGATGGTGTGATCTGGAATTGCCTGCGTTTTTACCTTCCCCCACACCTGATTGATCTGTACCGGTACCTGATAGCCAACAATAAAATAGAAGATATCAGGCATTATAACGAAAATAACCTCAACGTTGAAACCGACAATGTGCTTGAGCTGATTAAACTTGGCGCCGATGGCTGGGAAGAGTTTGTACCTGCGGAGGTAGCTACGATAATCAAAGAACGCCGCCTGTTTGGATATGCCTCCGGGTTAGAACCGGTAAAAACACTTGAAGTCCCACCTCAAGACGGTGATCGGACTGAAATAGATATAGCTTAAAGCTAAAAGCAGAAGGCTCAAGGCTTTTCTTAAATTCCCTCTTGAGAGGGCGCGGAGGGATGAGTGGTAGCAGGGGTGTGTCTTTGCGATAGACTTATCAAAACAGAAACACACTCCCTCCACTCCTCTCAAGAAGGGAATCGCACGGCCCAAAACTGTAAAAAGCTTATTCTATTGCTACGGCAAAACAGAAGGCTTTTGCCCAAGGATATATTTAATCCTTTCAGACTGGCCCGAAGTATCTGCTTTTAAGTCGAGCGCCTTACCATTAAGTTGTTGATAATTAACAGCTACGCTATTACCAGGCGATGTAGTTTTAATCACTTCAACCGATTCAACATTTGATGGGATCTTTGCGCCAAACCAATGGTCGTCATCCTGTTGCTTCCAGGTTACCAGTGTAAATACTTCATTAGCGCCAACTGTTTTGTTTCCATCAATTGCCGATTTCAAAGCCAGGTCATTCCCGTAAAGTGTTGAGGCTGTTCCTTTGGTCTTATTAACAAATGAAGTGATTACCTTCAAACCATCGAGGTTATATTTCGGGGATGATGGCAACGCGGCTTTGGTGTTGTACAATTCAACCGGTTTGTTATCGGAGCAGGCCGCAAACATTAAGCTGCATACAGCGAGTAAACTATATAATGCTTTCATGGGGTTAGTGTTTAATTGGTTGGGTAAATACAAAATCTTCGGCAGCCATCGGCTTGTGGCAATTCATACATTCTGTGGTAAACATTACATTTGCACCGCCGTACGGCACCATCTTCGGGGTCTTAAACCTCGCCCATCCCCAGCCATAGGTAGATGCATATTTTTTATCGTCTTTTATCATGTATTCCACCTGCTTAAACTCGCCGGTATGGGTGGTCCCGTCTTTATCCTGTAGTTGCGCCCAGGCCACTTTAGCAAATATGGCGCCGTTTGGCCAGGGGTGGATCTTGTTTTCTTTGATCGCTTTCACGGCAATATCATTACCGAAGATTACGCGCAGGGTGTTATTATCAAAACGCTCAGTAGTACTGATAGGCTGCCAGTTTTTATAATCGGGGATATAAGAGATGCCGTTGGCCGCTGTCGGCAATTTGCTTACTGCTGTTTTGTTTTTTTGCCAATACTGATATTGCCTGTCGGCGGCATTGATAACCGCCGTATCGGCAGGCTTGCTGTGCACCATTGAAGCAAGATAGTTCTTCAAAACAGCAAGATCGGCTGCTGATACTTTTGCGCCGGTATGAACAGCGGTATAACCCGGCAAAGGCATTGCTCCGGCTATTATTTGATTTACCGACTCCCAGAGTTTGCCTTTCTGATCGGCCGGCGCGAGCCTATTCCATTCGGAAAAATTAAGGTCGGCCCTGCCCTGTTTGATATGGGATGCCACCCCCCAGTAAATGGGGACTATTTTATCGTACCAGCGTAAATTGGTGTTGTTTGAATGGCAATCATAACAGGCACGTTGAATAATAGCCTTAACATCTGCCGGGGCTTCCAGATCGCCCGTTACCGGCGGGTTAGGAACATCCGGGCGCACAAACTGGATGCACAAAAAGCCTGCAAATAAAATCAGGATGATAAGGAACGCTTTTCGTTGATACAAGGATTTTCTGTTGGTTTTCATAGCCATTCGGTTTGCAATACAAAGAAAAGTACAATCCCTTATAATAAATGTAACAATTAGTTAGGCGGGTGCAAATAATCGTTGAATAAAGAAAAAAGGAAGGTGAGACTACAAATCGCGCTGCTTTTGTGCTCGTCGCCATCAATATAATCAGCATGTATGAATAAACTTTAAATTAGCGTAGCAGTCAAACAAACGCATCAATCACCCTCAAAAATGGAAGCAAGATCTATCTTACTACTAATACTTATTTCCTTTAGCGCTATTAAAGTAAATGGGCAATACAATTTTACCAAAGTTGATAACTGGCTAAATGACCACGCACCCGAAATGGGTGGCCGGGTGGTGCTTGTTGTTTATAAAAATGGCCGGGTGGTTTACAACCACGCAGTTAATGATATGAACATGAGGCAAAAATTTGTTGCCCGCATGGTAGCCCGCAAACAAGGCAAAAAGGCTGATCTGGATGACTATAAGTCTACTTCAAAGGTGGCTATTGCCAGCTGCAGCAAATGGCTTAGTGCCGCTTTGGTGATGACCTTTGTTGATGAGGGAAAGCTAAAATTGAGCGATACAGTTGGCAAATATTTGCCTGTACTATCGCGACATGGCAAGGGCGGCATCACCATTGGTCAATGCCTGTCGCACCAAACCGGGATCAAAACGCCGCCATTAAAAGAAAGTTTAGAAGATATGCGCCAGGATAACTCGATGGATGATGCAATAGCCGATATAGCAGCCTTACCGATGGAAGGTACACCCGGCAAGGTTTTTCACTACAGCAATGCCGGCTTGCAAATTGCCGGGGCTATCATCGAAAAAATCAGCGGCAAAAATTTTGAAACCTTATTTGCCGAACGTATTGCCAGGCCGCTTAATATGCAGCATACTGATTTTGGAAATGCCAAAGTAGCCCTGCCCGCGGGCGGGGCCTACAGTACTCCCGAGGATTACCTGAACTTTTTGACCATGATCATGAACCGGGGCATTTTTAACGGAAAGCGTATCCTGAACGAAAATAGTATAGCCCAGATGCAGGAAAACAGGATCACCGCTGACGTTAAGATCGCCTATTCTCCTGCCGAGGCCGGCGGTTTAGGTTACGGTTACGGCGAGTGGGTATTTGATGCCCATACCGTAAGCAGTCCGGGGTTGTTTGGGAGCTTTCCGTGGATAGACAAGGATAAAAAGTACGCCGCCTTTATGATGACTTTTTATATTAAAAACGATGGCAGGCAACAGCGTTATCGCGAACTGAAACAACTGGTGGATGAAGTAGTAAAATAGTAGTTTTGCAGCCATGAAGCTGTACATAAAAAACATGGTTTGCAGCCGCTGCAAAATAATGGTGAAAACCGAGCTGGAAAAAGCCGGGCTGCAGCCAGTTTCCGTTGATCTTGGTGAGGTAGAGATTAAAGAAGCCCCTACCCCGGGTCAACTTAAACGATTGGAAACATCGTTAAATACCCTTGGTTTTGAACTCATTGACGATCAAAAGAGCCGTATTATTGAACAGATCAAAACCCTCATCATTGAGCATGTGCATTACGCCGAAACGCAATCGCCCTTAAAGCTTTCGGCGCTGCTTACTTCAAAACTTAATTATGATTATGGGTACCTGAGCAACCTGTTTTCGGCTGTAGAAGGCTCAACCATCGAAAAATACTACATAGCCCAGCGAATTGAAAAAGTGAAGGAACTCCTGGTTTATAATGAACGTAGTCTTTCCGAAATCGCTTTTCAATTAAACTATAGCAGTGTTGCCTACCTATCCAGCCAGTTTAAACAGGTAACGGGGATGACGCCATCTGCCTTTAAAGCCCTTCAGGGTAGTAAACGCACAAACCTGGAAGATATTTAAAGCACGAATTTTTCGAATTGAAACGAATTACACGAATTTATTCTGCAATGGTTCGTGTAATTCGATCAAATTGTGGCCGGCTTGCTGAGCGTTTCGTGTCGAACTGTAAATCTTATAAATCATACCCATAATACCGTAATAACTCCACTGCCGGCTCATGGTAATTTTGTATCAACAAATACAAATTATCATGACACATACCTATAATATCACCGGCATGACCTGCACCGGCTGCCTGGCTAAAGTGCAGGGCCTGTTACAGCAGGTTCCCAACATCGAAAAAGTTGAGATCTCTTTAGCCGAAGGCACTGCCGACATCACCATGAAAAAGCACGTATCAACAGGCGATCTTCAACAAGCTCTTGCTGCTTATCCTAAATACCAGCTTAGCGAAGCAGAGGTACATCATCACCATATGAGCACGACAGATGCTGCTGAAAACCGCACCTGGCTGCAAACCTACAAGCCGATCCTGCTCATTTTTGGTTATATTTTAGCAGCAGCAATAATTGCCGGACGCTATACAGGCGGATTTAACATCACTACGGCCATGCGCGTTTTCATGAGCGGCTTTTTCCTGGTATTCTCCTTTTTTAAACTGCTGGATCTTGCGGGCTTTGCCGACAGCTATGCCATGTATGATGTGGTGGCCAAACGCTGGCGCGGATGGGGCTACGTATATGTTTTTGTTGAACTGGGTTTAGGCCTTGCCTTTGCGCTTAACATTGCGCCGGTAACGGTTAACGCCGTTATGGTTGCGGTGATGACGATAAGCCTGATTGGTGTGCTGCAAAGTGTTTTCAGCAAAAGGCAGATCCGTTGTGCATGCCTTGGCGCGGTGTTTAATTTGCCCATGAGCACAGTAACTATTATTGAGGATGGGTTAATGATTTTGATGGGTGTTGTGATGTTGGGAATGATGTAAGGCAGCCAGCAAATGTCATTTCAAGGGAGCGGAAGCGGGTTTCCTCGTCCTGTTCGTTGAAATGACATTTTTTTTGTACTTTAATCTAATGCAAAACACCGCACAATTCCTTCTACAGGATTGGTTTAATATTACTGGTCGCGGATTAGTTATCACCGGCGAGATTATTCGGGGAACAATTGCAGCCGGAGACTTCGTTTGCTTTAATGATGAGGTCATCAAAATAAAAAGCGTAGAAATTGGCCATAAAAGTTCCGGCGGGTTTTTTATTGGATTGATCCTGGAAATAGAAAACCAAACCCCGATATTATCCTCGCTCAAAAAATTAAAGGGAGAGAATTTTTTGATATTAACGGCTGTCGCCGTTAATTAACTCGTTTACATCCTAAACCTCAAAGCAACCGAGCGTCCCAAAGCTTGCGCAAATTCGGGGTCAATTACCGGGCCTTCGCCTTTTTGTACCCATACACGGCGGGCGTCTTTTTGAAGGATTATTTTCTCGCCATTTAACAGGATCTCAAGTTCGCTGGTGGTTGGGGTAATTGGCGAGGTATTAATTTGATACACGTGGTCGGTATCGTTAAAAGTTATTCTTAGTGGCAATCCCATCTTTATCTTCTCTACGGTAAACATACGTATCCCATGTTACAAAAGCAACAACAGGCGGCGGGCGATAACAAATTTCTACATTAACAGGTTAATTTACAGATCATTATTTTGCACATTTAATCAGGCCGCCAGCTGCAACTGAACCTTATGGATCAGGCTGTTCATGCCAAACGGCTTGTGCAAAACATCATCCGGCGCTCCTTTTTGCGGTTCATGTGCTTCGGTTTCCTCATTTTCTGAACAAACAATTACACGAAGATTTTTAGTGGCCCGGTTCAATTTAATGAGCCGGCATAGCTCACGGCCGTCCATGCTTTTATTAACAATATCCAGGATCACAAGGTCAGGGTGGCATGCTTTTATAATCCTGAAAAGTTCATGGGCATGGGTTGACGAGGCTACTTCGTAACCTTTACCAAGCAGGATGTAGGTCATTACCTCTATCATCAGCTCACTATCATCAACTATCAAAATTCGTTTTGCCATAAACCAGGTCCTGCTTTTTGTACTAATGTCATGCAAACCGCATGCCACTGATTAACTTACAGTTAACCTCTTGTCGTCCAGGCAGGGAGCTATTCCCGATAGAGCTATCTTTTGTAATGATATTTTGACAATTATGGCCTTAATGTTTAAACACAATTGATCTGTTTTATTACATTTGGCCTATAGGAAATAGATTTAGCGAGCGAAAATGGACAATATCAATATCAAAAAACTGGCAAAGGAACTCAATATCTCCACATCAACCATCTCGAGGGCCTTTAATGGAAATACTGATATTAATAAAGACACCAAAGAGCGGATCTTAGCATACGCCAAACAACATAACTATTTGCCCAACCATTATGCCAGTAACCTCCGCGATAAAAAGACCAAAACCCTGGCTGTTATCGTTCCCGAAATAGCTAACGACTTTTTTTCGCAGGCTATCAATGGCATTGAAGAGGTTGCCCGTAAAAAGGGATTCTACATTTTGCTTTACCGCACCGACGACGTTTTTGAAAAGGAAGTATCGTTTGTAAATTACCTTAACAATGGTAAAGCCGATGGCATTATCATGTCGGTATCCGGCGAGGCCAGTGACCACAACTATCTGCGCCAGCTGGAAAAAAAGCATGTGCCTGTGGTTTTTTTCGACCGCGTTTATGAGGATATTGAAGCCGCCAAAGTAACTACTAACGACTATGACGCCAGCTTCGCCGCAACCGAACATCTTATTAAAACCGGGTGCAAAAAGGTTGCTTACCTGGTGGTTAACAAAAGTATTTCAATAGGTAAAGTGCGGATGCAGGGCTATATGGATGCGCTGGCTAAGCACAAGATCGTGTTTGATGATACCCTGGTTATTGATTGCAGTAACGATGAAAAGGAAAATTATAAGATTTTGAAAAAGGCCTTACAGGTAATCAAGCCTGATGGTATTTTCAGTTCGGTTGAACGTTTGGCTTTTGCCACCTACTACGTTTGTAATGACCTTGGCATTTCGATACCTAACGATCTGAAAGTGATTAGTTTTTCAAGCCTCAGGGTAGCCCCGCTCCTTTCTCCTCCTCTTTCAACCATAACGCAACCCGCTTACGAAATGGGCGTAAAGGCAGCAACTTTACTGTTCGATGTGCTGGAAAACAACGGCTCCGCTCCTAAAAAGCAACATGTATTGAAATCAAAACTGTTTATCAGGAAGTCTTCGATTGGTGAGTAGTGAATAGTTGATTAAGAGAGTGGTTTTGTTTCGGCAGCCGCAACCACTTAACTCAATCAACCACTCACCTAATCAACCTAAAATTACGCTTCAATAAAAAGCTCGCTTTGCGGCCTGCGTACTTTTAGCATTTTGCTGTAAGCGTCGTCTTCGGCACGGAAACCTACTGCGGCAATTACCGAGGTAGTTAAGCCTTTTTCTTTCAAGCCCAGGATCTCGTCGAATTTCGCAGCGTCAAAACCTTCCATTGGACCCGCGTCTACCCCAATTTCTGCAGCTTCAGCCAATAAAACCCCTAAAGCAATATAAGCCTGTTTGTGTGACCATTCAACTTTTTGCTCATCGGTACGGCTGGCCAGGGTGCCTAATACCATTTGCTCATAACCAGCAAGGCTTTCACGGGCAATGCTGCGGGTTGAAGCAACAAGGTCAATGAATTTTTTACCAAAATCCTCATCAAGGTTAGTTAATGAAGCAAACACAAACAGAGCCGATGAATCGGTAATCTGCGATTGGTCGTACCCAACGGCCCGTAATTTCTTTCTTGTCTCTGCATCCTGCACAACAATCACCTTATATGATTGCAGGCCTAATGATGATGGTGCTAACTGAATGGCTGTTTTTAAAGCCTCTAACTGTTCTGCGCTTATTTTTTTGTTGGGATCGAATTTCTTAACGGCCGATCTCCATTGTAATTTTTCTACTAATGACATGATTATTTTCAAATGTTGAAACAAATGTAGATGTTTAAACATATATGTTTAGCCATGCAATTGTAAATAGATAATTATTCCCCCTATTAAGTGGAAATAGATGACATGCCTTTAGTGCATCCTTACATACAGCTTTGGGGGTGAATTTCGCCTGACTTATCCTGTTGTTAAGCATTCGTGTCGATCACTAATTTACTCCACCCTTTATTTCCCGCGTTTTTGATCTCTTTTTTACGCTGCTCCATTACTTTTTTTATGCGCGAGCTGTAAGCCCAGCAAGTGCTTTGACGGATAGAAAGAATTTCGGAAAGTTTGTGTGACGAGATCTTACCCTTGGTTGAATACATCAGGAAGATCATATAAAAAGCTTTATTGATAGGGATCCGGGTATTTTGCAGTATGGTGTAAGCTATTACCGACTCCTCATAACCACATTTTGAACACCGGCGACTGTAAGGGAGGTGGCCGCTGCCGTAATGTGTATTGCTGCATTTGCGGCAGGCATAGCCTTGCTCCCATTTCAGGTCGGACAGGAATTTGAAGCAGGTTTCCCTATCGGGATAAATACGGCTAAACTCTTCAAAGTCAACTTCGGTGAGCATTACCCTATCGTGGGTTACTTTTTCAATGTCATTATGCAGGATAATGTTATCTTTTTCGAGGAGTACATTCATGCGCGAGATCTCTTCGGCCTGTTGTTGCAGCAGCTCATTAACTGATTTAAGCTCCTCATTTTGCTCCGCTATCATTGATGACTTTTCAACCAGCTCGCGGGTGCGTTCCTGCACCTGGGCTTCAAGGCTGCGGTTCAGGGTATCTTTCAGCTCTTCGTTTTGTTTCATCTGAGCAATAATGTCCTGCTGGGCAACATCCTTTTCTTTTTTAAGGATCCGCACTTTATCGCCTATAGCAAAAGAGATGAACAGCATCTCCATAATAAAACAAATACTAAGACTGTAGTAATCAAACTCGGTAACGGGCAGCCACCAGATATTTAGTGCTATACAGCTTTTAATAACAAAGCCGGTAAGTAAAAACGTATACCCGATAACAAAGAACCGCGCCGGTTTATACCCTTTTATCAACACATAACAACCCGCATAAAAAGAAATGCACAGCGGCAAAAACTCGATGATCTTGTAGTTAAACCAGGCCATATTAATGGTAATGCAGGCCAGGAAATAAATACACCTGAAAATGATCACCCCTTTGATCACTTTATTTAAGCGCGGGGCATTAACTTTTAAATTGAGCAGGCTTTGAGCAAAAAGGATGGCAAAAATACTGGCCGAGAACAGGGCGATACCATACGCGTAATTGTTCCAGCCGGGATAGTTTGGCCAGATATACTGGTAAGCTATGCCATCGGCACACATTTCATAAAGGCCAATACTTAAGTTATAAATGATGTAATACAGGTATTGCACCTGGCGCATGGCTATGAACATCATGAAATTGTACAGGCCAAAAACCAGGATCATACCGTAAAAAACACCAAAGAAAAAATATTCGTCGAGCGCGTAACCAATAAAGCGGCTTACCGTACGCAATACCATGATCACATTAACCGAATGCCCCGAACGGATGCGGATATAATAAGCGTCATCGGGGCCCTGGTTGCTGTTGATATTAAAGCTAAAGTTTTTGTGTTTGTAAAAGCGCGCGGCAAAAGGGCGACTGCTGCCAAGCGAGGTTGCCCGGTAAGTATTGTTAACGGGCGAATAAACGGTAATACTATCGATAGTTTGATCAAAAAACTCCAGGATCCAGTTGTTGCTGGTGGCATTGGCCTTACCAATTTTTATGCGGTACCAATAAGCCGAATTGTTGTGATGAGTAACGGGGGTAGGCTCCTGGTTAGCTGCAAATTTGCCTGCTAAGTAAGCGTCGCGAATACCATCGAGGCTAAGTTTTCCGGTTGTATCCTCAAAATAAACTATCTGCTTATATTCAAAAATGTGCTGGTTTACTTTGTCGCTTATTTGAACCGTGGTTTGAGCTATGCCTGTTGAAAAGCATAAGCAAAACAATATAATACCGATAAAAGATCTCAGTAAAAGTTTAAACATAGGCTTGGGAAATGGATGTATTCCGCACCTGTAATGGTGGTTTCACTACAGGCGCGAAAGAAATGGTTGTTTGGTTAGCGTCAGGCCGGATACAATTATAATATTTTTATTTTTCTATTCCTATTAAAAGTACATTAAACAGTTATTTAAAATGTTAATTTTTAGCTATTTGTTGTTAATATCCGGGAATTACTATACATAAATAGTCACAGGCCCATTTACTAAAGTGTTCGAAGCGGTTTTTCCATCTATTTCATATTAAAGGGCCACGCCTAAAAAACAACAATGACATTTCTCATCAGGCGTATTTTTAAAGCCGGCGCGCGGTGCCTGAGCGTTTTATCATTGTTAAAACTTGATTTATCAGATAACTTAACATGACTAATATATGAACCGCTATTGGTTATAACAAGCGTATATTTGTAGTGTTAGGGCATCAAAACATCGCTTTTCAAAAATCACGATGTGCTTCATTACCAAAACGAAAACTGTTGCCTGCAAGCTAAAAACTATAAAACCGATGCAAAGCGAACATTACAATACCGGGCTTAAAAAAAGCATTCTTTTTTTATTCGCCCTGCTATTTACAGCAAGCTTAACCGTAAACGCCCAAAATATCCGGGTGGCGGCAGCTGCTAACCTGCACCCGGCAATGGAGGTTTTACAAAAAGATTTTAAGCAAAAAACAGGAATTACTATTGATGTTGTTATAGGCTCATCGGGTAAGCTGGTAGCTCAGATCAGTAATGGAGCTCCGTTTGATGTGTTTCTATCGGCAGATATGGCCTTTCCCGAAACGCTTTTTAAAAATGGTTTTGCAAAGGAAAAACCGGTAGTGTATGCCTCGGGCAGCCTGATCATTTGCAGTACGCAAAACATTGGTTTTGAAAACTGGGAACGCCTGCTGCTTTCGGCAAGGATAAAAAAAATCGCCATAGCAAACCCGGCTATAGCACCTTATGGCAAAGCCGCCGAGCAATTGCTCGGGGATAAGGGGATTTTGGATGATGCCAAATCGAAGGCCGTTTATGGAGAAAGCATATCTCAGGTAAATACTTACATTACCACAGGCGTGGCCGATATCGGTTTCACTACCCAATCGCTGGTAAAGGAACTGGGAGATAAAACACCGCTGTTTTATACGGTCGTCGATCCCAAAACTTACGACCCCATACTGCAGGGCATGGTGATCCTGAAACACGGTGCGGCAAACCCTGCGGCCGGAAAATTTTACCGGTACATTTTAAGCCCGGCCGCTAAAAGTATTTTTAAAGCCTATGGTTATAGGGTACAATAATTTGTATTTTTATCGATGGACCTATCGCCCATATGGCTCACATTAAAATTAGCAGGCATCACCACGCTTTTGCTACTGCTTATCGGGCTGCCATTTGCCTGGTGGCTTTCAAGGGGAAGATCGTTTATCAAGATCATTTTCGAAGCAATTATTACTATGCCTTTGGTGTTGCCGCCATCGGTACTGGGCTTTTATCTGCTGCTGGCTTTTAGTCCGCAGCATGGTTTAGGGAAATGGCTGCATGACACTTTTGATGTGCAACTGGTTTTTTCCTTTCCGGGCTTGGTCCTGGCTTCGGTAATTTATAGTATGCCTTTTATGGTGGGTCCTGTAAAATCCGCTCTGCAGCAATTGCCGGTTTCATTAGCCGAAGCGTCATACACATTGGGTAAAACCGAATGGCAAACGTTCAGGTATGTACTGCTGCCCAACATCAAACCATCATTATTAACCGCCGCGGTTTTAACCTTTGCCCATACGCTGGGTGAGTTTGGTGTTGTGCTGATGATTGGCGGCAATATCCCTGGTATTACAAGGGTGGCATCCATCGCGGTGTACGATTCGGTAGAGAAGATGGACTATGCCTCGGCCAACAACTATTCGCTTATTTTATTTTCCATCACTTTTGTGTTGGTGATAGCTGTTTTTATGTTCAATAAATACCAGGCGAAAGGCCCCTTAGCATGATCAGCGTAGATATTGAAATAAAACTGAAAGCCTATCATGGCGGACAATTGCTGAAGATAAAACGGCAGTTTGTTTCCGGCAGCGTTACCAAAATTTGGGGGCCTTCGGGGTCCGGAAAAACCACATTGCTTAAAATAATAGCCGGTCTGTCAGCGCCACGAAAAGGGAAGGTCATAGCGGACGGAATTACCTGGTTTGATGATGAACAACTGATCAATTTATCGCCGCAAAAAAGGCATATCGGCTTCGTATTTCAAAACTATGCCCTGTTCCCGAACATGACGGTGCAGCAACACCTGGAGTATGCCAGCAATGATACCGACTGGATAAAGCGCCTGCTGCAATTGGGACAACTGGATAACTTTACCACTCACAAGCCCGATCACTTATCCGGCGGGCAACAACAGCGGCTGGCCATTTTGAGGGCATTGGCTACCAAACCCAAACTGCTTTTAATGGATGAACCGTTTTCGGCACTGGATAGCAAGATGAAAACTTTGCTGTTGGAAGAGCTTAAGCCGCTGATTAAGCAATTGGGGGCCACAACAATTATTGTAAGTCATAATTTGCAGGAGTTGGAAATATTTGATGGTGAGGTAATGAATTTTGAGGGATTGGTTTAACCCTTCATAAGCATTCCGCCGCCGCTCGGCTCCAGCCGGGTGTCAACTATTAAACGGCCTCTGGCCGCCGAAGTAGACATACTTAAGTTTATAGAAAAACTGGTGGTGTTTAAATCTTGATTATTTACTACTCTTATCTCCGTCAGATATTGACTTGATGAGGCTACCCCATGCCAGCGGGTTTAACAGCGGATTGGGTGTAAGCGAGTGCGAATTCAGGATGCTGGTGTGCATAGCCTGCGCATTGGCTGATTGTATTTCCTGGGCATCGCGGGGCAAAGTATTGTACAGGGCCGATAGGGTTGCCTTGCTGATATTCTTGCGGGCAATCTCCAAATCGTCATCAGCAAGTTTTATAGCCAGGAAATCTTTTTTAAACTCATCGGTAGTGGCCCATGGAAACACGTGAAATGTAGGCAGGTTGATGATCTGCGCTTTCAGGGATACCTGGGTAGTATAACTTTCATTTGGCAGATTGGATGGAATAACCACGGTAACCGGGGCATAGCCAACGCAGGTGAAGCGAAGGGTATCGCGCTCATGTACTACAAATGAAAAGTATCCCTTATAGTTTGATACGTTAATAATATTATGTGCCGAAGTATTGGTAATGGTTACATAAGGGATGGTGATCTTTACGCTATCGGCATTATGTGTAATACCGGTAAATTGCACAACGGGGCGATCTTTGCTTTGTGCAAAAGCGCCCATTGAAACAAATAACAGCAGTAAACCAAATAAATATTTCATAAAACCATTAACTACTTAGCTCAACATATATTACGCTGCGAGCGCCAAAATAGTTTTTAAACTTCATCAAAAATAAGTCATATCCCCCAATTGAACCGGGGATTTAACAAATCTTAACAACTACCTTAAATTTTCGGGAAGCACGGCATTGGGGTCATCAATGTCCGTTAGGTTTATGGCCTCAATGGCGGTAATTTCGGGCACAGCTTTTTTAATAGCCTGCTCAATACCTGCTTTAAGGGTCATGATACTCATTGGGCATGATCCGCATGAACCCAACAACTTTAATTTAACAACATTTTCAGGAGTTATCTCCTCAACAGAAACATTCCCCCCATCAGCCTCCAAATACGGACGGATAGTATCTAAAGCTGCTTCAACCTGATTTAATAAACTCATTTTTATTAATTTATAACGTTATGTAAAGTTATTAATTATTTACAATATTTTCTGCACTCAATGCTTTGGCATTTGATATGGCCACCTGCTGGGCAACACGCTCGGCCATTTTCACAAAAGCAGCGGTCATCGGGCCGTCTTCTTCAAGCACCGTTGGCTTACCGGCATCGCCCGAATCACTAATGCCTTTAATCAGCGGGATTTCGCCCAGGAACGGAACATCAAGCAGTGCCGCCAGTTTTTGTCCACCGCCTTTACCAAATATGTAATACTTGTTTTCGGGCAGTTCGGCAGGTGTAAAGTACGACATGTTTTCAACCACCCCCAGTATAGGCACATTAATAGCTGGCATCATAAACATACCAATACCTTTTTTAGCATCGGCAAGGGCTACATTTTGCGGCGTGGTAACAATTACAGCGCCTGTTACCGGGAAGCTTTGCGTTACCGTGATGTGAATATCGCCTGTACCCGGCGGCAGGTCTATCACCAGGTAATCCAGCTCACCCCAGTCGGCATCATTGAACAGTTGTTTTACAGCGGTAGATACCATCGGTCCGCGCCATGGCACCGGCTGATTAGGATCGGTAAAGAAACCTATCGACAGCAATTTAATGCCGTATTTTTCAATCGGCTCAATTCGGGTTTTGCCGTCAACCTGGCTGGCCATAGGGCGCGCTCCTTCCAGCCCAAACATAATGGGTACCGAAGGACCGTAAATATCGGCATCGATCATTCCCACCTTTGCACCAGATTTCGCCAGACCCAAAGCAAGGTTTGCCGCAACCGTTGATTTACCAACACCACCCTTGCCCGAAGCTACGGCAATGATATTTTTTACACCCGGAACCCCGGTATTTTTTTGAGTAGTTACGCGCGAGGTCATGTTGATATTGATAACGGCCTCTTTGCTTACAAAATGCAGGATAGCATTACGGCAGGCATTCTCGATCATGGCCTTAAGCGGGCAGGCCGGCGTAGTCAGGATCACCGAAAAGCTAACGTTGTTGCCATCAATATGAATATCCTGGATCATGTTGAGCGTTACCAGGTCTTTTTTCAGATCCGGCTCTTCAACGTTGCCCAGTGCCTGTAAAACTTGTTCTTTAGTAATTGTCATAATATGAGGCAAATTTATGAAAACAGGTGGTTGATTAAGTTTATCAGGAAACAATTTGCAAAAACAACCGTTTGCAGGGGATAAGATTTAGTTTAGTTTTGGATAAAATTAACAAATGAAGCGCCTTAATCCTAAATATATACGCATAGCCGCATACATTCTCGTTCCCTTAATTCTTATTCTGCTTATCGGCGGATATGTTGCCTACTCAAAACGTGGAGCCCTGCTCGAAAAAGCCATTGACAAAGCTAAATTAAAAGCAAAGAGGGATTATAATTTAGATGTAAAAATAGGATCGGCAAAGTTTACGGGCCTCAGCACCGTTTCATTCTCGGATATCAGCATCGTACCGGATGGCCGCGATAGTTTGCTGAACATCAAAAATTTTGTGGTAAGTGTACGGATAATGCCGCTGGTGCTTGGTGAGGTAAAACTATCAGATGTGGTATTGCAGGATGGCTTCATTAGCCTTGTTAATAAAAACGGGGTCAAGAATTTCGATTTTCTTTTCAAAAAGAAAAAGGACTCAACAGCCACCGATACCAAAGCCGATTTGAGCCATCTTGCCGATAACCTGATCAACCAGTTGCTTTATAAGATTCCGGATAACTTATCGCTCCATAATTTCAGGATCAGTTTTAAGAGCGACAGCGATCAGCTCAAACTTTTAGCGCAAACCGCCCAGATCAAAGACGGGCAGCTGAGCTCAACCATAAAAGTTAATGACGGGGAAGCCACCTGGCATTTCGCCGGCAAAATGCATCCGTCGGATAAGGATATCGACGTAATGCTTTATGCCGATGGCAAAAAAGTAGAGCTACCTATCATTGAAAAGAAATTTAACCTGAAGCTTAATTTTGATACTCTGCAAACCAAACTTACCGAGGAAGACCACAGCAGCGGTGAAACCAGGATCTCGGGTTCATGGTCGGTTAAAAACCTGCTTATTCGCCATCCGGGCATTTCGTCTACTGATATTGTACTCCCTGCAGCAGCAATTGATGCTGATGTTAAAGTTGGTACTAATTACATATCTATCGATAGTACTTCGCTTATCCATATAAAAAAGTTAACCGCGCACCCATACGTTAAGTACACGCTTAACCCGGTAAAAATTTATGAGCTGAAGCTCAATACCGGCTGGCTTAATGCGACCGATATTTTCGATTCATTCCCTACCGGGATGTTTGATGCCCTTGACGGGATCCAGGTTGCCGGCAAGCTGAATTACCACATGAATTTTTACATGGATTCTTCAAAGCCCGACGATTTGATATTTGACTCGGGCATGGATAAAGATAATTTCCGGATCCTGAAATTTGGACGTACCGATTTAACCAAGCTTAACAGCCCATTTGTATATACACCATATGAAAAGGGCAAACCAATGGCCCCACACCTGATAGGCCCCGAAAACCCAGAGTTTACACCGCTGCAGCAGATCTCACCCAATTTGAGAAACGCGGTAATGACGGCCGAAGATCCATCTTTTTACACCAACCATGGCTTTGTGATGGAAGCCATCCGCAAATCAATAGCTACCGATTTTAAAACAAAGAAGTACAAACGCGGCGGCAGCGGCATATCGCAGCAGTTGGTTAAAAACGCCTACCTGAGCCGGGAGAAAACCCTGTCGCGCAAAATAGAAGAGATTCTGATTGTATGGCTTATTGAAAATAACCGCATCATGACCAAAGACAGGATGCTGGAGGTTTACTTTAACATTATTGAATGGGGCCGTAATATTTACGGTATCGGCGAGGCTTCGCATTATTACTTTGGCAAATCGCCGTCTGAACTTAGTTTGGGAGAAAGTATTTACCTGGCCAGCATTGTCCCCTACCCTAAAGGCGGTTTATACGCTTTTCAGCCTGACGGTACCTTACGACCGGGACTGCATGGCTACTTTAACCTGATTGGTAAACTGATGGCTATGAAGGGTTATACCGCCCGGGATACCAATGCTTACGGATTTTACGAAGTGCGGTTAAGGGAAGGTCTGCGCCGCCAGATTGCCCCTGTTGATACTGCTACTGCTGATAGCCTTATGAAACAAGGCGGAGCAGATGACGATGGTATTTTGCCAGTTGTTGAAGAGCCTGTAAAAAGGCCTAACTTTTTCCAGCGCCTTTTTGGTAAAAAAGATACCACCGAAGAAAAAGCCGAGGAAAAATTGAAACAAAAAGAACAAACGATAAAGGAGCAGCTCAAAGCCCAGATAGAAGCACTGAAAGCCGAATATAAACTCAAGATTGACGCTGTGGATACCACCGGCGGCCGGACACGAAAAGAAGTACGGCAGGAAAAACGGCGGCTGAAGGACGAAGAACGGGAAAAGGAAAAAGAATTGAAAGATAAGATGCCATAACTGAGCGTAAACGAGACGCAAAAACGGACATTCTGCTTGGCAGAATGTCCGTTTTTGCGTCTTCCTTTTTGGAGCAAGTCTTGTGCGGCTGGCATGAGGGATGATGACTTGTGCTTTCTGGAAAAAGTTAAAATTAATATGATACCTCAACCTCCAATTGTATCGTCCTAAACAGTTTACAGATTAATTCATATCTAAATATATCCGCGCATATATAGTCTGAGGCTACCCTTCCCTCTCTTTTTTACTTAAAATTAATTGCGAAGTAAGCGTATCACAAAAAAAATCTCATCGCAACAGAAACGTTGCACAGGCTATTTAAACTAATTTTTGCCCTTTTTAACACTGTGATGCAAGCGTATTAAATTATACATAATACACTATAAATCAATTAATTATGAACATTTTTCTTGATTGATCCGTTTAAATTACTGTAGATTTGTAATGCCAATTTTAAGCTACGCATAAACCTGCTTCATGGAAAACAGTAACGGTCGGGCGTATTTACCCTGACCAATGCTTTGATATTCTTAAGCAACAGTTAAATATTGTTACAAATATTGAACTGTTGCATAGGGGCTTATGTGATATTTTTTTGAATATCAATCAACTAAATATACAACTCAATGAAAATCAATTACCAATTAAAGCGGTTCGCAGTCCTCACCCTGCTCTCCACCGCTGCTTTTTACTCTTGTAAAAAGAATGTGAACAACAACGAAGCACCCAATCAAAAAACAAGCGGCACCGTAGCACGGGCCGCTAACGAAGTAGTGAATGCCTGGGTTACTACTGCCGATCAATCAAAGCTTTTACAGGCACAAGCCAGCTTTAATTTTAGTGCCGATGCCGGTACTAATGCAACAACTATTACAGTAGACGAAAACCAAACCTACCAGGGAATAGACGGTTTCGGCTTTACTTTAACCGGGGGCAGTGCCGGACTACTTAACGGCCTTGGCGCCAACCAAACCAATGTGCTTAACGAGCTTTTCGGCACAGCTAACGGCCAAATCGGGATCAGCTATATCCGGATCAGCATCGGTGCCTCCGATCTTAGCTCAAGCGATTTCACCTACAACCAAACGGCCGGCGATTTTAACATGAACAACTTCAGTATCAGCGCCGAAAACCAGGACCTGCTACCGATTCTGAAAAAGATCATAGCCATAAATCCGTCTATCAAAATTATAGCCACTCCCTGGACAGCCCCTACCTGGATGAAGGTGAACACCACCGGCAACAACGGCTACACAGGCGGCAGCCTCAATACAGCAGCGGGTTATTATGACGCCTATGCCCGCTATTTTGTAAAATACCTGCAGGCCATGCAGGCACAGGGGATTACCATTGATGCCATTACCCCTCAAAATGAACCGCTTAACCCATACAACAACCCAAGTATGGTAATGCAGCCGGATGAGCAGGCCAATTTTATTAAAAACAACCTCGGCCCGCAAATCAGGGCGGCAGGCTTTCAAACCAAAATCATTGCCTATGACCACAATACCGACAGGATTGATTATCCCGAAACCGTGTTAGCTGATGGCGGCGCCAATCCCTATGTTGACGGATCAGCGTTTCACCTGTATGCGGGCAATATCAGCTCACTAACCGATGTGCACAACGCCTATCCAAATAAAAACGTCTATTTCACCGAGCAATGGGTTGGCGCACCAAGCAATTTTGGCGGCGATCTGTCATGGCATGTTAATACACTCATTATTGGCGCTACCCGCAACTGGAGCCGCAATGTTTTGGAATGGAACCTAGCTTCCGACCCAAACAACAATCCGCATACACCGGGCGGCTGCAGTACCTGTTTGGGAGGTATCACTGTTAGCGGTACTTCTATTACCCGAAATGTTGGTTATTACATTATCGGTCATGCATCGCGGTTTGTACGCCCGGGCGCTGTGCGGATTTCTTCCAATTTATCGGGCAGTATCCAAAACGTGGCCTTCAAAAATTCTGACGGCAGCAAAGTACTTATCGCCCTTAACAATGGCTCATCAAGCGTAAGCTTTAAAGTTAAATGGGGCGCGGAATCTTTTACTTACACTTTAGCGGCGGGCGCTGTAGCAACCTTTAAATGGACCGGCACCCAAAGTTCAGCATCAGGCCCGCCCATAGGTTCAATAATTACTTTTAAAGGCTTTAATAACCTGTACGTAAGCAGCGAAAACGGCACGCAGGCCATGAATTGCAACCGGTCTACCGCCTCAGCATGGGAACAATTTACCGTGGTTGATGCCGGTGGGGGCAAAATAGCCTTGATGGCCATGAATAAATATGTATCGTCAGAAAACGGGACACAGGCCATAACCTGCAACCGCACAACCTTTGGCGACTGGGAAAAATTTGACTGGATCCCCACAACCGATGGTAAGGTTACCCTCCGCGGCAACAACGGCAAATTTATATCCAGCGAGAACGGTACACAACCCATGACCTGTACCCGTGCAACAGCATCAGGTTGGGAAGCTTTTGGTATAAACCAATAACTACTTACAAAACCAATCAATTATTTACCAATACTATCATTATGAAACAACTTTTAAATTTTGCGAAGTGTGCCGCTACTGCATCGGCATTCATGCTTTTAATTTCGTCCTGCAGCAAGGACCTGAACAAAACCTCACCTACCATTAAAACAGCCGATGAAACGGCAGGATCAACAACCACGCCAAGGGCAGGCACACTGCTATGGAGCGACGAGTTTAACGGCACCAGTGTTAACACCAACAACTGGAACATTGATAACGGCAACCCCAATGTCAATAATGAAAAAGAATATTACCAGTCGGCAAACGCCACGGTGTCAGGCGGTTTCCTTACCATTACTGCCCGCAAGCAATCCGTTGGAGGCCAGCCTTATACATCGGCCAAACTGACTACAGCAGGTAAATTCCAGCCAACCTATGGTCGTATTGAGGCAAGCATTAAGCTGCCGGCAGTACAAGGTACATGGCCCGCCTTCTGGATGCTGGGCGCAAACATCGGTACTGTAAACTGGCCGCAATGCGGCGAAATTGACATTATGGAGCAGGTAAACACCTCCAGTACTATTTTAGGTACCATGCACTGGTACAATAACGGCGGCCACGTACAATATGGAGGCAGCACTACCACCACGCCAACAGGTTTCCATACCTACGCGGTTGAGTGGGATACCAATTCTATTCGCTGGTATGTGGATAATACGCTGTATGTAACCGGTAATATTGCCAATAATATCAACAATACCGGCGCATTTCATAATCCGTTCTTTATTATCCTTAACCTGGCCATCGGCGGCGATTTGCCCGGTAATACCATTAACGATGGCGCTTTACCCTGCAACATGGTGGTTGATTACGTAAGGGTTTATGACCTGTCGGGCAGCAGCACAAACCCTCCTATTGGTCAAACTATCACTTTAAAAGGTTTTAATAACCAATATGTTAGCAGCGAAAATGGCACACAAGCCATGAATTGTAACCGTGCTACTGCATCAGCATGGGAGCAATTTACTGTAGTTGATGCCGGGGGCGGTAAAGTTGCTCTTCAGGCGATGGGTAAATACGTATCAAGCGAAAACGGTACACAAGCCATTACCTGTAACCGTACTACTATAGGCGACTGGGAAAAATTTGACTGGGTGCCTACCACCGATGGTAAAATTACATTCAGGGGCAACAACGGCAAGTTTATTTCCAGCGAAAATGGTACGCAACCTATGACCTGTAACCGTGCAACGGCATCGGGCTGGGAAGCTTTTGGCGTAAACCAATAATTTAAAATGATATATTTAGCCTGCTCTTTTTAAAAGGGCAGGCTTACTTGCTATATAAACCTGCCATGAAAAAATTTACCGGCTTTTGCTTTCTGTGGTTAATAATAGGCCTGCGTACATTATATGCCCAATCGGGCAGAAACAAATTGGAGTTTAATCTTACCGATGGCTATCAGAAAGAGAATTTTCACTGGTCGATAGCCGGCAATAGCAATGGTCAAAGCCCCAATGTTTTTTCGGAACTGAAATGGACAAAGCTGAGCGGGCAAAGCATTGCTGCTTCTTTACAATATAATGTATATCAACGATTTAACATTTATGCAGATTACGCCCGGCAGTTTATCACCTCGGGCTCGGTAAATGATTCGGACTATAGCACCGATAACCGTACCGGTAATACCTATAATGAAACATTTGATGCTGGCAAGGGGAGCACACAGGGTTGGGCGCTTGGTGCAGGTTACAAATTAGTTGATAATGAACAATTTAGCTTTATACCTTACGCAGGATACAGCGATAACCGGCAATCCCTTTATTTATATGGTAGTGGTAACCGCTTTCCGAACTTGAACAGCAGCTACCAAACTAAATGGAAAGGCGTATTCATCAAAGCCCTTGCATCTTTAAAACTCACTGAAAAGCTGAAGGTTAATGCCGATATCACCTACAACCAGGTAGGTTATAATGCCCGGGGCAACTGGAACCTCATCACCACTTTTCAGCACCCGGTTAGCTACCGGCACCATGCTAATGGATATGGGTTAAATATGAGCGGCGCGTTGGCGTATTCAATCACAAATCACGTAGCTATCCAGGCTGGTAGTGGATACCTGCACTGGCAAACAGGTAATGGTACCGATGAACTTTATCTCAACAGCGGCGAGGTGGATAAAACACAGATGAACGGGGCGTACAGGACTGGCTTTAGGGTATTTGGGGGCTTGAAGATTTCATTTTAATTATTTCAAAATCACCTGCGTTCGGTACTGCATTAATCAATAACTATCTATATTACAGATAATTAATATCATACGCAGCTGTCTCCCCCCGGTTTATATCGCCGGCGCAGCTATAGATCGCCGAAAAGGTTCCACGTGGCACATTGGTGCAATTACGGGCATGAATTAAATATTTATTTTTCTTTTTGTAAGACTGGTATTTATCATTTAAATGGCATCGGTGGTGGCGATGAATGAACTAAACAAATTAGATCTTCATCACGTTACTACAATTATAATATTAACTTAATTAACTCATTATCAAATATTTAATTATTACCATTCTTCTTATCAGCAGCTTCCTTAGCAGCTTTTTCCTTCTGCTTCTGAGCTTCTTTGGCTGCTTTTTCTTTATCTTCTTGAATTTTTTCCTGCGCTTTGCGGATGCTGTCCTGCCTTTGTTGTTCGCGTTTCTTCTTCTTGTTAAAGAAACCTCTCAGCAAAAAGTTATGCTGGGCTGCGGTCAAATCTTCATTAAGCGTGTTAGTGGTTTTATGAACGGTTTTGATGGTAGTACGAGCCTGTTTAACGGTACCTTCCAGGTCGCGCGCCATTTTATCGCTGTTCAACAAACGGCCAATACTGCCCTGTCCATTATTAATCTTGGCGACTATGCCGGTTAAATTTTCAGTTAATGATTCGGCGTTATCGGCCACACGGGTAAGTTTATTAATGATCTTGTCCACATCAACCGGGTTTATCGAACTTAAACGGCCGCCGTCTTCAATCTCCTCGTGGCTTACAATGCCGCCGGGTGCAATTACTACCAGCTTATCCCCCATCAAACCATCGCTGCCAATACTGAGCTTCGAGTCTTTCTTGATAAACTTTTTAACGCTTTTATTCAGTGTAAGGTCAACCCGTACCGAGCTATCGGTTACGATATTAATAGATTGTACCACTCCCACGTTAATACCTGCAAAACGTACATTGTTGCCCACCTGCAAACCGCTTACATTTTTAAACCGTCCATAAACATGAAAGGTAGAATTGAACAGGCTTTTTTGGTTGCCTATTAAAAATACAGCTACCAACAGCACTGCCAATCCTAAAAAGGTGAACAGGCCTATTTTTATTTTTTGAGAAGACGTGGTTTTCATGCTGATACGTTAAAAAATGATCTGACCATTTCGTTATCTGATTTTTCGAGCTCTTTGTACGAGCCCTCGGCTATATATTTACCATCATCCATTACCAGGATCCGGTCGGCCGTAATGCGGGCACATTCCATGTCGTGGGTAATAATGACAGATGATATCTCATACTTCCTTTGCAGCCGGTTAATCAGTTCACTGATCTCGCGGGATGTTATAGGATCAAGCCCGGTAGTGGGCTCATCATACAACATAATTTCGGGGTTAACGATCAGTGTACGGGCCAGTCCTACCCTTTTACGCATCCCGCCCGACAGATCTGACGGCATTTTATCTATGGCATCAAGCAAACCAACGGCATCCAGTACACCTTCAACCTTTTTATTAATTTCTTTCTGGTCTTTCAGCTTCAATACCCTGGTAAGCGGAAACTCCAGGTTATCCCTTACCGTCATGGAATCATACAATGCACCGCCCTGAAAAAGGAAGCCTATCTTTATCCTAAGCTGTTTAAGCTCATCATCATCCATGGTGGTAATGTCTTCACCAAATACTTCCAGGCTGCCGCCATCGGGCTGTAACATGCCTACAACGCACTGAATAGTAACCGATTTTCCCTGCCCTGATTTCCCCAGTACAACGATATTTTCACCCTTTTTTAAATCAAAACTGATATCCTTAAGCACCTGCTTTTTACCAAAGGATTTTTTGATCCCCTTAGCACGGATCACCACTTCTTCTTTTTGAGTTGATGGTTCCTTTTCGGCTTCGGTATGATGGTTTGTTTCTTTCATCTCATTTATAAAATAACAAACTGGTGATCTGAACGGCTATCGCATCAATAATAAAAATCCACAAAGAGGCCGTTACCACTGCCGAGTTTGCAGCAATGCCTACGCTTTCAGTGCCTTTATCCGAGTGATAACCTTTATAACATCCCACAAAACCAACCGCAAACCCAAAAAGCACCGTTTTGGCAACAGCAGGCAGCAGATCCGAAAAATCAAGCGAGGCTATGCATTTATTGAAATAAAGGGAAAAACTTATACTATCGGTAAAATTGAGCGCCAGGAAACCACCAAAAAGCCCAATAGCATCGCCTATAACGGTTAACAGCGGAATCATAAAGCTGGTTGCCAGGATGCGCGTTACCACCAGGTATTGAACCGGGTTTGCACCCGATACTTCCATGGCATCAATCTGTTCGGTAACTTTCATACTGCCCAGCTCGGCGCCAATACTTGAAGCTATTTTGCCTGCACATATGATAGCGGTGATCACGGGCCCTATTTCCCGTACCAGTGATACCGAAAGGGTTTTAGGCAGCATACTTTCGGCACCAAGCTCAACCAGCGACGGCCTGAGCTGCAAAATAAGCACCAGCCCCATAATGAAAGAGGTAATACCCACCAGCATCATAGACCGATAGCCTATTTCGTAGCATTGCCTTACAAACTCCGACCATTCAAAGCCGCCGGTAAATATATTGCGGAAAAAACGCGTGAAGAACAATACATAGTCACCCATGCCTTCCAGCCATTTCCTCCATCCGCTTAGTTCCTGCTGTGCTTCCATCAGTGAATCTTAAATTATAGTAAACAACAACAAAGCAATGCTCAATTGTTTTTGAACTTTCAATAATATTCACTTTATGGATTCAGGTAAGTACTGATTATGACATCGGTACGTCAATGATCAGGAAACGGGAGGGCTCTTCGGTTATAATTGTAAGTGAACTTGTATCATAAACGCCCAGCGCATCTTTTTTGTTTAAAACCTGGCTGTTTATTTTAGCTGCTCCATCCAACACAAACACGTAAGCGCCATTGCCTTTGGTTTTAATATCATAATTTATTGTTTGCCCCGCCTCAAACTCACCCATCGAAAACGTGGCATCCTGGTTTATCCAAAGCGTGTTTTCACTTTTTTCTGGTGAGATCAGCGTAGTGAGCTCATTCAATTTAAAACGGTCTTTAAAACTCATCTGATCGTAACGGGGTTGGATATTTCTTTCTTTAGGAAAAAGCCAGATCTGCAGTGTATTTGCTTCCTCTTTATGGGATGCATTATACTCTGAATGATATATGCCAGTACCGGCCGACATAACCTGCACTTCCCCCGCATTTACCACACCGGCATTGCCCATACTATCTTTATGCTGTAACCCTCCTTTTAAAGGAATGGTGATAATTTCCATATTATCATGCGGATGGCTTCCAAAACCGCGGCCTGCTGCAATAATATCATCATTCAAAACGCGCAGCGCTCCGAAATTCATTTTTTCGGGATTATAATAAGATGCAAAACTGAAGGAAAAATTGGCCTTTAACCAGCCTATATCGTTATGTCCCCGTTCTGATTCGGGATAAAATATTGTTTTCATGTTACTATATAATTATATGTTTAAACACACAATATTTATTCCACAATTTAATTATGTGTAATTTTGCAAAAAATCAATAAGTAATGGCAAAAAAAGCTGTTATTGCAGGCTCAAGCGGACTTATTGGCAGTCACCTCCTGCAAATTTTATTGGAACAAGCCTATTATGATGAAGTATTGATCCTGGTAAGAAAAAAACTACCACTACAGCATCATAAATTAAAACAGCTTGTTATCGACTTTGAACAGCCCGAAACATATAAAAACGAGCTGAATGGCCACGCTTTATTCTGCTGCTTAGGGTCGACAAAGAAGAAAACACCTGATTTGGCTGTCTATCGCAGGATAGATCATGATTACCCGTTATTACTGGCACAATTGGCTAAGCAAAACGGGCTTGAACAATATCATTTGGTATCCTCCATTGGAGCCGATATAAATGGTGTTAACTTCTATACCAAAACTAAAGGGGAAACCGAGGCCGATATAACAGCTACGGGTATCCCCGCTATTCATATTTACAGGCCATCTTTTTTAGCCGGCGACAGGCAGGAAAGCCGACCAATGGAAAAGTTTTTAAACGGCTTAATGAAAGTTATAAATCCATTGCTTTTTGGAAGCTGGAAAAAATACCAAAGCATTGATGCCTCAACCGTTGCCATGGCCATGTATCTACAATCAACAAAACAAACGACTGGTGTATTTATATACGAGTCGGATAAAATAAAACAACTATCGTGAGTACTTATCTTTCTGCCGAGAACCTTGGCCATCAATTTCATGACAACTGGTTATTTAAAAATGTAACCATAGGTATTAACCGCGGCCGTAAGGTTGCGCTTGTAGGCGTTAATGGTGCCGGCAAATCTACCCTTCTAAAAATATTGGGCGGTACTATAAAACCTACCGAAGGCAAAGTAGTGCAAGCCCGCGACCTTAATATGGGTTACCTGGAGCAGGACCCTAACTTTAAAAACGCGGTTACCATCAGCGATTATATTTTTCATGCCGATGATGTACAGCAGCAGCTCATCCGCAGATATGAGGAATTGATGGAGAATGATCCTGAAAATACCAAAGCCATTGAAAAGGTAATGGAAGAGATGAGCGAGTTTGATGCCTGGGAGTATGAGTACAAAATCAAAACTATTTTAGGCCGGTTAGATATACATCATCTAAATCAGCATATCACTACCCTATCGGGTGGGCAAAAGAAACGCTTGGCTTTAGCCAAGCTGCTTATTGAAGATCCGGAAGTTTATATACTGGATGAGCCTACCAACCACCTGGATATTGATACTATAGAATGGCTAGAGAAATTACTCACTGAAGGCAATAAAACCATATTGATGGTTACGCACGACAGGTACTTCCTGGATAACGTATGTAATGAGATATTGGAGATTGATAGGGGCAAAATTCAACCGTACAATGGCAGCTACGGCTATTACCTTGAAAAGAAAGCCGAGCGTGAAGCAGCAGACGAAGCGGCATTTCAGAAAAACTCCAACCTGTTGAGGAAAGAGCTGGAATGGATGCGCCGCCAGCCCCAGGCACGTGGTACTAAGTCTAAAGCACGTATTGATGCTTATTACGACCTGGAAGAAAAAACAAAGAATGGCGGGATCCGTGACAAAGTCGAGCTGAGCGTTAAAACAGCGCGCCAGGGTAATAAGATCATGGAAATGGATCACCTGTATAAATCATTCAACGGTAACACTTATATCAATAATTTCAGTTATATATTTAAAAAGGGCGACAGAATTGGTTTGGCCGGGAAAAATGGCAGCGGTAAATCTACCCTGTTAAATATCATTACCGGTGCCTTACAACCAGATAAAGGAACTGTAGTTAAAGGAGAAACCACAGTAATAGGCTATTTCCACCAGGCAGGGATTACTTTTAAGGAAGATGAGCGTGTAATTGATATTGTAAAAAACGTAGCAGAATTTATTACCATGGCCGACGGTAAAACTATTTCGGCTTCCGCATTACTTACGTTGTTCCTCTTCCCTCCTGCCAAGCAGTATGGATTTATATCAAAACTAAGCGGTGGTGAAAAGAAACGCCTGCAACTGATGAGCATCCTAATGAAGAATCCTAACTTCCTGATACTGGATGAGCCTACCAATGATCTGGATATCGATACCTTAAACGTATTGGAAGAATTTTTAACCAACTACGGAGGTGTATTGATGATGGTATCGCACGACAGGTATTTGTTAGATAAGCTAACCGACCAGCTTTTCATTATGGAAGAAAAGGGCCATGTACGCATCTTTAATGGTAATTACTCGTCATACAGACTTGAACTGGAAGAAGCAAAACAACAAGCAAAAAAACCCGCTACTGTAGCCCAAACAACTGCTCCAGCGGCTAAAAAAAGTAAGTTAAGCTATAAAGAAGCCAAAGAATTAGAAAACATTGAAGGCGAGATCAACGCCATTGAGACAAATATAAAAGATAAAAACGAACAACTGAACGCTTCAGGTATTGATCCTAAAAAGCTTGATGAAATACTAAAGCAAATAGAGGTTTTAAACAAGCAACTGGACGATAAAAGCGCCCGTTGGATGGAATTAACCGAGCTAAACGAAGGATAATGAAGGCATCGGATATTATAGCATCAATAGGAGTAATTATACTTTTAATAGCATTTCTGTTAAATTTAACTAAGAAGTTACCTACCGAAAGCAAGCTTTACAGCCTTTTAAACCTTATTGGCGCAGGCACCTGTTGCTATGCATCATATATGGTAAACTTCTACCCTTTTGTGGTGTTAGAGGGCGTTTGGGGGTTTGTAGCTTTAATATCATTATTCAGGGTTCCACGTGGAACATCTGTTTAATTGAGGTAATTTTGCAGTTAAGTCTGAAATTCTAAACAGTAAGTTGAAAGTACCAACGAGAAAATCAACGTAAATAAAATTAAAGTTCCACGTGGAACAAACTTGAATTGAAGTACCATTAAGTCAACATAAGACTTAAAACCTGTGACTCAAGACTTACCAAAAGTGGAACAAGGAGGATAAAATGTTTAAGAAATATAATGTAATAGTGGTGGGTGCCGGGCACGCAGGCTGTGAAGCTGCGGCTGCCGCTGCTAATTTGGGTTCATCAGTTTTACTGATAACCATGAATATGGGTACCATTGCACAGATGAGTTGTAACCCTGCCATGGGTGGTGTTGCTAAGGGACAAATAGTGCGGGAGATAGATGCTTTGGGTGGATATTCGGGCATTATAACTGATAAAACATCTATCCAGTTCCGGATGCTTAATCAATCAAAAGGCCCCGCGATGTGGAGCCCGCGTGCTCAAAGCGACCGTATGCGGTTTGCCGAAGAGTGGCGTTTATCATTAGAACGCACCCCTAACGTTGACTTCTGGCAGGACACTGTCACCTCTCTCCTGGTAAAAAACAATAACGTTACAGGTGTACGCACTTCTATAGGCATAGAAATTGAAGCAGATGCTGTAGTATTAACTAACGGAACCTTCCTGAATGGTGTGATCCATATAGGCGAAAAAAGATTTGGCGGAGGCCGTACAGGTGAAAAAGCAGCTACAGGTTTAACCGAGCAATTGGTTGAATTAGGCTTTGAAGCAGGCCGCATGAAGACCGGTACCCCACCCCGCGTGGATGGCCGAAGCCTTAACTACAGCTTGATGGAAGAACAGTGGGGCGACACAGTAAGAGGCAAATTTTCCTTTACCGATGTACCGTTTATAGAAGAACAGCGTTGCTGCTGGATTACCTATACCAATACCGATGTACACGAAACATTGAAAGAAGGCTTTGAAAGATCACCCATGTTTACTGGTCGGATCAAAGGTTTAGGTCCACGTTATTGCCCTTCAATTGAAGATAAGATCAACCGCTTTGCCGAGCGCGATCGCCATCAGATTTTTGTTGAACCGGAAGGTTTAAATACTGTCGAGATCTATGTAAATGGTTTCTCTACCTCGCTACCCGAGGATGTACAATACAAAGCGCTCACCAAAATACCGGGCTTTGAGAACGCAAAAATGTTCAGGCCGGGTTATGCTATTGAGTACGATTTCTTCCCTCCTACACAATTAGGTTTAACCTTAGAAACTAAACAGATCAGCAACCTGTACTTCGCCGGCCAGATCAATGGCACTACCGGTTATGAAGAGGCAGCCTCACAAGGCTTCATTGCGGGCATCAATGCGCATCAAAAAATTAATGATAAACATGAATTGATCCTGAAAAGAGCAGAATCATACATTGGTGTTTTGATAGACGATTTGGTAACCAAAGGTACCGAGGAGCCATACAGAATGTTTACTTCAAGAGCCGAACATCGGTTGTTATTGCGCCAGGATAATGCAGATATCAGGCTCTCTCCTATGGGTCATGAATTAGGATTGATCAGCGATGAGCGTTTGGAAAAAGTAAATCAAAAGATAAAAAACTCTGATGATATTGTGGCTTATACCAAAAGTAAGTCCATCGATCCATCAACAGTTAACAGCCTGATGGAAGAGTTAGGTACCAGTCCGCTTGCACAAAGCACCAAACTATTCAATTTGTTGAGCCGCCCACAGGTAACCTTCAATGATCTTAAAACTGCCGACGCTCCTTTAGCCGAATTACTTTCGGCCTATGATAAAGAAACTATTGAGCAGGCTGAAATAAAAATCAAATATGAGAGTTATTTCATCAAGGAAATGGAGATAGTTGACCGGATGAAAAAAATGGAAGACCGCGAGATCAATCCAAATTTTGATTATCACACTTTGGTATCGCTCTCCAAAGAAGCACGCGAAAAATTGATGAGGATAAAACCACGCACTTTAGGCCAAGCTTCCCGAATATCAGGCGTTTCACCTTCTGATATTTCAGTTTTGATGGTTCATGTATCGAGATAAAACGTAAATACCTGATAATTAATTAATTATAAAAAGTCCTTTAAAATCAATTATTTTCATTTTTTAATAGTACTTCTCATAAAAACATAAAAATCGCTTATATCGCCTAAAAACTATGTTAAACACAAAAACGGCTATTTTTTACAAAAATTCAATACTGATTTTTATTGTTTTATTCATTTTTGGATGCGCAGCCCAACAACCACCGCAAGGAGGCCCGCGCGACCAGACCCCGCCAAAATTGGTGAAGGCAATTCCAGGAAATAAAACCCGGAATTTTGCTGCGAAACAAATCGACCTGGAATTTGACGAATTCATCAAACTCACTAACGCTTACCAGGAAATCAGCATGAGCCCGGCCATGGAAAAGCAACCCGAGTATTCATCAAACAAAAGGAAACTAAAAATTGAGTTTAAGGACAGCCTTCAAAAAAATACTACCTACGTTATCAACTTTGGAAAGTCAATACAAGATGTAAATGAAAGTAACATCCTTAAAAATTTCACTTATGTTTTCTCGACAGGTAACCATATCGACTCCCTGAGCATTACTGGTTCAGTAACTAATACCCTCACCCAGGAAAAAGAGAAAGATGTACTGGTATTTATTTTCCCGGTGAAGCAGGACACACTCTTCGGGAAAAAGAAGCCGTCTATTTTTGCCCTCACCGATTCGTCAGGAAATTTCGCTTTGAATAATTTAAGGGAAGATGACTATCGCATCTATGCCTTAAAAGAAGCAAGCCCCGATAAAATTTTTAACCGCGATGAAGAGCTGATCGCTTTCCTGAAAAAACCAATTCATCTCCGGGCCGATACTTCGAACGTCCAATTAAACTTATTCAAGCAAGATCCTGAAAAATTCAGGGTATCCGAAAAACGCTTTGATACTGATGGTAAGCTATTATTGGTATTTAACAAAGGGCTAACACAGCCGGCCATTAAAGTGATTTATCCTGCCAATGTGGATGATAGAAAACAGGTATCGTTTTCACGTACAAAAGATACAGCATCTGTTTATCTGCGTAATATGAACTTTGACTCCCTGCGTGTGGCCATTTTTGACAAGGGCAAGCCTATAGATACCATCTATCAGCTTAAACGTAAAAATGAAAGCTTTACACGTGTTGTAACAACAAGCTATAACATGGGTAATGACAGTAAATTAAAACCCGGCGGCAATTTGGTGATCACGGCAAGCATCCCTATCGAAAACTTCGACCAATCGCAAATTACCCTAAACGAAGATTCTGTAGCTACAAGTGATTACACCATCCAAAAAGATACAGGCAACTATAAACTGCTAAATTTAAAATACCGATGGCGGGAAACCAGTAAATATGAGCTGATACTCAATGAAGGTGCATTGACGGATATTTACGGTGATAAAAACAAACGCCTGTCTAAAAAATTCCAGATCAATAAGCTGGATAATTATAGCCAGCTCACGGTAAAACTAACTGTGCCCGATACCGCCAAAGCCTATGTGGTTGAGTTATTAAGTGAAGACAAAAAATTAATTCAAAGCGACCCTATTACCAAAAATACCTCATTGGTATATAAAGGGATCCTGGCCGCTAAATACTATGTTAGGATCATTTACGACGAAAATAAAAACGGCAAATGGGATAGCGGTAATGTAAAGTTGAAGCGACAGCCCGAAAACATCTGGCTAAATGAAAAACTCATCACCCTGAGGCCAAACTGGGAAGCGGAGGAGCCAGTTACTATTCCAAAGGAAAAGGTTACTCCTTAAACCAGCCCGAATACATGATATAATTTTGAGGCAGTTGCTTCAACATAGCCCTTTGCTCATCAGTAAGGGGCTTTATTTTTTTTGCGGGGATACCGGCATATAGATATCCAGATTCGCATATGGTGTTTTCCAGCACTACAGCGCCTGCAGCAATGATCACAAACTCGTTTACAACCGCATGATCCATTACAATAGCGCCCATGCCTACCAAAGTATGATCGTGCAAAGTACAGCCGTGTACAAGCGCGTTATGCCCAATAGAAACATTATTGCCAATATTAGTCGCCGCTTTTAAGTAAGTAGCGTGGATCACAGCACCATCCTGGATATTGGTGTTATTACCAATTTTTATATAATGTACGTCCCCACGGATAACGGCATTAAACCACACCGAACAATTATCGCCCATAACCACATCCCCTACTATAGTACAGTTTTCGGCAATAAAACAATCCTTACCCCAAACAGGGCTTTTATCTTTTACAGGCAGAATTACAGGCATATCTTTAATTAGTGAATAATTGATTTAGTGGATTAGTGATTTGAATAATTTTATTTATGTTTGATTATAAATAAGCGAAAATAGCTCAGTCGGTAGAGCGTCAGTTTCCCAAACTGAAGGCCGCGGGTTCGAATCCCGTTTTTCGCTCAAACTTCTCTTTCTATTTTTATTTTTTTCAGCGCGACTTGTGCTTCATCCGGGTAAGTTTCGATATTTTTAAATATACTATCAAAGTTTTCATTATTCTCTTCCCGAAATTTATTGTAATAGAAATTTACCAGCTTTTCTTTCTTATCAGCAAGTTCTTTATCCGACCCAACAAACAAACTTCTCAAAATATAAAGAACAAAATCTGTATTGAAGAAATAATAAACAATAAGAAGAATAAACGCAATAATATTGAAGCCCAACCCATTAACAGACCAGCCTGAATCCAGATGATATATCTTGGCATTAATAACTACGGCACTAAAATTAATTATATCTACAAGAGATAATCCCAATAAAATCAGAACACCATATTTTCCTTTTATTGGTGAATAAAATTTCAAGCCAACCATAATAGCATAAAGCAAAAAAGCCAAATAATTATTGATGGTAAGCAAAAACGTATTGCTTATCCCTTGATAAATAGTAATCAAGGCACTTATACCAAAAAGGATCAAAAAAGAAATATCAACTATTTTATTAGGCTTAAGCATGCCTAAATATAAAAGAGATTCTTCAAATCTAAAACACCGTATCCTGCACCTGCTCAGCATGCTCAGGATAATCAGTAGTATAATGTAATCCCCTGCTTTCTTTACGCAACATAGCCGATTTTACGACAATAAATGATACCTGAATCAGGTTACGTAACTCGCAAAGTTTAACCGATAGCTTAGTTTTCTTATAGAAATCTTCAGTCTCTTCGTATAATAATTTTAACCTGCGTAAGGCCCTATCCAGCCTGAAATCCGAACGAACGATACCTACGTAGTCATTCATCAGCTTCTGCATTTCGCGTACGTTGTGGGTAACCAGGATGTCTTCGTTTGACAGCTGCACGCCCTTCTCATCCCAATCCGGGATATTATCGGGTATTACATTATTTTCGAAATTCCTAATTGCGTCCTCGTAGATCCTATGTGCAAAAACCAACGCCTCCAATAAAGAATTTGAAGCCAGGCGATTAGCACCATGCAGGCCGGTTGATGAGCATTCGCCGCAGGCATACAGTCTTAATATAGACGATTGCCCAACATGATCAACCATTATACCGCCGCACATATAATGACAAGCCGGCGCAACGGGAATCATATCCTTGGTCATATCGATACCAATCTCCAGGCATTTAGCATAAATATTAGGAAAATGGTTCAGGATATCTTTCTTGCTTCGGTGCCTTACATCTAAATAAACAAAGTCTTCGCCCGATTTTTTGATCTCGGCATCAATAGCCCTTGCCGTTATATCACGGGGTGCCAAAGATTTACGTTCGTCATACTCGTGCATAAATTCCTCGCCGTTAGTGCGCTTTAATACGCCGCCAAAACCGCGTACAGCTTCAGATATGAGAAAAGAAGGATACTCGCCAGGATTATACAAAGCTGTTGGATGGAATTGCATGAACTCCATATTACGTACTTTACCTTTAGCACGATAAACCATAGCAATACCATCACCGGTGGCAATGGTTGGATTTGTGGTAACCGCGTAAATATGCCCGGCACCACCGGCAGCCATTACCGTAACTTTAGATAAGATCTTCTCTACAATCTTTGTCTCGGTATTAAAAGCGTAAATCCCGAAACAGGTAATATCAGTACTTGATTTACCTACCAACTCGCCCAAATGGTGCTGCGTAATTAAATCAACCGCAAAATAATGCGTAAGTATCTCAATATTAGGGTTTTTATGAATTTCCTCTAAAAGCGAACGCTCTATCTCCCAGCCAGTTACATCTTTATAATGTAACACGCGAAACTCGGAGTGTCCTCCCTCTTTTGCCAGGTCGTAAACACCTTCATTGGTCTTGTCGAAATTGGTTCCGTAATCAATAATTTCATTGATGCGCTCGGGCCCTTCTTTAACAACGGCTTCAACAACTTCGCGGTCGCAAAGCCCGTCTCCACTTATTAATGTATCCTGGATATGCTTTTCAAAAGAATCTTCTTTTTTATCCACAACCACCGCAACGCCCCCCTGGGCATATTTGGTGTTGGATTCGTCTTCGTTCGACTTTGTAACTATCAGTACCTTACCATGCTTCGCGGCCTTGAGCGCAAAACTTAATCCGGCTATCCCTGAACCCACTACAAGGAAATCAACATTTCGGGTCATATTTTAGATGAATGTGTGTAAAAGTAGTACTAATGTTAATAACAGCTGTATAACCTGTTAAGTTTATGTAAACAAAAAGTGAAAAATAGTTTACAGTGTGTATAACTCCCTTTCTCAGGTCGAATATCAATATTTTTTGAGCGACTTTTACGACGCTTTAGTCATAAAGCTAACATTTTGTCAACCCTGAAAATATCAACATAAAACTTTTTCAAATAAAAATTGATTGTCATACCTATCTAAAAATCAGCATGCTTTTTGGTGGATAAATGTTTATAAGTGTTAATAAATTGTGAAAACTAACTTTTAAAACAAAAATTACTCCGACTTTTGCACATTACCAACACCCTAATAAACAATAGTTCTTTTTAATTTAAAAATTAGTTGTTATTAATTGAATTGTGGAAATGAATACCTTCGAAGAAATAAATCTGAAAGGATACGTGGATGAAGAAATTGATCCGACGCTTGATCTTTTCGCGGAAATTGAAAAATTAAAAAAGCAAAAAAATGCGGTGATCCTGGCGCACTATTACCAGGATGGTGATATCCAGGACATTGCCGACTACATTGGCGATAGTTTGGGATTATCCCAGCAAGCCGCCAAAACGGATGCCGATATCATTGTTTTTGCAGGTGTACATTTCATGGCCGAAACTGCCAAGATCCTGTCGCCAACCAAGAAGGTTTTACTGCCGGATATGAAGGCAGGTTGTTCATTAGCAGATAGTTGTCCGCCGCACTTGTTTAAAAAGTTTAAGGAAAACTATCCCGATCACCTGGTGATCACTTATGTAAACTGTACGGCCGAATTGAAAGCTTTAACCGACATTGTTTGTACTTCAAGCAACGCCGTGCAGATTGTGGAGAGCTTACCGAAAGATCAAAAGATCATTTTCGGCCCTGATAAAAACCTTGGCGCGTATGTAGCCAAAAAAACCGGCCGCGACCTGGTATTGTGGAATGGGGCCTGTATGGTTCATGAGATATTTTCGAGAGAAAAGATCACCAAACTGAAAGAACGTCACCCAGGTGCAAAGTTGTTGGCACATCCTGAATGTGAAGACGTTATATTGGAAATGGCCGATTATGTTGGTTCAACGACCGGAATTTTAAAATATGCCGGTAGCCACCAGGACAAGGAATTTATAGTAGCGACAGAATCGGGCATTTTACACCAGATGCAGAAGGAAAACCCGGATAAAATATTTATTCCGGCACCACCAAATAATAACTGCGCATGTAACGATTGCCCGCACATGAAGCGTAATACCCTGGAAAAGTTATACCTGTGTTTGAAAAATGAAACGCCTGAGGTAACTGTACCACAGCATATCATTGAAAAAGCGGTAAAACCGATTGAGCGCATGCTTGAGATTTCGGCACAGCTGGGATTATAGTTCTTTGAGACTACACCGATTACGGGTTGATTTCACCGATTTTTTGATCGGTTGGATGGCCTTGATCAGGAAGTTATAAACTGGGGAATTGTGGAAAACCGGGAGGAATAAAATTGAAGGTATTTTTAGTGTAAAAGTGCCTTATTGCTTGTAAAAAGGCTAAAAATCGTAAAAAATTTTTCCGCCAAAGGCGGATATAATGTGTAAAGGTAGCGGCCCGAAAACTTTGGTTATCCACATTGTTGTTAAAAAGTATAAAAGCCGAAGGGACGCTGGAGTCAATATATTTGTCGTCCGTTTTTCGATGGCCAACTGATTTGGTTAGTATGTGAGAAAAAAGTGTAAAAAAAATTTCCCGCCTCCGGCGGAAGGTGTAAAGCGGGTTGCGGCCTAAGATGTATAAAAATGTAAATTTAAAAGTCTCCCCTTTTAGGGAAGATTTAGAGGGGCTAATATGTTTGAAAATCAGGATAGAACCAATTTAGAAGAACTTGGCGAGTTTGGCCTTATCGGGCACCTTACAAAAAATATTAAGCTTACCAACGAAAGCTCGAAAAAGGGCGTTGGCGATGATGCCGCCGTACTTGATTTTGCCGGCAAAAAAGTGCTGATAAGCACGGATATGCTGTTGGAAGGGATCCATTTTGATTTGGCGTACACGCCGCTTAAGCATTTGGGTTACAAAGCGATACAGGTAAACCTGAGCGACATTTATGCGATGAATGGAATAGCGTCGCAGGTTACGGTGTCTATCGGCATGTCGAGCAAATTTCCGCTCGAAGCCATTGAGGAGCTTTACCAGGGGATTTATATCGCCTGTGAAAAATATAATGTGGATTTGATTGGCGGAGATACAACATCGTCAAAACAGGGACTGGTGATCAGCGTAACTTCTATTGGCTACGCAGATGAAGATGACATTGTATACCGCAATGGTGCCGAAGAAGGTGATTTGATTTGTGTATCCGGAGATTTGGGCGGTGCTTATACCGGGTTGCAGCTTTTGGAGCGCGAAAAATTGATTTATTTGGAAAATCCTAATATTCAGCCGGATCTGGAAGGAAAAGATTACATTGTTGAGCGTCAGTTGAAGCCCGAAGCCCGTCGTGATGTGGTTGAACTGTTGAAAAGTATAGAGGTAAAACCAACCGCTATGATCGATGTATCTGACGGTTTGGCTTCAGAACTTTTACACATCTGTAAGCAAAGCAACAAGGGGTGTAACCTGTACGAAGAGAAGATCCCGCTCGACCCGATGACTTTTGAAACTGCCCGCGAATTTAACCTCGACCCTACTATTTGCGCTTTGAGTGGTGGTGAAGATTATGAATTGTTGTTCACCGTGAAGCAGGCCGATTATGATAAGATCAAGTTTAAAATGGATATCAGCATCATCGGTTATATCACCGAACCATCGGCGGGTTGTAACCTGATCACCAAAAGCGGCACTGTACACGAATTGAAGGCCCAGGGCTGGAACGCGTTTAAAAAAGCCGAGTAATGCTGCAAAATATTTTCGATAAATTTTACCTTAACAATCATCCCGATGGCAAGCCGCCCGGGGCTTTTGTGAAAGGAATTTTATTGCTTTACCTGGGCTTGCTGATCCAAACGTTGAATAATTACCTGGACGGTTTCAATTTTTCGGCCATCCTGTTTGTATTCGTCGCTGTCGGCTTTTTGATCTTTGTTACCGGCGAAGGAAAGAAATGGGCCCGGATCATCCTTTCGGTTTTGATACTGCTGAATGTGTTTTTCCTGGGATCATCATTGTTATACAGTTTTGGAATTTTGCATGATAGTTCGGCTCCCAAAAAAGCTATAGAAATGCCGGTTTACCTCATCATTTTAACCCTCGCCGAGATCATTGTTGAACTATGGGGATGGGCGCTGATGTTTACCAAACAGGCCGATTGGTGGTTTAACAGAAAAAATAGTTAATCATTTATAAGATTCTCGTAGCCACCGCTCGGCTCCAGCCGAGTGGTAACTATCTAACGGCCTCTGGCCGCCGTGAATAAGCATGGTGTATACAGGCCAGTGGCCTGGAAAAAATAGCCACTCGGCTGGAGCCGAGCGGCGGCGGAAAGACATAATTAAAAAATGTCATTGCGTGCGATAGCGTGACAATCTCGTAGCTGTGCTGTCCGGAATGCAAATCCGCCCTGTATGGCGACGAGATTGCCGCGTCGCTCCTCAACTAAAACCCTTTGCTGCTCCTCGCAATGACATGATTTTTTAACTACTTACTCATCCCCTATATATTTTTGATCTATTTGCTTGTCCGCTTTTGCTCCCAACTTTTTGATCTTTTCGGCGGTAGTAGTAAGGTTGCCCCTACCCTCCGATAGTTTATTGATAGCATTATTATAAGCCGATTGCGTTTGGTTGATATTTTTGCCAATGCTATCCATATCACTCAGAAAACCAACAAACTTATCATACATATCGCCGCTTAAACGGGCTATCTCTAATACGTTACGGTTTTGGCGTTCCTGTTTCCACATGCTGGCAATGGTACGCAGAGTAGCCAGCAAAGTCGACGGACTAACAATTACCACTTTCCTGTCCCAGGCATAATTAAACAGTTCGCCATCCAGTTGTACGGCAATACTGAATGAGGATTCTATCGGCACAAAAAGCAGCACAAAATCGGGCGAATTGATCTTATATAAATCGTGATATTTTTTGGCTGAGAGACCGGCAACATGCCCGCGGATAGATTCCACATGGGCTTTGGCAAATAGTTTTCGGTCGTCCTCAGTATCGGCATTAACCAACTTTTCGTACGCAATGAGAGATACTTTGGAGTCGATGATCAGGTGCTTTTCATCGGGTAGGTCGATGATCACATCGGGTTGATATCTTGTGCCGTCGGTGGCCTGCATGGCAGCCTGGATGCGGTATTCCTGGTCTCTAACGAGGCCTGAGCGTTCCAGTACCCGCTCCAAAATTACCTCGCCCCAGTTACCTTGTTTTTTGTTATCGCCTTTAAGTGCTTTGGTAAGATTTTGGGCCTCATCGCTAATCTGTTTGTTGAGATCCATCAGCTGCGTGATCACCCCTTTCAGGGTGTTCCGCTCGGCCGCTTCCATGTTATAAACTTTCTCTACCTTGTCTTCAAAAGCCTTCAGGTTTTCTTTTAGCGGGTTAAGGATAACATCTAAATTACTACGGTTGATATCGGTAAATTCCTTCGATTTTTCTTTGAGCAGTTTTTCGGCCACATTTTCAAATTCGCGCTGAAACTGTGTGCGTATCTGTTCTATTTCGGCCTTTTGCTCCTGCAGTTTTTCCTGCTGCGATTTATAGTAGGCCCTGGCACTTTCTAACGATTGATTGGCTTGGGCCAGCTGGGTGCGCTCGTATAAAAGCTCGTCAATAAGACGGTTCTTTTCCTCCTTTAAAAAGTTGGTAATGCTTTCTTTTTCAGCAGCTAAGCCGTTAGATTTTTCTTCGGCTTTGGCTAATAAAATTTTAAGCTGATCATGCTCATACCGGAGTTTGCTCAACTCATCAGCGGAGATCAGCTCAACTGCTTTTGGTTTTTTCAGGAATAGAAAAACTGCAATCAGTAGGATGATCAGGGATACAAATATTAATATAATACCAGTCATTTATTGATAAAAATATTAGTAAAGTAAAGAATTAAATTTTATAAATACTAATAAAGTTAATCAGGAAAGGCAAGTGAATTAAGGAATGGGATTATTTTCTGTTTTAAAACTCAGGATATAGTTTTGCACTGCATAGCCATCGCTTGCCCGCATCATACCGCCGGCAATATTTATCTGGTATTCGGTATTGGGCTTCAGGCTAACGTTCATAATAATGCTTTTGTTATCATTGGCAAAGGTAAATTTTGCCGACTTAGGATAATGATCTATACCCTTGGCTCCCGGGCCAAAAAAGTACTTTATGCCATCCAATTTTTTATCAAAATCAAATATAATTTCAGTTGTGTTGGCTCTTATTGTAGTATCGCCGTTTTTGAAAGGCCTTACTGCTATTACCCGGGCACAATGTTGCTGATAGTCGTCATCGTAAAAACTGATATTTGGCGCCAATTTATTGTAAAAGACGACAATAGCAGGCATAAAGCTTTCAAGTGTAGGATAAGTTTTTCTGTTTGATTGATATTGACCAAGTAAATTAACCAATGGCCGCATCCAAACAAAACCTCTGGCCAATTGCTGCTTAAGCTCTTGTTCGGCCACCAATGTATCGGTATTATGAGTTTTCAGGTAACTGATTACCGATGCCCTTACTAAGGCTTCGTTTATCATTGTTTTCCACTCGCCATAAGCTTGTTTCCGCATTTTTGTGCGCTCCTTTTCGTAAATAAGCGCACCCGCATCTCTTAATTGGCTTTCATAATTATCGGTAAGATAATTGATAAATGAATGGTTAAACTCGTGGATCAATGTAGGCAGATAAGATGCCGCGTCATAAGTAGGTAAGCCTTGCTCATCAAAAGTACCAGAACCAATAATTGCATATACTTTTTTGGTATGATCGTTTAAATAAACATGTGGCCCGTAGTTTCCTCCGCCATTTCCAAATCCTATGATGATATTGAAATTTTCGGCCGGCGCTTTACCATAAAATTTATAATACCAGGATACATCCAGCTTTTTAAACAGGGCATTAAAGCGACTTTCGGCTATAGCATAATCAGGTAAATGGGCATGGAAAAACCCATCGAAGTCGGCGTCTTTATAAAATTGCTTTAATAGGACAGTGAATTTTACAGCGCTTTCCAGGGTCCACCTTTTGTCTGGTAAAGAGACTGAAAAAGGTACTAATGGTTCGAATGCCGGTGGTTCATTTAAGTGAACGGCCATTGACATAACAGCATCGTAGCTAACGCCGCTGCTGTCCCTCAGTTCCTGGGCGTATTTAATGAGCGGATGGTCAATAAATTTATCAAAATGCTCGTGAATATCCGCAACGTATTTAACATTGTCAGGTGCATTGTATTCTACGTTACCCGCTAAACGGAAAACAATGCTCAGCAATTCTACACGTTTATCAATCCGGGGCGTTGCTATAGTATTATTAGTTTGAGCTGATAACACTAAGGGAAAAAAGATGATAAGAAAAGATAGGTTTAGGTATTTCATTTAATAAAAAAGTTAAAGGCAACAAAAAAGCAAGCTCCTGAAGATAGACTGATCAGCTAATTCTTAGTTTAATCATGAACAAAAGAAATAGTGATCAGCCGGTATTAATGCACCGGATGCACAGCCGAATCGGTATCACCATGAAGACTGGTTGTATCCGACGAATTTGGTGCAACAGCGCCATTGCCCGAGGCCGAAATTTTTGTCGAATCGGCAGAAGCACCGCTGCCTTGGGTCGCGCTGGTATCGTTTTGACGGTTATTTTTATCGGCGCTATGACAGGATGCAAAAGCTATTGAAGCAGCTACAAATGTAAGGAAGGTTAATTTTTTCATGGGTGATGTTTAAGGCTTAACGGGTAGTTATACGTTTCAGTTTTATTATTAAGATTTTGTTCGGTGGTATAAATTAAGCATATTCACAAATAAAAAACAATGATGAAGCAACTGATTTATGGGATATTGATAAGCTTGCTGTTTGCCTCGTGCTCAAAAAAGAGTACAGATCAACCACCGCAGCCCCAGACTATAAAAGTTACGGTAAGCGGAGCAGACGCCTTTAATGTTTCATTATCCGAATATAAGACAACGGATAGCAGCCCTAAAATAGTTGATGCGAAAGCTGTTGCAAAAGGATCATCATACAATTATACTGCTACATTGAATCAAAACGACCAGGTAACCCTGGTTCTTGCATCAGACGTTAGCAATACCGTAACCTACAGAATTTACGACAATGATAAAATAGTTGTACAGGATACCGACAGGGAAGTGTTGACGCATGGCTCGGTTACCATTACCTATAATATCCCTTAGTATAAATTATTGGGCTTTCTCTATTCTTAACCCCACATCGCTGATCTCATGAAGCGGGTTATCGCGCATGTTTTGTTCTATCTGAAAACGGTAAACGCCTTTTGTGGGGAAATGATAATCTTTACGTAAAAGCACCTGGTAGCTGTAAAGATTGCCTGATCCCTTGCCCAGCCATTCGCCATCGGGATTGGCCAGCTTTACTTCAAAACGCGTAGTATGCGTTTTTTTATCGGGCGAGATTTGACTAACCAATACAAATATGTTGGAGTATTTATAGTTGCCCGTAACCCGTAAATTAAGGTATTGGTTATAGGCAACTTTTTCATCATCAACTTTAACATCAAAGTTTACGCGGTTAACGTACGACCAGTTATGATCGGCAATTTCGGTGTTGGTATCAATGATCCTGTTAGGATCGGTACAGGAACCGGCAAACATGGTTACCAATAACAATACTGCCGGGTAAATGATATTTAAAGCCCGTTTCATTCAGGTTTTGCCTGTTGATTATTGTTGTTATTATTATTCCGGTTTGGGCGGTTTGGCCTGCGGCGCCTGTTGTTATTACCGCTTCCTTCACCCTGTGGTTTTCCTTCGCCTTGTGGCCTCGGTTCACCCTGTGGTCTCGGTTCTCTTTGAGGTTTGGCTTCGCCCTGAGGCCGGCCCTCTCCCTGCGGTCTGTTTTGCTGCGGAGGCCTGTTACCCTGGGGCCTGTTATTGTTTTGCGGCTGGCGGTTTCCTTCAGGACGTGGCTGCTGTGCCGGTTTTTCCTGCTGATTACCCGGTCCCTGCTGAGGCTGCTGATTGGCCGGTTTGCCCTCGGCTTGCGCCTGGCCCCCGGGTTTCTGGTTTTTATTGCGGTTTTTGTTCTTCTTTTTATTGTTGTTGCGTCGTTCGTCGAGGCGGGTAAGACTATCCTGGCCAACCACGTTTTCGTAATCGAGCGCTTTTGCCGCAGGTGTTTCAACTTCAACAATTTCGCCAAGGTCTTCAGGGATCACACCATCTTTATTCTGCTGCTGAATCTCTTTAACCTTTTTTATTGGCAACGGAACCCATGATTCTTCTCCCGGGTAGCTAAACCACATTATTTTTTTAAAGATGTCGGTTTTTTGCAGGCGGGCATCCCCTTTTTGGGTTTTAAGGGTGTTTACATTATCAGGGATGTATTTTAAGGCATCCATGTAAGTATCCAGCTCGTAGTTAAGGCAGCATTTCAACTTGCCGCACTGGCCGGCCAGTTTCAGCGTATTTAACGAAAGGTTTTGATAGCGGGCTGCAGAGGTAGATACCGTTTTAAAATCGGTAAGCCATGTTGAGCAGCAAAGCTCCCGGCCACATGAACCAATACCTCCTAAGCGGCTTGCTTCCTGCCTCATGCCTATCTGCCTCATCTCGATACGGATGCGGAAGGTTTCGGCCATTTTTTTAATCAGTTCCCTGAAATCAACGCGGCCTTCGGCCGTATAATAAAATGTAGCCTTGGTTTTATCGCCCTGGTAATCCACATCGCTGAGCTTCATGCTCAGGTTAAGGTCGAGCGCCAGCTTGCGCGATTTGTGCATGGTTTCCCATTCCATATCCTTGGCGGCTTTCCATTTCTCAACATCAGCGACGGTAGCTTTGCGGTAGATCTTTTTTACCACGTCGGCTTCCTTTACATGGCGTTTTACCATTTGCATACGCACCAGTTCGCCGGTAAGCGAAACATGGCCAATATCATAGCCACCTGTAGTTGCTTCAACAGCAACCAGCTCGCCGGCTTCGAGGTAAATATTATCGTTGTTTAAATAAAACTCCTTGCGCGAGCCTTTAAACTTAACTTCAATAACCTGGAACGGCTTATAGTTAGTTGGCATGTCCATATGCGACAGCCAATCGTAAACATCTAATTTGCTGCAACCATTAGTAAGGCAACTGCCGTTACTTTTGCAGCCCGCAGGCGAACATCCGCCACCTGTTGAGCAACTTCCACATCCCATAATTAACTTGGCATATATTGATTCCCCGCAGGGACATTTTTATTTATTAGTATTTTAATAATTTGTAAAGATACATCTAAAAATAAGATTTTGGGATTAGCGTTGCGCTCCACATGATAATGTGCTTTTTCCAGCTCATCAATAATCATTTGCGATTTACCTATACTTAATACACCGCTCATTTTTTGAGCCGTGTCCAGTTCCTTTGCCGGTAAATGTACCAGGCTACCCGCCCCGGCAATGAGTAAACAGCACTCGCGGATAAAGCTGGTACCGTAACGCAAAAAGTTTTTTTGGTTTTCGCGCCCCATTTTGGCAAACTGCTCCACAAAAGCCATCACCTCTATGCCTTTATTGCCAAAGCAATAGCGCAGCCATTGTACAAACAGCTCGTGGTAGCTTTTGTTGTCCTGCTGCAGCATGGCCAAAGCTTCGGTCATGTTGCCATTGCTCAAATAAGCTATTTCGGCAGCGGCTTCCTCGGTTTGGTGATGGGCACTTATTAAATGTTCCTTAATTTCGTCGTACTCCAAAGCGGGTATTTTAACCAGCTGCGTACGGGATAATATGGTGTTCAGGATTTGATCCTGGTTTTGGGCTACTAATAAAAACAGTGTATTAGGCTGCGGTTCTTCAATAATTTTAAGCAGGGCGTTACCTTCTTTGTCCAGGTATTCGGGCAACCAGAGGATCAGGATCTTATACTCCGATTCAAAAGGCTTAAAGCTTAGTTTTTTAATGATCTGGTGACATTCGGCAATATTGATATTGGCCTGTTTATTTTCGGCATCCAGGTATCCGCGCCAAATATCCAGGCTCAAATATGGGTTAGCCGTTAAAGCGCCGCGCCATTGCTCAATAAAAGTAAGCGCTGTATCATCTTTATGTTTTGCAAAGAAAGGGTAAGAAAAATGCAGGTCCGGGTGCATCAGTTTCTGGTATTTCCGGCAGGAAGAGCATACCCCGCATGAGTCGCCGGGCTGTTTATCCTCGCAGGAAAGGTACTGGGCATAGGCAACAGCAAGCGCCAGGCTGCCCGAACCTTCGGGGCCTAAAAATAGTTGCGCGTGGCTTACCCGGTTCTCGCTCACCGTGTTAAGCAATCGTTGCTTTGTTGCTTCCTGTCCTACTATTTCTTTAAACTGCATTTGGTGCAAAATAGTAATTTGATTTTAGATGTGAGATATGAGATGTGAGATTTGAGACAGGAATGGCATAGCGGAGTATCCTTATTTGATGGAAAGTAAAGAGTGACTATCATCATATTCAAAAAATCTCATATCTCATATCTCACATCTCATATCTTTACAACATGAGAGTAATGGCTTTTGATTATGGAACCAAGCGCATCGGCATAGCGGTTACCGACCCTTTGCAGATCATCGCGACGGGCCTCGATAACATCCACCCCAATAACATTATTGAGTTTTTAAAAAAATATCTGCAAGCAGAACAAGTGGAGCGGTTCATCGTAGGCGAACCAAAGCAGATGGATAATACCCCTTCGCAATCGGCCATTCATGTAAAAGGTTTTGTGAACCTGTTAAAGAAAACATTCCCCGAAATCCCTATCGAAATGGTTGATGAGCGTTTTACCTCAAAAATGGCATCGGCAACTATCGCTCAGAGTGGCATGAACAAGAAGAACCGTCAGAATAAGGAATTGGTGGATACCATATCGGCGGTGATTTTACTGCAGAGTTGGATGGGGACGAGATTTTAAGCTGATTCTGAACCATGATTTGCTTGATTAGAGGATTTCATGATAGAGGGTTGAACCTTGATTTTCCTGATTAGATGATAGCCTGATATCTGCTTCAAACTAATAGATTGTTATTATGAACGCGTTTAAATTGTAAGCTTTTTGATCCGAAATTTATTAGTAGTCCTATTTCCATCTTATAGGCTTCAAGATAGTTCATGGCTTGTGCCAAATGTACATCTTCAAGGGATATGATGGCTTTTATTTCAACCATGATTGATCCTTCAACGAAGAAGTCAACGCGTCGTTTTCCTATGTCAACGCCATCATAATAGATAATCATTTCCAATTCCTGGGCAAACTTCAGATCTCCTTTTGCTAATTCCAAAGCCAACGCGCGCTGGTAAATTAATTCCTGAAAACCATTTCCGAGAGTATTATGTACACGCATTGCACATCCTATTATCTTTTCAGTAAGCTCTTTATATTTCATGTTAAGGTTTAAATCCAGCTAAAGATATCGTATTAAAAACAAATACAAAACCATCATCAAAAGTCCTTTAATCAAGTGAATCAAGGTTCAAAAGGAAGGGACATATAGCATCGGGAAATCCTTCAATCAAGAAAATCAAGGTTTTTGTGTATCTTTGCCCTATGGATATTCTCCCTAATGCCTTACTGGCTTACTTAGATGACCATTGCGACCCGGAGCCGGAGGTGCTTAAAAAGCTCAACCGCGAAACGCATATCAAGGTGTTAAAACCTAACATGCTATCGGGGCATTATCAGGGCAGGCTGCTTAGTTTTTTAAGCAAAATGGTGCAGCCTAAGCGCATCCTGGAGATAGGTACCTATACAGGCTACTCGGCTATTTGCCTGGCCGAAGGTTTGGCCGACGACGGCATCCTCCACACCATCGAAGTTAACCGCGAAATGGAGGAGATCATCACTTCACATCTTAAACTAACAAATGTTGAAAACAAAATAAAGCTGCATTTTGGGCCGGCAGAGGCCGTTATTGCTGATTTACAGGAGGATGTTTTTGATTTGGTGTTTATAGATGCCGATAAAAAGAATAATTATACTTACTTTCAATTAGTTTTTGACAAAGTCAGATCCGGAGGATTAATAATAATTGATAACGTTTTGTGGAAAGGAAAGGTGTACGGCACCGAAAAAGATGCCGATACTGAAGGAATCCGCAAACTAAATGACCAGATAGCTGTTGATAGCAGGATAGAAAAATTGATCCTGCCGGTACGCGATGGGCTGCTGGTTATCAGAAAAAAATAAATTATGAAGAAAATCTTACTGATTACAACACTGTTGATTTCAACATTAGCTGCTTCAGCACAGAAAAATACCTCACAATCTTACATTGAAAAGTTCAAAGATGATGCCATTAAGATCATGCACGAAACCGGGATCCCGGCAAGCATCGTTTTAGGTGTAGCAATGCATGAATCGGGTTGCGGCAACAGCACCATAGCACAAAACCTTAATAACCAGTTTGGAGTAAAAGGGTACAATACCGTAGTTTATACCAAACACAACAAAAAAGTCCGTACCTCTTATAAAAGATACGAGTCGGTTTTTGATTCGTTCCAGGACTTTGCACGTATCATGACCGAGCGCAAGCAGTTTAGCCACCTGGCCGACGCGCTTACCCATTATGATTATAAAGGATGGGCAAAAGGTATTCAACGTGCCGGTTATGCCGGTAGCCGCAGATGGGCATCGCAGGTTTTAGGTATCATTAACAGGTATAACCTCAATGACCTGGATGAAAATCCGGCAAACCAAACGCAATTGGCCGACGCAACAACTAAACAGCAATAATTACGTTTATAAAATCTTAATTTGGCCCTGGTTATATGCCACATAATAAGATTTAAGCCTCATGCGAAAAACCATATACCTGTTCATTGCTGTAGTTTGCCTTAGTTCATGCTCTGCCCGCAAAAAAACCACTACAGTATCAAACCGCGATGCCAAACGCAATAACAGCAATATCCAAAAAGCCAACAAGGATGCTATTGCCAATTACCGGTCATACAACTCGTTAGAATATATTGACCGCTTTAAGGCCATCGCCATTCAGGAAATGAACCAGTATGGTATCCCGGCCAGTATCACCCTGGCGCAGGGCCTGTTTGAATCGGGCGCGGGCAATAGTGACCTGGCCAAATATGCCAACAACCACTTCGGCATAAAATGTACCAGCGATTGGACCGGCAAAAGTTATTATAAGGATGACGACAACGTGAATGATTGCTTTCGCGTTTATGATAACCCGGAAGACTCCTTCCGTGACCACTCGGCGTTTTTAAAACGTAAAAACTATGCTAAACTTTTTGAACTGGACAAGAACGATTATGAAGGCTGGGCTTATGGGTTGAAAAAGGCAGGTTATGCCACTAATCCTAAATATCCGCAGTTGCTGATCAATATTATTGTAAAATATAACCTCAATCAGTACGACCGCCCCGAAGGCGAGATTGCTAAAATTAAACGGGAAGACCGTGTATTATCGCAGATCAACGATAGCATTGGTAAACCCGTTCAGGATACCCTTTCTAAAACCCCGCCCGACGATAAGATCTACACCGTAAAACAGGGCGATACACTATACAACATATCCAAACGTTTTGGAATAACTGTTGATGACCTGAAAGCGTTAAACAGTATGAGCGACAATGGCATTAAAATTGGCCAGAAGCTTGTTGTCGTAAAATAGAGAGTCAAGACAACAAGAATCAAGAGTCAAGAGAATTTGAGATTAGTTATCACCGAATATTTATCTTGATTCTTTACTCCTGATATCTTGGCTCTGTCTTCGAAAGGTTAATTGTTGTTAAATTGTATGATCACCCGCTGTGCAACACGTATTTTTGCATCCTCAATGAAACTGTGGACGCTTTTAATATGTTTGGCCCTGACCGCAACTAAAGTTTTTGCCCAGCAAAAAACCGTTGACGGGGTTGTGTTTGATAAAGACAGTAAAGACCGCATTGCCAAAGTTAATGTACAGAACATCACCACCGGCAAATCAATTTACAATACCTTTAAAGGCGAATTTAAAATAGAGGCCCAGCCGGGCGATGTGCTTGTTTTTACAAAATCCGATCATCATCCTGATACTTTGAAAGTGCAAGGCGGCGAATCACTGGCCGTTTATATGAAGCGCACTGCTATCCAGCTTAAAGAAGTTATCGTGCGTGATACCCTGCTTAACCCGCAAAAACGGCTGGCTGCAACCAAAAACGATTATACCAAAATCTTCGGCCCGCTTAACAATAAAGATTTATTGAGCTTTGGTCCTGGTGGCGCTGGTTTAAGTATTGATGCTATTTACAATGCGTTAAGCCGCAGCGGCCGCAATGCTGCCCATCTGCGCGAAACTATTGAGAAAGACTATCAGCAAAGTGTTATTGACTATCGTTTTAACCGAACTTATGTTGGCGCCATAACCAATTTAAAAGATCAGCAGCTTACCGACTTCATGTTGCGGTACCGCCCCGGTTATTATCTGGTAAAAACCGCCAGCGACTATGAGTTTATAGCCTCCATCAAAACCAACCTCAATCGTTTTTTAAAGTATAAGAAACGCCCGTATTCCCTCACCCCGCTTGTTACGCCCGAAGACAGTAAGAAGGATCTTGGCCGCGAATAAGGTTGATTAACCTTAATACAACGTTCATTTTAATATCCGGAAATTCCAATATTTTTGCCCAAAAGTCGTTTTCCAGACTAAACCCTGAAGCAACATTTTTGTTTATTGTGGGTAAAAAAGGAGATTTTTGCTTTAATTTGTTTACTATGTTAAAAACAAAACCGGGATTACTAATACTCGCATTATCAGTCACGTGCGTTTTATCAGCAAAAGCACAAACCGATACCCTGAAAAAAGATAGTGTTAAAATAGACACTGCCGTACTTAATAAATACCGGATAAATTCCCGCAAAAATGCCATCCCCACGCGGGTTCGCCCCATACAGATCCAGCGCGAAATGGTACCTGTTACCATGCTCGATTATAAAGTAAACTACTGGAAAAAGGTAATCACATTCGGGCTGAACTTTAGCCAGTCGGCTTTTAGCAGCAATTATGCGGCAGGTGGCGTAAGCGCGGTGGCATTGGGTTCAAATTTTATTTATCATACCGAATATAACAAAGCGCCGTTCAGTTATGTGTCGGAGCTTAACCTTACTTACGGGGTATCAAAAAACAAAGGTCAGGGCAAGCGTAAAACCCAGGACCGTATTTATTTTGATAATAAAGTAGCTTCGCAATTATCAAAAAGCTGGTATTTTTTCGGTGCGTTGACCTTCGAGTCGCAGTTTGATAAAGGCTTTAATTATGTCGATCAAGGCAATGGCAAGTTCGATCAGCAGTATATTTCAAACTTTATGTCACCGGGTTATCTTACCGAGTCTGTCGGTTTTGAGTATAAACCAACAGGCTGGTTCGATCTGCGTTTAGGTACCGGTACTGCAAGGCAAACTTTTGTACTTGATGATAAGATTCACATCAAGAAGCCCGATAACTACGGCGTGGATACATTAAAGACCGTTAAAAATGACCTTGCGTTCCAGGTTGTGGCCCTATTTGATAAAGATATCGCCAAAAACATCCACCTTAATACGCGTTACGCGCTGTTTATCCCCTATGCGCAATCGCCTAAGTTCATCACACACCGTGTGGATTTGGTATTATCGGCAAAGGTTAACAGGCTCATCAGTGCAACAGTTAACGGCACTCTGCTTTACGATAAACACACCGCCGCCGAAGCCCAGGGCTATGAAGGTATTGGGTTGGGGATGCTGTACCGGTTTCCGTAACCTATTTGTAAAATATGTAAACAAAACAGGCTTCATAAAAATGAAGCCTGTTTTGTTTTAGTGAAGTGTAAATGAGCTGCAAGTTAATCTACTAAGTAATTGAGTTAATATAGTTCAAAATCATACCTTTGCATTCTTATAAAAAAGATTAAAGTTTTTTAATATAATGTTTGAAAATCTTTCGGATAAACTCGACAGGGCGTTCAAGGTCCTGAAGGGTCAGGGAACTATTACTGAAATAAACGTGGCCGAAACTATGAAGGAGATCCGCAAGGCCCTTCTTGATGCCGACGTTAACTATAAAACCGCCAAAGCATTTACTGATGATGTAAGGCAAAAAGCGCTTGGTAATAATGTATTAACATCTATTTCGCCAGGCCAGCTGCTTACCAAGCTCATGAACGATGAGCTTACCGCGTTGATGGGCGGTACCACAGCCGATCTGAATTTTCCGGCTACTCCTACCATCATCCTTATTGCCGGCTTGAATGGTGCTGGTAAAACAACCTTTACCGGTAAGCTTGCCAATTATTTAAAAACACAACGCAATAAAAAACCATTACTGGTTGCTGATGATATTTACCGTCCGGCGGCTATTGATCAGCTGGAGGTTTTAGGCCAGCAAATAGGTATCCCGGTGTATGCCAATCGCGACTCGAAAGACCCGGTTGCTATTGCCCGCGAAGGTATAGCCCAGGCTAAGCAGAACGGTAATAACGTGGTGATTATTGACACCGCCGGCCGTTTGGCTATTGACGAGGCCATGATGGTGGAGATTGAGCAGGTAAAAGATGCCGTAAAACCACACGAGATCCTGTTTGTGGTTGACTCCATGACCGGTCAGGATGCTGTGAATACTGCTAAAGTGTTTAATGACCGCCTGGACTTTACCGGTGTGGTATTAACCAAGCTTGATGGTGATACCCGCGGTGGTGCTGCGTTATCAATCAAATCGGTTGTTAATAAACCTATCAAATTTATTGGTACAGGCGAAAAGATGGAAGCGCTTGATGTTTTCCACCCCGATCGTATGGCATCGAGGATCCTGGGTATGGGCGACGTGGTGTCGTTGGTTGAACGCGCTCAGCAGCAGTTTGACGAGAAAGAAGCAGCCGAGCTACAGAAGAAGATCCGCAAGAACAAGTTCGACTTTAACGACTTTTACGGCCAGATCCAGCAGATCAAAAAAATGGGTAACATGAAAGATCTGATGGGCATGATACCTGGCGTGGGTAAAATGATGAAGGACGTTGAGGTTGATGATAACGCGTTTAAAGCGATAGAGGCTATTATCCAATCGATGACTCCGTTTGAAAAAGCTAACCCCGAAACCATTAATCAAAGCCGCCGTAACCGTATAGCCAAAGGTTCGGGCACCGATTTACAGGAAGTTAACCGCCTCATGAAGCAGTTTGATGATATGAAAAAAGTAATGAAGCAAATGAGCAACCCGGCAGCCATGGCCAACATGATGCGCAGGATGCCTAAAATGTAAAGTAGGTATATCCTATAAAAAGAACGTCTCTTGCCAAAAGCAAGGGGCGTTTTTTTTTGCCCCATTGCTGATGAACAAAATGAACATATGTATAATTTATTATACACAATTTCACACTTTTAGATGCCGGAAGTCATTAAAATGTCATTTACTGTGCAATGGCACTTGCTTTGTTTTACTGCAGCGAACAGATGAGGGCCCCAAATTTACCCCACCCCTCATATATTAATGAACTAAAAAACTAATCATGAAAAAGTTAATTAAACCCGTTTTATTGACCGCCGCGTTATTTGCATTTAAAGTTGGTTCGGCCCAGGTTAATCTTGGAGCAACTACCGCAACTAAAATAGCTACGCGGGTAGCTACACCAACTGTGAATGCTGCATCTATAGCGCAAAAAGCGGTTAACACAACCTCAACCGTAACCAACCAGGCTGCAACACAGGCTCAAAGTGTAGCAGCGCGGACAGCCGCTCAAACCCAGGCTACCACTAACCAGGCCGTAACAGGCGTTGCCGCCAGTGAGGCCGCTAATGTTAACAGCAACGTTGCCTCAACCGTAAATGCTACGGCAGGTACAACAGCTGCACAAGCCGGCGTTAGCAGCAATACCTCAGCCGCAGGTACTGTGAATGCAACAGGAGTAACAGCAACAGGCGAAAAAGCATTAACCACAACCGAAGGTGTTGCTACTAACACTACCGAAAAAGTAAGCAGCAATGCTGCCGCTTTAAGGGCTAGCGCTACAACAACTACAGGTAAAACAGCGGTGGCCGCAGGTAATAGCGCCGATGCTGTTAGCAAAAATGTGAGTGTTACCTCGTCCGGTAACCTGAACAGCACAGGTAACGTGGCAGCGGGCTCTAAAAAGCTAAATACCGGGTTCTCAAATAGCAGCGCTTCCAGTACTGCTGTAAAGGCGGGAAAGAAAAGCGTTACTGTTAAAACTTCGGGCAAAAGTTCAGCCAAGCTGAGCGCTGCCAAACAGTAATAGTATTTACATACATTAAATCAAAAAGGCCGGTACCGGCCTTTTTGATTATCCGCACTTTTTTATTCAACATTAGTTATGAAAAAACTTAAACTTATCCTGCTGCTGGCTTTGACCGGCCCTGCGGTTTATGCCCAGCAAAAACCTGATACCGCGGCAAAAACAAAAGAGTTGTTTGTAAATGCGGGTTTGCAATATCTTTCAAACCTTACCTATGCCGGCCGGCGCGATGAAAGCAGTGTTCCGGTGCTTCTTCCCTCGGTTACATTAGTTAGCAAGCAGGGCTTTTTTGTAAGCGCTATCGGCTATTTTGATCTTAATGGCTCCAAATCAGGCACCGAAGGCCTTAGCGTTACGCCGGGCTATGTTTTCGCGTTTGATGCAAAACGGTATTATGGAGGCAATGTATCGGCCACCAAATATTTTATCACCAAAAGCAGTCCCATTATACTTTCTTCATTTAATGCCACGCTCGACGGGCAGTTGTATGCTAATCCGGATGATATTGTAAAATTTACCGCGGGCATCAGCTATAGGTTTAATAAAAATAACAGTAATGACGTTGTTAATACGGCCGAATTATCAAAAGAAATTTTTGCCCTGAAAACAGGAGTGGATAAAAAAAGCGGGCTAAAAGTTACTCCTACCGCCACGCTTTATGCCGGTACACAATCTTTCTACCAAACTTATTATACCGAATCGCAGGTTACCCGCTCGATAGAGCAGCCCCAGCAGCAAACACCTATTAATATCCTGTTTCCCAGTCAGCCAAAGCAAACTATTATAACGCAAACGGTAACGCAGCAAAACCAGCGCGAGGTAAGGCAATATAAGCTGCTTGCTTTCAGCGGATCGTTGCCTTTAACCTATGCTATTAACAAGTGGCAAATCCTCTTTACGCCCTACCTCATCAAGCCATTTAACCAAGTTGATTATGTAAAAAACACCAAAATGAACGGGCTTTACTTTTTGTTCACCACAGGGGTTAATGTAACGTTTTAGCAATGTTAAAAAATGTGATAAGCCATATGGCCGGGAAAGGTGTATAACAGCTTGTTTTTATTAGCTTTGTTGCAGTACATAACAAACTGAACCACGGCTATGCGCAGGATATTTTTTGTTCTTTTATTGTTACCGGCCCTGTTTTTTGTGCCGGCATTTGCCCAGGTTCCCGGGGCTCAGATTGATGTTAAACATTATACGTTTGATATTAAACTTAATGATGCCGATAACAATATTGAAGGAAAGGCCACGGTTTCGATAAAGTTTTTGAACGGCGCGGAAGGGTTTAGCCTCGACCTGGTGAAAAAGAATGCTGCAGGCAAAGGCATGCTGGTATCGGCAGTAACCGAAAACGGGAAGCCGGTAAAGTTTACCCAGGATGATGAACAGCTAAAGGTCAATACCCGCGCCTACAAAGGAAACACCCGCGATTATACGATAAGTTACAGCGGCACCCCGGCCGATGGGTTGATTATCTCGACCAACGCATTCGGGCACCGTACTTTTTTTGGTGATAACTGGCCTAACCGGGCTCACAACTGGCTGCCCTGCGTTGATAATATTGCCGACAAAGCCACGGTTGATTTTATTGTGACCGCGCCTGATCATTACCAGGTAGTATCAAACGGGCTGCAAACCGAAGAAAAGCAACTCGACGGAAAGCTCAAACTAACCCATTGGGTTGAAGCCGTTGCGTTGCCTACCAAAGTAATGGTTATTGGCGTAGCCGAGTTTGCAGTTGACCGCCCCGGTGATGTTAACGGAATCCCGGTTTTTACCTATGTTTTTCCGGAAAGTAAAGAGGTTGGGTTTAAAAGCTATGCTGTAGCTAAAAACATTCTCCCCTACTTTATAAAAAATGTTGGCCCTTACAGCTACGAAAAACTGGCCAACGTGCAGTCGAAAACCATTTTTGGCGGCATGGAAAATGCCAGTGCCATATTCTACTTTGAAGAATCGGTTAAAAGTCCGGATATAGAAGAACTAATGGCGCATGAAATTGCCCACCAGTGGTTTGGCGATGGCGCCAGCGAGAAAAGCTTTGGCCACCTTTGGTTAAGCGAAGGCTTTGCTACCTATATGACTAATCTTTATCTCGAAAATAAATACGGGGCCGATACCTTAAAAACACGCCTCATTGGCCAGCGTAAAAAAGTGCTGGATTTTGAAAAAGAGCGTTTAACCCCCGTGGTTGATACCGCTGTGAAAACAAAATTTATGCAGCTGCTTAATGCCAATAGTTACGAAAAAGGCGGTTGGGTACTGCACATGCTGCGGCGCAAACTGGGCGACGATGTTTTTTGGAAAGGGGTAAGAAACTATTATTCAAAATACCAGGGCAGCAATGCCAATACCGATGATTTGAGGCGGGTAATGGAACAAACCAGCGGCAAGGACCTGAAACAGTTTTTTACGCAATGGCTGCGCAACGCCGGGCACCCAAATTTGGCGGTTAGCTGGAAGTATAATGAAAAGGATGGTTACATTACCATAAATGTAACCCAAAACCAGGCCTATGTTTACAATTTGCCGCTGGAGGTGTCTGTTGACGGGCAACTGTTAACAGTGCCGGTAAAAGAGAAATCGACAACAGCCCGTTTCCGGGTAAAAGCCAAACCGGCAGATGTTAAGGTGGACCCGAATATAAACCTGCTGGCATCGTTTGAGGAAAAAAGATAGAAGCGTTTTAAAGAGGGCTGTCATTGTTTGACCCTCTTTTTTGTTACGGATAGTTATAAATTAAATATATATTTTGATCGGTATGAAATATATGGGCGTTGCCTGCGGCCCGTGCTATACGCTCATACTGCACAGGCATTAGCTACAAGGCCGGTATCCGCTCCTATCACTAACGCAGCCCGTTGCACTATCCACGAGATAAATTTATGGCATAATAGCTATCCCAGCTACGCCGCTATCACCCTGTTGATCACCTTTTCCAGGTCTTCCAGGTCAAATGGTTTGGCTAAATAGCTTTGGGCGCCGGCATGATTGGCCAGGATCTGGATATCGCTGTTTGCAGAAAAATAAATTACCGGTATTTCTTTAAGCCCCTCGGTTTTTTTGAGGGTTTGCGTGGCAATGATCCCGCCCGAATCGGGGATCCAGTTATCCATCATGATTACGTCAGGTAAAATGCCCGAAACTTTCTCAACAATGTTATTGCAGTCGCTAAATGTGTGCACTTCCCACCCTTGTTCCTCCAAAATATAGCTGCAAATAGAAAGTATGTCCTCGTCGTCATCAAATATGACAATTTTTTTAGATGGAGTATTCATTGGATAGTTGTATGTGAATTTATAGAAATCTTTTCATAAAAACAAATGTTTTAAATTGCAAATTAAATTTGCCCGTTTAAACAAGACTTTATGTCGCCCTGCTTTAAATTAACCCCATGGGCAAACTACTTCTTAACTACTACAAAATCTAATTATTGACTTTGTAACCGATTAATTACTACGTTTTATTAAAAACAGTAATATTTTTACCTATCCAATTTTAACAGCCGTATTAATTCCTGTTATCCAACAAATAAACCTGTAAATCCTGTTTCATGAATACGCAAATCAAATCGATTTTATTGGGTGCCATGCTGCTTGGCCTGGCCGCTGCAATAAACGCGCAAACAAAGGCAAGCTTATGGCTTACCAGGGCCGACAGATCGGCACTTTTTGAGCAGCAAAAGGAGCCGCTTATTTTTAAAACCGGGGAGGCCGGCGGCACCACTATTACGGTTAATGATAAGCAACATTACCAGTCGATAGACGGGTTTGGATTTGCATTAACCGGGGGCAGCGCCATGCACATCATCCGTATGAGTGCCGGAAGCCGGTCCGCGCTGCTTAAAAACCTTTTCGCGGTTACGGGGAATGATATTGGTATCAGTTATTTAAGGCTGAGTATTGGTGCATCCGATCTCAACGAGAAAGTATTCTCCTATGATGATATGCCCAAAGGCCAGACAGATCCAACGTTAAAACATTTTAACCTTGGCCCGGATAAAACCGATGTGATCCCGGTAATGAAGCAGATCCTGGCCATTAATCCGACAATCAAGGTGTGGGGTTCGCCATGGTCGCCGCCGGCCTGGATGAAAACCAATAATGATACCCGCGGCGGCAGATTAAAACCCGATTGTTACCCGGTGTATGCAAAATACCTGGTTAAATATATCCAGGCGATGAAGGCCAATGGAATTAATATTGATGCCATCACTATTCAAAATGAGCCATTGCACCCAGGCAATAATCCCAGCTTGCTGATGGTTGCGCCCGACGAAGCCGACTTTATCAAAAACAATCTTGGTCCGGCGTTTAAGGCTGCAGGCATCAAAACAAAGATCATTGTTTACGATCATAATGCTGACAGGCCCGACTACCCTATTTCGATATTGAACGACCCGGCTGCCCGTAAATATGTGGATGGTTCGGGCTTTCACCTGTATGGCGGCGATATCTCGGCCCTTACCGATGTGCACAACGCCCATCCTGATAAAAACATTTACTTTACCGAGCAGATGACCGTTGAGCCCGAAAATCAAAGTACTATCAACATTGCCTGGCCGGTAAAAAGCCTTATTATTGGCGCAACCCGTAACTGGAGCCGCAATGTACTGGAATGGAACCTTGCCGCCGACCCTGAATATAAGCCCTACACCGACAGGGGTGGCTGCCCAATGTGCCAGGGCGCCGTTACCATTGATAAAAACCAAGTAAAGAAGAACATCGCTTATTATTCAATTGCTCACGCTTCCAAATTTGTACGTCCGGGTTCAGTACGTATTGCATCAAACAATATGGATACTTTACCTAATGTGGCTTTCAAAACCCCCGATGGCAAAAAAGTACTTATCGTAGCGAACACCAGCGATGGCGCGCAGGATTTTAACATCCAGTACCAGGGAAAAGTATTAGCTGTTAAACTTGATAAAGGTTCGGTTGGAACGTATATCTGGTAATATAAACCGGTTCAGAAAATTTAAATGCACAACAACATGTTAACATCGTTAATAAAAAACATAAAGGTAAGGTCTGGGATTAAAGCTTTGCTTGCCGCGGCTCCTGCATTATTTGTCTCGTTACAAGGAAATGCGCAAACCGGCTTTTTAAAAGCCGAAGGAAAAAAAATAGTTGATGAAAAGGGGCAGAATGTATTGCTGCGGGGTATGGGTTTAGGTGGATGGATGCTGCAGGAAGGCTATATGCTGCACATTAACAAAGACAGCCGGCAGTACCGCATTCGTGAAAGGCTGGAAGAGCTAATGGGCCCGGCTGAAACCAAGGAGTTTTATGATACCTGGCTGGCCAATAATACCCGCAAAATTGATGTAGATTCGATGAAACGCTGGGGATTTAATTCTATTCGCCTGCCAATGCACTATAACCTTTACACCTTGCCAGTCGATAAGGAGCCCGTTGCCGGTAAAAACACCTGGCTGGATAAAGGGTTTAAAATGACCGATGACTTATTGGCCTGGTGTAAAGCGAACCACATGTACCTGATCCTTGACCTGCATGCCGCGCCCGGCGGACAAGGCAACGACCTGAACATCTCCGACCGCGACCCGGACAAACCATCGCTTTGGGACAGCGAGGCTAATAAGCAAAAAACCATAGCTCTTTGGCGTAAACTGGCCGAACGGTATAAAAACGAACCTTACATAGGCGCTTATGATATTATCAACGAGCCAAACTGGGGTTTTGACGATCCTCAAAATGATAAAAACGGACTGAAGGAAAAAACAAACGGTCCGCTAAGAAAACTGATGGTTGATATTACTGCTGCCATTCGCGAGGTAGATAAAAAACACATCATTATTATTGAAGGCAACGGCTGGGGCAATAACTATAATGGTATTTTACCCCCATGGGATAAAAACATGGTGCTGAGCTTTCATAAATACTGGAATTTTAACGATCAGAAGTCTGTTGATCATATCGTAAAAACACGCGACCAGTATAATATACCGGTATGGCTGGGCGAAACCGGCGAAAACTCAAATACCTGGCTTACCGAAGCTATCGGCCTATTAGAAAAAAATAACATTGGCTGGTCATTATGGCCATTAAAAAAGCTGGGCAATAATAACCCGATGGAGATCCGTTCAAATCTGAACTATGATGATGTGGCAAGGTACCTGAACACGGGCAGGAATAAACCTAACGAGAGCAATACGTATAGCGGCACCCTTGAGTTGGCTACGTATGCTAAATTAGAAAATACCATTATCCACCATGACGTCATCGATGCTATTTTCAGGCAGCCGCACACAACCGTTACTAAGCACTTTAAAGCCAACAGAATTGGCAACGGCACCGTGATCAATGCTGTTGATTATGACTTGGGCCGCAACGGTTATGCTTATTTTGACACCGATACCGCCGACTATCATACTTCAGGCAAACCCGGCGTAGGCAACAAAGGCCATGTTTACCGGAACGACGGCGTTGATATCAGCAAAGATTCTACGAAGTATGACAGTTACTATGTAGATCATATTGAAACCAAAGAATGGACCCAGTACACAATACAGGTTAAAACACCGGGCATATACTCCCTAAGCCTCAAAGTGGCATCCGCCACCGACGATGCCAAACTATCTGTTTTAGTTAATAATATAACCCAGGCAAAAGAAGTGGCAGTCCCCAACACCGGCGGGCCAAAAAAATGGCAGGTTATTGCTGTAAAAAACATTGTTTTAAAAGCTGGGAGCAACAAAATAAAGGTATTAGCTAACAACGGAGGGTACAACCTGCATTACCTGCAGTTTTGGAAAGGGAAGTAAATACAGGTACGCTATACTTATTTAAACAGCCGGAGTATATATTATTTGCTCCGGCTGTTTATTTATCTAAGATGCCAAAAATGATTTTTTCCTTTACCGGCGCAAATATGCAGGGCTTGCCTGCGGGCAAAAGCTACTTGCACCTTCGGGTTTAACCCGTAATTTTTTAATATTATTTTCTGATAAAAAGGTATTGTAAATAACTGTTTTTATAGTTAAATTTATTATATCAATTATCAATGTCACCTAACATAGGGAGAAGTCGTTATGAAAAAACAAGCTACGATAGTTTGTCAGCCTGATAAGACTGAAACTACCCAACCACTACAGGTAAATTGCCCGCCATCTCATCAAAAAATGTATCGCGATCATACACATTGCGATCATGTGCATGGCAGGGTTAACAAATTTCCGATTGGCAGCAACCGCGGGCCATGCTTCTTTTAAGTCAACAGCGCTATTTATAATAATAGTACAGTTGGCCGTATGGCTTAAAGTTTTGCAGGTAACCTGCTAAGCTGCATAACCCAATTTGCCCGCGCCGGGTATCAACCCCGGCCTCGCCGGCAAATGAATTGTTTTGACTAAATCCCGAATCGACTGTTGTGTGGGCCAGCTTTATATTGGCCTACTGGTTAATGTATTTGTATTTTTTTCGCCCATCCTGTACTTCAATTGTTTTAATAGTGCTTACCGGTATTGCTTTTTTCAGTGAAAGAATCTTTGACTGAACACCGATAACAGAGTCCTGGATAACCCAGGTGCGGTCGAAGTAAAAGGTTGATCGCTTGCCATTGATATCTGTAAAACGTATTTCAATAGATGGCCCGTTCTTTAACTTGTAAGGAGTTCCGTCTTTGTCGAAACATTTAATCGAATCAATAGGATAAACACTATAGGTATGCTTATGCCCAAGAGGGTCCTGGGCGGTAACCTGTCTTAAATTCACCGTTTCCAGGGTTGGCACCTGCTCCAGGAAAGTACCAACAGGCATGTAATAGGTTTTGCAGGAGCTTGAAAAAATTGTTAGTGCTGCTATAGTGATAAGGAGTAAAGGTTTGGTTGTCATTTTAAAATAGAAATATCAAACTTTAAACCCATTGGGCCATTTAACCGCGTTTTCATGATGATGTTTGCGATCTCAGCCGGCAATAAATTTACATTTAGCGGAGTAACCGGCGTTGCCACTAAATGATAATTCGGATCGTTAAAAAGACCTAAGTTTGTTTTGTCGAAAGCATAAAGTCCTTTCATTGCCATGTTTATAAAAGACGATAGATACTGCTCGTCTGCCTCTGAATTTATGATGTTCTCCAGATCAGGGTTAATAACAAACTTGGTTGTATATGGCAAGCCCTCAAAGTATTCCTGCAATACCATATTGTTTCGAGCAGATTCCGCAACAGACCGCGGTAAACAAGTACCAGCAGATATCATAAAGGCGACTTCTTTTCCGTTGGTTAAATACCAATCAATATCAAAGGCTTGCTGGTCGAAGTCGGTGTACATATTTAAGTTTTTTTATTTGAGAGTTTTAATCAGTTACTTCGTAATAACATCCTTCACTTTACTGGCGCAAGTATGAAGGGTGGCTGGCGGGCAGTTACTTGTGCCTTCTTAGTTTTTCTATAATTTAAGCCAGTAACGGATCGACTAATAAAATATCAACCAAGCCCGGTAAATCATAGTAATCCCGTGCGCTGCTGTATAAGTAATCTTCAGGTTTTTCTACAAATCCGGCCTCTACTGGGTTGTTATGAATGTAATCTAATTTTTGATGCAATACTTTATGGTTAAAAAGCATAATGGGATGATTGTCCTGTTGCCATAATTGAAACTTTTCGTTATTACTGTTTTTCGTTCCGGCGCGTTTCATCAGCCATAAAAGCCATTCCTTTCGGCTTTCAATAGGATTGTTTTCAATTGTACTTCGTAATATGGCTGCGGTGTGTTTTTTCATATCACGCAATATGTCCTCCAATTTATTGCTGTTGCTTCCAATAATCATGTGAACATGACTGGTCATAACACACCATCCATATATTTCAAGACCCTTATGCTTTTGACAATGCCTCCAACTGTCAAGCAATACCTGTTTGTATTCATTTCTTATGAAAAGGTCTATCCAATACACAACAGAAAAGCTTACAAAGTATAATTTATCCTGATCGTGAAATTTGTATTTGGTACTCATATTTTCGAATATTTAGCACAAGTAGCCTTTTCACACATTGCCATCCCTTCATACTTGCGCCAGTGGGGCGGGGGCTGATCTAATCATTCACTTCGTAATACTCATCATCTTCGTTCTCCCGATATTTTTTATAGTTTTTCATTGCAGATACAGCCGTTATAAAGTCGCGTTCTATTCTTATATCAAACTCTTCTTCTTCAAAAAACTTATTGCAATGAGGGCAGAGGTTATCTCCACTATACCCATAAACATTAACAACATTCAAATTAGCTTTGCCGATATCATTACCTCCCCAAATCAGTTTTTCACCCAGCTGATATACGAGTTGCCAGGTATCGCCAAAACGAAATTGAATAACAACCGGGCGTACCTGATCGCAGTTTCCACATTTTATTTCTTTTTTTAAAATATTAAAAGTCCCCATAAGTATCTCATCTTTACCCAGCCCAACCCTCTCTATCCAAACTCCTGAAATGAATAGCCTCAGTTAAATGCTCCGGTTTATTCTCCTCACTCACTGAAAGATCAGCGATAGTGCGGGATATATGGTAAAGGTACAAATCGCCAGATTTTCATACTTGTGCCGGAGTGCGTTGAGCAATAATTCTGGTTAGTTCTTTCACAACTTTGTCAGAGGAGTTTCCGTTAAATAAATACCGGCTACCATCAATAAACTCCAATTTCATTCTGTTTATCAGGAGCCAAGAGGTTGTTAAATGCATGCATTGATTTACATCTTTTGTAATGTCTTTCCCGAAAATGCTCTGAATAATTATAGAATTTTCAGTTAAAATTATAGTCTTTGAAATGTATGAGATTGCTGTAAAAAGTATTACAAATCCCAATAGACCCCAAATCAATTCAATAAAATCTCGACAAAAAAATCCGATAATGATCACGCAGGAAACGGATATCCAATAAGCCATGCGATTATCGTTCTTATTTGTTACACTTGAAATGGATTTGTTGCTAATCATTTATTTTTGCCTTTATACTTGTACTTATTCTCCGAACAAGAATAAAACCAAAAAACGCTACCCTTGCTGTCCGAAGTTTCCGGTTCGGATTACTCTTTCCGGAGACGCTGTCTCGTTGTACCTTACCCAGCCCAACCCTCTCTATCCAAACTCCTGAAATGAATAGCCTCGGCTAAATGTTCCAGTTTAATTTCCTCGCTTCCGGAAAGATCGGCAATAGTGCGGGATACTTTCAGTATGCGGTCGTACGCCCGTGCCGAGAGGCCGAGTTTTTCCATCGCTTTTTTGAGCAGGGTTTGGCCGGCTGCGTTGATCTTGCACAGGTCGCGTACCATTTGAGGGCTCATTTGTGCATTGGCGTGGAGGTCCTGCCGGTTACCGAAACGCTCTACCTGGATTTCCCTTGCCCTGATCACCCGTTCGCGGATGAGCTCACTTTTTTCGGCAGCGCGGTCGGATGATAGTTCGCTGAAGTTAACGGGAGTTACTTCCACATGCAGGTCTATCCTGTCCAGTAGCGGGCCGGAAATTTTGCTCAGGTATTTTTGCACCATACCCGGCGGGCAGATACATTCTTTTTCGGGATGGTTATAGTAACCGCATGGACATGGGTTCATGCTCGCTACCAGCATAAAGCTGCTTGGGTAATCAACAGTAAACTTGGCGCGTGATATGGTTACCCGGCGCTCTTCCAAGGGCTGGCGCATTACTTCCAAAGCGCTGCGTTTAAACTCCGGCAATTCATCTAAAAATAAAACGCCGTTATGGGCCAAAGAAATTTCGCCGGGGGCTGGGTTGCTTCCCCCTCCTACCAAAGCAACATCGCTAATGGTATGGTGAGGGCTCCTGAACGGGCGAATGGTTACCAGTGCATCGGCAGCGGCAAGCTTACCTGCCACCGAATGGATCTTGGTGGTTTCTAACGATTCATATAAGCTGAGGGGCGGCAAAATAGAGGGCAGCCTCCGGGCCAGCATGGTTTTACCCGCTCCGGGCGGACCGATCAGGATCACATTATGGCCGCCGGCCGCGGCAATCTCTAAGGCGCGCTTAATATTTTCCTGGCCTTTTACTTCGCTGAAATCGCTGTCGTAATTGCAGAGGCTGTCGTAAAATTCTTCGCGGGTGTTTACTATTTCGGGCTTAAGCTCGGAAGTGCCGTTAAAAAAGCCAACGACGTCTTTAATGCTTTCAACCCCGTAAACTTCCAGATCGTTTACAATAGCTGCTTCGCGGGCATTTTGTTTAGGGAGGATAAAGCCTTTAAATCCATCCTTGCGGGCTTGTATGGCGATAGGCAAAGCGCCTTTTATAGGCTGAAGGCTTCCGTCAAGCGAAAGCTCGCCCATGATTATAAATTTATCAAGTGTTTCGGGTTCTATCTGCCCGGAAGCGGCCAATACGCCTGTGGCGATAGTAAGATCATAGGATGAGCCTTCCTTTTTAATATCGGCCGGGGCCATATTAACCACTACCTGCTGGCGGGGCATCCTGAAACCGCAGTTTTTTAGCGCCGACTCTATCCTGAAATAACTTTCTTTTACAGCCACATCGGGCAGGCCCACAATGAAATATTTTGTGCCCGATGCAATATTCACCTCAACTGTTATGGTAATAGCTTGTATCCCATAAACCGCGCTTCCAATAGTTTTAACCAACACTGTGATAAAAGTTTAATTGAAGCGAAAGATATAGAATTTTGATGAAGTGATAAAGCGGGACTATATAAAACAAAAAACCCGCCGGTACCGGCGGGCCTTCTTATAATCACATTGTTTAATCTCATCTTAAAAATGTTCCGGCCTGGCAAACAACCAGGAGCATAGTGCAGGAAACAATCACACAAACCATCAGCATTATTGACCACGTATTGGGATTGTGTTTGCTGATGCGTGCAAAAGCGGCATTAACCTTTTTAAAGTAGCGGCTGTTCAGCAATACAAAATAATTAAGCACAAACGCGCCTGTGGCGCCCAGTAATATCATTAAGCCGGATACCGGGCTTAACTGAAACCAGCCGGCGGTTAAAAATAACTGTGCAACACTTACTAAAATGGCCAGCAAAATGATCATCAAAAAGCTTGCTCCAAAAAGGGCGTTGGCTTTTGGCAATCCGCCGTGACCAAAATTTTTAACGTTCCACCTGTAAAACGTTACATAAATGGACTTGTACGTTTCTGCTGCTTTCATAATGTTATGGTTTTAGGTAATTAATTCGGTACAAAATAATATTACTTACACAATATTAGTTTAAAAACGGAATTGACAAAATTTTATTGCGGCCGTGCTTGATTTTTATCGCATTTATATTCATCTATTTGGTTTGATGTTTATATCGCAAAAAAACATTGGGAAGAAAGAAATAATTTTATTCTCCATAGCCCGGGACAAAGGGCGCTTTGGTAAAATCAATGTTACAATACCCAATATTCCCCCCTTTTTTGGAGCATATCAGGCAATATTAATGCTGATTCCATGTTATTAGAGCACATTTATAGCATATAATGCTGCCGTGCGGGGTTATGGGTGTAGTGGTTAAGCAGAGGGACCCTTTTATGCTTTAAACATTAAGGTTGATATTTGTCAAACACGCAGTTATCAACAAAAAATTAACCAACGCGCTAACATCTAAACCCTATAGCTACCTCATGATTTAAGTTTCCTAATTGCCACGGCCCTACATCACCTATAACACAATTTATTTAACCTTACCTGTCTGCACCTAAACCTTGATGAAAACAATTTTTCTTTCATTAATTCTGTTATGTCTGTCTTTCACCTCCTTTGCCCAAAACCGCGTAAATATTAAAGGCAAAGTAATTGATTCGATAAGCCGGCAACCGCTCGAGTTGAGTACAGTTGCCGCTGTTGATCTGAAAGATACCTCACTCATCGCTTATACCCTCAGCAAAAAAACGGGCGAATTTGAATTACAGCGTCTCCCGCCCGATAAACAGGTGCGCCTGGTTATTTCGTATGCTGGTTACAAAAGTTATATCCGCCGCTTCGACTTTAAAAAAGGCGAAGTAATTGATTTGGGGAATATCGCCCTCAGCAGTAAAATGCTTGACGAAGTTATTGTACGTGCCGAGCGGGTTCCTATCAAAATTAAAAAGGACACTATTGAGTTTGATGCGGCAGCCTTTAAAACCCGGCCAAATGCAGCTATTGAAGAATTGCTAAAAAAGCTTCCGGGGGTACAGGTTGATGGCGATGGCACCATTACCGTTAACGGCAAGCAGGTAAGTAAATTATTAATAGATGGTAAGCAGTTTTTTGGCTCCGATCCCAAAATAGCTACCAAAAACCTCGATGCGGCGATTGTTGCGCAGGTGCAGGTTTATGATGATCATGAAAACGACCCCGACCACCTGGTGAGCGAAACCCAGGTACAAAAGATCATCAATATCAAACTTAAAAAGGCTATTAAAAAAAGCATTTTCGGTAGGGTATTCGGCGGAGGGGGCTCGCGCGACAGGTACGAGGCCGGAGGTTTGTTCAATATGTTTCGTGATACGCTGCAGGTAAGCATGATCGGTTTAAGCAATAACCTTAATCATACCGGTTTTTCGCGCGAGGAGCTTAATTCAGAAGGCGGTTTTGACCGTAGCGGGGGTAATACCTCTTTTAACGGTGGCCAAAACAGGGGCGGCGGTATTGAAAAGATCACCTCCGGAGGATTTAACGTTAATCAAAACTATGGCGAAAGGCTAAAATTTAACCTGCAGTATTTTTATACCCAGCGCAATAACGTGAATGAATCAGCTTATTTTCAGCAGCAGTTTTTGAAAGACACCACATTGCTTACCCGCTCGTCAAACAGCAGGTATACTGATAGTTATACCCACACGGTAAGCGGCCTTGTTGAGTGGAAGCCGGATACTATCCGAAACCTCCGTTATAATCCATCATTAAATTATAATTCAACCAGTAACACCTCAGCATCAAGTGGTAACACATCAAACAATTTTGATATACCGGTGAACCAATCAGTATCCAATTCATTGGGCAATGGGCATTCAACACAGTTTAACCAGAACTTTTATTTTCATAAACGCTCGAAAAGTAAAAGCAAAGAGTCGTTCACGATATCGCATAACCTAAGCATCAACCCTAACCACAATAGCGATTTCAACACTAATGATGTGGTTAATTACCAGCGTCCAGAATTATCCGACAGTTTGCACCGCTTGTCTGTACGCACATCAAAAAATGCGTCGGGCAACCTTGATTTCAGTTACAGGTACCCGGTAACGCAAAGCCTGATTGTTGACGTAACAACATCGGGTATTTACAACAAAACCAGCGACCAGGTTTTTACCTACGACCGTAAAACCGGCGACCTTGATTCGCTGCTCAACAATCAAAGCTCTGATTTGAAGCGCGATCAGTGGACAGAAAACATCAAGCCGGGCATAACGTATCAGTTTAATAAAAAAGTAAAAATCATAGCAGGGCTTAATACCCAATGGCAACAGATCAATAATAACTTTGTAACAAGCCGGCTTGTTCAGAATTATTTTTTTCTGCTTCCAACCGTACGTATGGAAGCGTATGGCGTGTTTCTTAGCTATGAGCGACGTGTTAATCAGCCGGGTATATCAAGCCTGCAGCCTATCACTATAGTTTACAGCCCCTTGTATAGCTATACGGGTAATCCTAACCTTGTGCCGGGTATAAGTAACAATTATAACTTTAACTTTTTTAATTATTGGGACCGCAGCCAGATGGGGATCTATGCTAACGGAGGTGTTTATTTACAAAAAAACATGACAGTGGCACAGCGAACCATCCGCTCGGATGGAGCGCAGAATAGTACAACCGTTAATCGCGATGGCCGGCCAAATTATAACTTTTCGGTAGGAGTCTCTAAGCGGTTCAAAAAAATGAATGACTGGCAGTTTAACACCTCAGCCAGCTTTTACGGTAACTATAATCAGAACCTTAACCTGTTGAATAATGTGGAAGGCTGGCAAAATACCGTTTCATACGGGTTGCATGAATACATTGGTATTAATTGGAAAGATGTGGTTGACTTGAATACGGGTGTTGGCTTTAACCGGTCGAATTCCAAATATCAATATGATGATTTCAGAAATATACGGACCGGTACTTATAACATAAGCAATAGCCTTATGGTAAGGTTCCCTAAAAAAATAATCTGGGAAACAAAACAGGATTTTAATTACAATAGCCAGGTGGCGGCCGGCTTTAAAAAGGGAGTGAATGTAGTGAGCTCGTCCCTTGCTTTGCAAATGCTTAAGAAAGATCGCGGCGAACTCAAGCTTTCTGTTTATGATATTTTTAATCAAAATGTAAGTGTTTATCGTTACATCAATACCAACTCGGTAAGCGATGTGCAAAACAATACCTTGAAACGCTATTTTTTGGTTACCTATAGTGTTAAGTTTAATAAGTTAAGCACTAAATAAATGTCGGAAAAAAATAAAGATGCTGTATTAAGCTATTTAGCGTCTAATAATTCAAGTAATTAAATAATCCTAATAATCAGTGAATTAAGCTTTAGGCTTTGTGCGTTCTGCTTTTAGCTATGTAAAAAGAGCCAACCGCTGTTTTTTGCCTGCTTGTTGTAACTATCTTTATCAAGGCATAGTCTTACCTGTAATCAAACCCTCTCCCATTATGAAGACCAGGACCTTCCTTTTTCTATCCATTACTATTGCAGTAATAGTTAGCTTGTCAGGACGGGCTGCGGCGCAGGACCTGCCCGGTAAACGCGATTCCATCAATTCGGTCATATTAAATGAGAAACGCGTTATCCAGGTAATATTGCCCGATGGTTATAAAGCCGGTTCGGCAACTAAATATGATGTATTGTACATCATTGACGATTGGAATATAAAATTAGGGCGCGATATCCAGCATTTTATTTTTGATGAGCACACCATGCCGCCAATGATAATTGTCGGGTTATTAAATGTTGACCGTGATAGAGATTTTTTGCCAACCCATAATAACGGAAATAAAACATCAGGCGGGGCGGACAAATTTCTAAAGTTTTTTAAAGAGGAGCTGATCCCTTATATCGATAAAAGCTACCCCTCTGATGGTGATAATACCCTTTTCGGCCACTCTTTCGGCGGTGTGTTTGTTACTTATGCTTTACTGAACGAACCGCAGCTTTTCAGCAATTATATTGCCGGCGACCCAAGTTATTGGTGGGATAATGGTGTGATGCTTAAGCAGGTTAAAGAGAAGTTGCCTTCGCTTGCAGGTAAGGAGAAAGCGCTTTACATAGGCGGCCGGGAAGGGCATGAAGGAAATGAAGATTAATGCCATGGACAGCCTGCTGAAAAAAGATGCCCCGACGGGTTTTGAGTGGGTGGTTAAAGCGTATCCAAAGGAGTCGCACGGGACCGTGAGGTTGAAAAATATGTATGATGGTTTAAGGTTTGCTTATAACGACTATGGCGGTAAGCCACTGGAGTTTCACCCCTCCGGCGGCATTGTGCTAAAGAATAAGCCCATAAAAATCTGGTATTTTAATGATACCACAAAAGTGCATTATACATTCGATGGCTCGCAGCCATTGGTTACATCGCCGTTTGCAAAACCCGAAATAGAACTATTCGGCCCTGCAAAAGTTACCTTGAGGCAGATTGCCAGCCGTCCTAAATTTGACAAGAGCACCAGCGGTGATTTTAGGGAGGGCACTTACCTGCCCGCAAAACCACTCAGGAACAACTACAAGCCCGGCGGTTTTCATTACGCCTATTATGAAGGCCAGTGGGATAAACTGCCCGACTTTAAGGCGTTAAAACCGGTTAAAGAAGGTACAGCCGACAGTACTTTTGATATCAATAAACTTCCCCGGCAAAACAATTTCGGCGTAGTGATGGTTGGGCAATTTGAAGCTAAACAGGACGGTTATTATATTTTTGGATTGGGATCAGATGATGGCTGCAAAGTATACCTGAATGACAAGCTGATCATTGACCTTGATGGTTTGCACGATGCCGATATACAACGGTCATACATTGCTCCTCTAAAAAAGGGATTTTATCCCCTTCGGATAGAATACTTTCAAAAAGAAGGTGGCCGTAAGCTTGATTTTGTGTACGTAACCCCCGATAATATCGCTAAAAAGAAGATCTCGCCAATTCCCTACGCATTGCAGTATGGGCCCAGATAGGTTACTTACCGTAGAGGCTATTTAAAAACAACAGTTTTTGAATGTAGAGACGCATAATTGCGTCTCCCGCCTGCAATTTACGGTAGCTAAGACGCTTTTGAAAATCGCTTGTCCTGCGGAAGACGCAATTATGCGTCTCTAAAAAAATATTATCCCTTAGAAAGAACCCGGACCGCCCGGGCCACCTCCTCCTGGACCACCGCCCGGTCCACCAGGTCCACCGCCATCGCGATTAAACCTGCGCTGGCCGGGTTGCTGATCCGGGGCCTTGCCTGCAAACTTTTGTAAACGAAGTGTGAATGTTAGCAAGTAGTAACGCCCAAGCCTGTTTACGGTAGATTGCGTAGTTATATTGCCATTTACAACCGATGTATAACCTGTGTTTTGGTTGAAAAGATCATATGCTGCTAAGCGGATAGTTGCGCGGTGATCTTTCAAAAAGCGGCGTTCAACGTAAGTATTCAGAATGTTAGGGTTTTTAATACCAAGACTTGGATCATAACCATAATTTACAGTACGGGTAAAGTCATAGCTCAGGGTCCAGTCTTTCCAGAAATAATTTTTGCCGGCCAGCCCTAAATTTAACGTGCGGAAGTTTGAGCTGCCATCAATAAGCGTACTATGGATAGAGTTGGTTGTTTTATTGATGCCATAGCTGCTGCTTGCCTCCGCATCAATAACATCAACAATATTTACCCTGAATTTTAAACCCGGGGTAAAGTTGAGATTTTTGGCTATATTTTTTAATGGAGCGGCTGATGCGGCAACGTTATTGCTATCGATGCTATTTGAGAATGCCACACCATTGGTGTAAGTTAAAGCGCTATTAAATTGCAGGGTAAATTTACGTTGGGCCCATGGTTTGGCGTATACCACATTGGCAGTGCCCGAATAGTAACCATCCGCATTTAAATAGTTGGTAAGATTGGTGCCCTCAAAGCTTTTTAGCGATGGATCTGCTGCTAACACCGCCTTACTAAATTTGCGGGGATAAGAAATAGTGTTTTGTACTATTTTATTTTGCGTTGCGGTAAAGTTGAAATTGGTAAAGAAAATATTGCCGGTTTGGAAACTGAAATTGTTATATCTCAAAGAAAAATTATTGGCAAGTTCCGGCTTCAGGTTAGGGTTACCCTGCACCGGGTAAAGCGCATTTGTGAAGTCAATAACAGGTTGCAGCTGGTTAAATGTAGGCTGGTTGCTTGATCCGTTATACAGGAAGTTTAAAGCTTTTCCCCTCGAAAAATTATAGCTGAAACGAGCGGTTGGGATCACGTTAAACGTGGTTACGTGCGTAGCCGAATCGTTTTTAAGATTGAGGCCGTTTAATGCGGCCGGTTGTACGCCAATGCCTAAAGTAACGTTGTATTTCTTTTCGATAAAACGGTAGTTCAGGCCAACGCGGTTGGTGGTAAAGTTGTATTTATAGTTATTGCTCAACCTGTCGTAATGGTCGTAAGTATTGGCGGTACTCAGCGTATCGGTTTCCCTGTCGCTGGTGGTGTTTGAGCGGTTAAATGCATAATTAAGCTCCAAATACCCCCTTTTACTTATTGGCTCCAGATACGAAATGTTTGTACCAAAGCTGGTTACGCGGCTATCGGTATAGGTTTGCTGATTGGCAGGCGCCTGGCGGGGTGCTCCATCGGCATAATCATAAGTCGGATTATCGAACTGCGATGTTTTTGATGTATTAGCGCTGATGTTAATGCTTAAGTTGCGGCCATGCCCGTTGAAGCGGTGGTTATACAAGGCGTTAATGCCATAGCTTGGTGTTGTGCCATCAGTGTGCGACAATGAAGTATATGATGGATGTGCTATTCCATCAATAGTTGTTGATAAGGATTCGTTAGCATCAGTATTAGTGCTCGAGTAGGTGAAGTTTGGTACAACTTTTAGGTAATTAATGGTATCGGGTTTCCACTCGAGGTTAAAATTAAAGCGATGGTTAATAGGATTATCTGTTTGATCGCTTTTTTGTGTACTTATACTGGGCGACTGAACGTTGTTGGTTTGGATAGATGAGCTAATGGTGTTGGTAGTATTATCAGTATAGCTATAGCTGCCATACACAGAAAGTGTTTTACCCCACTGGTCGCGGAAGTTGGCACCGATGGCATGCGCGTTGGTGATACCGTTTGCGCTGGTTGTGGAGCTGCTTGAACCACGCAATGCATTACCCCTGCCGCCACCGCCTCCCCCGAAACCACCTCCGCCGCCACCAGTGGCGCTGCCATAGGTAAATGTATTTACGTTGGTATTGTTAATGGTACCCAATACGGCTATCTGCTGTTCGTTGTTGAAGTTAAAAAATTTCAGATCGCCTATATAACGATTGGCATTGGTTATGCCCGGGGCTTTAGGTAAAAAATCCTCGCCGTCGCCTGCTGTGGCTTGTCCAAAATAGCCATGGTTTTTATCCTTACGGATGGTGATGTTCAGGATCTTATCCGGTTCGCCGGTTTTGATGCCGGTAAGATTGGCCTGGTCGCCGTAGTCATCAATTACCTGGATACTTTCAACCACATCGGCAGGCAGGTTCTTGGTTGCTGTTTTAACATCTCCGCCAAAAAAATCCTTTCCGTTAACCCTTACTTTGGTCACCGATTTGCCCTGTGCGGTTACGTTGCCGTCTTTATCCACATCAACGCCGGGCAGTTTCTTTAACACGTCTTCAACGGGGGCATTTTCGCGTACAGGATATGCGCTTACTTTATATTCGGTAGTATCCTCTTTTAATATCACCGGGTTAACACCTACAATGGTAACCTGGCTAAGCATATTGGTTTCGGTTTTTAAAACAATAGCGCCAAGATCAACCGGTTGGGTCCCGGCATCAAGCGAGTAATGTTTTTTAATTGCGGTGAAACCGATTGATGAAATGGTAAGGGTTAGTTTGTTGCCCTTTACTACCGGGAACGAAAATTTACCTGCAGCATCGGCAATGGCTATGGTGCTATCCCCGGCATTTGAAACCAGTTTAACACTACTTCCGGGTAAGGAAAGCTTAGTGGAATCAACGACAGTTCCCTTTACCTCCCGCCCTGTTTGAGCGTAGGAACCAAAGGCAAATAAAAGGGTAAAACTTAAAATAAGAAATAGGGGTTTCATAAACGTTTTTTCAGCGTGCAATTATTGTTTTTTTGTGTATATAGACGCAATTGAACTGCAAATGTTCAACTTAAAATCTGCTAAAAGCCCTATCAATATATTATTGTTACACATTAGGCCTGTAATTGCTTATCAATCATATTATTGTTACAAATTATTACGCAAAAAAGGCCGGGGTCTCCGGCCTTGTGGTTGTTATAAAGATCAGTCAATCAATTATAAGCGGCGGGTTGTGCTAAGTGAGTTCCGTTTGGAGGTCTTAAGGTTTATTACGAATATGTGAATAATTAGTTTCAATATTTGTTGCAGCAAATACCAAATAATGCTATTGATGCGTTAATAATCCACACAAGAAATAAACTATTGTTTAAAATGAATTTATATGATAGTAACATTGTGGCATGAAATTTCGTTATACTTAAACCAAACATTAACCTATGAACAATATTAGAAACTCGCTGCATTCAAAAGTGCACAAATGGATTGATACGATCGGTTTTAGGCTGAATACATCACAAACAAACAGCAAAAGTCAGGTTACAACCAATCATTATTTTTTTGAAACCTTTAATTTTTTCGAAAAATCGAAGAAAAACAGGCCCGAGTTAACAAAATTTTTATGCTTTGATGCTTACGGCGAAAAAATAAACGTTAAGTCGCTGCTTGATTTGCAGATTGCTTTTTTTGAAAATATAAGCCAGCTTAAATAGGCAAAGGGCTTTTTACACCGCCGCATAATTGTTTTAAGTCATCAGCATTTTGTTAAAACAAATCCATCAAATAAAAATCCCAACCCTACAAATAGGGCAGGATTTTAAGAAGGATTTTTAAGGGGTGTGCCAGATTAGTTTTCAACATTGGTACGTGGCCAGCAGTTCATACTTCCTGTTTTTTCATTCAGTATATTCTGGTTGGTGGTGTTTATACCCCTAACCATTCCCCCTGCAATATTTACAACCGGCCTTGTCGGATTAAGGGCTTCCTTTATCCTGAGGTGAAGGTCGGCATAATGAGCTGCTGTTATTGCATCGCCGCCTTTTGGCAGGCCGGTATCAATTTTCTTTAATTCGGCGCGTACCATAGGCCTGATATCAGACAAAGCGATGTTGATCGGTGTAAAGCCCCAGCTTGCCAGCTGCGCGCTTGATATACCCGGGAATGCAAAGCTTGCATCTGTATTTAACAGGTTTTTCAGGTTTTCGATATACCCCCTTTGCAGGTTGCGCTGGTAGCCGTCGGGTTTGGTTGTGCCGAATATGCCTGTATGTAAATCGGTTAATAACTGCGCAACGGTATAGGCATTAGCGCCGTTTTTGGCCTCATTGTCATACATCCGCGCCAGCCTTGAAGGGTTTAGCTCATTGCCCAGCAATGAAACCTGCATGGCTTTAATACGGTTTATCATAACACCGTTATCAAACTTGGCCAATTCGGCTTTGTTAATCAGCCATAACGGGGTTGTGTATAATTGCTGGTTTAAAAACAAAGCGGCTTCGCGCTGGCGTTCTTTGTTCACAAAATCATAAACCGCACCTTTTTGATCATATGTTTTAAAGTTTTCGTTCATGCCGCCAATGTTGGTGGTAACATGCCCCATGTAACGGTAATACTGACCTAAAACTTCATTATATAATTCATTAAGGTCGGCATAGTCCTCATCTTTTTTGTACGACCATTTTTCGAGGTTTGGCAAAATCCGTTTCAGGTTGGCAATACCATAGGCGCTGGCCTTCATGGCATTATCACCCAAATCTTCATTTTGCAGGCGCGGATCGATAGTGGTGCCCTGGCGACCGAAATAATAAATCGGGTTACCGGCATTCTTGTTGGTCCACACGGCTAATGTTTCCTTTTCCTGCTCCGGCGTTTTATTGCCGGGGAACCAGGTATAACCCCATTTTATTGCCCAGTTATCGTACTCGCCAATTTGCGGGTACAGGTGCGTAACGCCATCGCCGGGTTGGGCTATGTAGTTAAAGCGGGCATAATCCATAATGGAAGGTGCTGTACCATGTTTATCGGTGAAGGTTTTTGAGCGTAGTGAATCAACAGGGTAAGCGTAGCTTGAGCCAAAGTTGTGTGGCAATCCTAAAGTATGCCCAACTTCATGCGATGATACAAAACGGATCAGTTCGCCCATTTGATCGTCAGCAAACTGTGCGTGGCGGGCTTTGGGGTTTACCGCTGCTGTTTGGATCAGGTACCAATCGCGCAATAGCTGCATCACATTATGGTACCAGCCAACATGGCTTTCCAGGATCTCGCCGCTGCGCGGATCGGCCACGTGGGGGCCATAGGCGTTTTCTACATCCGATGCAAAATACCTGATCACGCTGTAGCGGGCATCTTCGGTGCTAAACTGTGGGTCCTGTTTTGCTGTTGGAGCTTCTTTAGCGGTTATGGCATTTTTAAAACCGGCAGCTTCAAACGCTTTTTGCCAGTCGTTTACGCCCTGAATTAAATATGGCACCCACTTTTTAGGTGTAGCCGGGTCAATATAAAACACAATTTGCTTTTTAGGTTCAACCAGTTCGCCTTTTGCATAAGCAATTGGGTCTTTAGGCTCTAATTTCCAGCGGTGAATATAGGCGGTAACCAGGGCTTTTTGCGCATTGGTGCCATAATCTGTTTGGCGCTGGCCAAAAAAGCCCACGCGCGGGTCCATGATCCGGGCTTTCATCGGGACTTTGGGCAGTAAAAGCATGGAGGTGTTCAACTCAAATGTAATGGCTGCATTACTGTTATCAGTTGGCGACTCGCCGGCCCGGTAGGTTTTTAGTGTGCGCGCCTCAATATTTATCGGGAAGCTTTTAATAGTGTCGATATAGGAACGTGAGTTATCAACCCCCATGGTTTTATAAGCCTTTTTGATATCATCAGACAAACCAATAGCGGCAATATCGCCATTGTAAAAATCGGTAACATCAATTAAAATCCCGGTAGTATCTTTATTAAAGGCTTTTACCTCAAAGGAGGCCAGTATAGCATCAAGGTTTGAGTTTTTAACCGATTGGTACATATCGCTGGTGCTATCGGCACGCAACGAATAGCTGGGCACCCTAATAAATACCTGCTTATCGTGCTTTTCCCATTTCCAAACCTGGTTGTTAATTTCTTCGCCGCCATATTGCTGGCCAAATGTTTTGAGGCCGCCCGGTGTTTTTACAAAACGGGTAACCACAAGCATCTCGCGGTTAATTAATGAATCGGGTATTTCGTAGTAATATTTGCCATCAACTTTGTAAGTATTAAAAAGGCCGCTATCAGCCTTTGTTTTAGCGGGGATAAGGTCGCTAAACTTTTTAATACCTTCTTTTTTGGGGGTTCCGGTTGTTGCTGTCGCAACGGTTCCGCCGGGTGTGGTAGTGGTTTTTAGGGTAAGGCTTTGGTTTGCAGCTTGCTTCCTGGCAGCGCAAGAGCCCGCCAAAACCGCAAGTGCCAATACTGAGCCGCGTAAATAAATACCCGGCAACGGATGTTTTTTCATTTATTAAAAATAGTTTAAACCGTAAACTTATATAAAAAACAGGGCTTTTTTAGCCACAAATTGTTTTATCAATAATAATTTTACAGGTATTATTAATTATATCCTGCGTTTTAATGTCAGTACAACTTTATCAACCCGTTTGTCATGGTACACCTCAAGCAGCAGGCTTCTATCATCCTTTGATTTGAATATTTCATCAATATCCTGGAGGTTCATTCTTGAAACAGGTTTAAAATTTACCGATACGATCTCGTCGTCGCGTTCAAGGCCAATTTCATCGGCTGCCGAACCCGGTTCTACGCGGCTGATAACGATCCTGTCGAGGTGGTCGCCCGCGGCATAATACTCAAGGCCGCTCATGTCATGCTCAAACGGATCGTTATAGGTTGGACCGGGTTTTAAATACATGGCACTATCCGGATAATCAAGAATAACGGTAAATCGCTTTAAGATCCCGACGCCGAGGTTTCCATCGCGCTTCACCGACAGATTGGTTTGGTTATTGCTGTCATCAGGAAATGAAGCTATTACCCTTTTCATCCTGAATTTTCCTAAACTAAATTCGTCCATCCGGCTTATAAAGCCGTTTATGGGTCCGTTTAGGCCGATGCCAAGGTTGGCCGAAGCAATAAATTTTTGCGGGAGGCCATAGGTTTTGATATAACGTTCAATTGATACCGGGTGTCCTGCGCCAAGGTCAACAACCAGCTTGGTTTTAATAGGTGCTATGCCTGGCATTATAACCCGCGCATCCACATAGGCTTTCCTGTCTTCGACAGACATGGGGATCTTATTCGCTTTTCTGAAAGGTTTAAGGTCTTTAGGCCGGCAAACGGTAACTACGCTGTCCTGGAAACTGATCTTTACGGCAAGGTTGTTAAAAAACTCGTAACCCAGCAAGCCATGAATGGGCATGCCCGCGTAACCCGAAAGGTTAAAAAGATCTTTTTTTAATATGGCAGCCGCAACATCATAACTAACCAGCCCCGGTATGGCAACATCTAAGGTTGAGGTTACATAAGCTTCAGAATCCTCCCCTTCGCCAAGCCCCGGGATTTTTAATGTACGTTTATTAGGAATACTGATAGAATCGACTAATTTAGGATCGGTTATGATCATGAGGCCTACGCCGGTATCCAATATAAAGTTAAAGGGCCCTTTGTGGTTGATCTTAAGTTGAATGATCATCAGGTTTCGTTCCAGCTTAAACGGGATATTCACCTTTTTTTTATGTACATCAAGATCAAAGTACTGGGCCCGGGCTGTGGTTATAAGGCAAAATGTTAACACAAATGCCAGCCACAATGCTCCCGGATGGCGTATTTTATAATATAGCTTGTGTAACAAAGTGGTTATAGTTGGTATATTAAATTTACGAGATTTATTTGTTAAAAAATTATTTTATTATGCGAAAGTCAACAATTTCATTTTTGTTAATTGTTTGTGTTTTATCCCTTTGTTGTGATATTGTTTATGCCCGTTCCATAAAAAAACGAAAGGTTAAAAAGCTGTTTAAGCATTCGCAGATTGTTAATGATCATTTTACCGGGTTCGCCCTTTATGATTTGGACGAGCATAAAATGATATATGAATTAAATGCCGATAAATACTTTACACCGGCATCCAATACCAAGCTTTTTACTTTTTATACCTGTTTGAAAATGCTTGGCGATTCTATCCCCGCATTGCGTTATCAAACCCGCGGTGATTCGCTGATATTTTGGGGTACGGGCGACCCTTCTTTTTTGCACAGCGATTTGAAGGGGGTAAACGGGCTTAACTTTTTGAAGAGCAGCAGTAAACACCTTTTTTATTCGCCCGGCAACTATACCGGTGAGCCTTTTGGTGCAGGATGGGGCTGGGACGATTACAATGATTATTACCAGGCCGAAATAACCGCCCTGCCAATTGAGGATAATGTTGCTCAGCTGTATGCCGATAATGACGGTAACATGCAGGTAATGCCCCAATATCTAAAACGGTTTTTAAACGCGGATATTAATTATCGCCCGGCTCAGTTTAAAGTTAAGCGCGATTTTATCAGCAATAATTTTGTGTACCCTGCCGGGGAGATCCCCAAAAACTACAAACAGGAAATCCCATGGAAAACAAGCCTGCAGCTTACCATGGCCCTGCTGCAGGATACGCTTAAAAAGCAGGTATCCTTATTGCAGGAACCAATGGCTGCCGATGCGCGGGTTATTTATAACACCAATGCCGATTCCGTTTACCGGCGGATGCTGCAGCCGAGCGATAATTTTATTGCCGAACAATTGCTGCTGGTGTGCTCGTCGGCAAAGTTTAATACCCTCAGTACCGATTCGGTGATCAATTACTCAAAAACACATTTTTTGAATGACTTGCCCGATGTGCCGCAATGGGTTGATGGCTCGGGATTGTCGCGGTATAATTTGTTTACCCCCAGAGACCTTGTAGCCCTGCTACTCAAAATTCAGGATGAGGTGAAAGATGAAAACCTGTTACATAGCATGATGCCGGTAGGCGGCGTAGCAGGTACAATTAAAAGCGCCTATAAAACCGATAACGGGCATCCTTTTGTTTGGGCAAAAACCGGATCGTTAAGCAACAATCATAACCAAAGCGGCTACATAGTTACCCGCAAAGGCAAACGCCTGGCTTTTGCATTCATGAACAATAATTTTACCCGGCCAACCCGTGAAATAAGAGATGAGATGGTCAGGATCATGACGTACATACATGATAAGTTTTAATCTCTCTGTTGGGATCCCGAAACAAGTACGAAATGAGCGGGGCTAAAACCAGGAAGAGGTTTCGTGAAAACGAAACCTCTTCCTGGTTTATATCTGTTTCCTGCCCTTTGAGGGCCGGTGGATTAACCTTTTACACGCTCAACGTAAGCGCCGGTAGCGGTATCAACTTTAACTTTATCGCCAATGTTGATGAACAACGGTACACGGATCTCCGCGCCGGTTTCAACGGTGGCATTTTTCAAAGCACCGCTTGAGGTATCACCTTTAACGGCCGGCTCGGTGTAAGTGATTTCCAACTCGGCCGAACCCGGGATAGAACCCATGATGGGCTCATCGCTTTCGAAGGCAACAATTACGTTCATGCCTTCTTTCAAAAATTTAACTGCCGGGCCAAATAATGCCTTTGGTACGTTATGCTGATCGTATGTGGTGTTGTCCATTACTACTAATGAATCACCTTCGTCATACAGGTATTGATAATCATTGGTTTCAACGCGGGCTATGTCAACCTCTTCATCGGTACGGAAACGGTATTCAACCAGTTTACCTGATTTAACGTTGCGCATACGGGCCTGGTAAAACGCGCGTAAGTTGCCCGGGGTACGGTGTAAAAACTCCTCAACCTGAACTAATTCGCCGTTGAAGCGAAGTACATTTCCATTTTTAACATCTGATGCCTTAGCCATAAAATAATATTGAGGCGCAAACTTAGTTACTTAAGCGCAAAGAAACAAGTAGTTATGTTGGTGAATGGTTGATTGGGCTGATTAGGTGAGTGGTTTCTTTGCTGGTGAGTGGTTGATAGAGTTGATTAGGTGAATCGTTTACTCTTGGTAAAAGGGTATTAAATTTTCGATGAGCATTGAATATTTAACTATTCAACCATTCTCCACTCACGCAATCAACCACTCACTACACCTTATAATCCACAATACTCAACCTGTGATTACAGAAGCCGTACTCATGTTCCTGGTTGGAGCATACGATGGTAAGGCGGCCTGCGGCGAATTGCTGAACGAGGTTTAAGTACCAGTCAACGCCCTGGGTATCCAGGTTGGAAGTTGGCTCATCCAGCATAAGCATGTGGGTATCGGCACAAAAAGCAAGGGCAAGCTTAAGGCGCTGTTTCATCCCCGACGAAAAGTATTTAATAAGCTTGTTGGCACTTTTAGGCAGGTTGAGCAGCGCGATAACCGTTTCTTTATCTATACCCGGTTTAAAGCTTTTGAATTTGAAATGAAAATCGATCATCTCGCTCATGGTAAACTCTTCTATCAGCTCAAGATAGGGAGCAGCCAGGCTTAAATGAGTAAAAACGGTGCCTATTTCAACCGGCTTACCTTCGTTAGCAAATTCAATTTTACCTGTAGAAGGCGAAAGGCTCCCGTTTAAAACCTGCAGTAAGGTTGATTTCCCGGAACCGTTGGGGCCAAGGATAGCATATGACTCGCCAGAAGTAAAGGTATAATCCACTCCCCTGAAAATCCAGTCGCGGTTAAAGCGGCGGCCGATGTTTTGGAGGGTGATGATCATAGGGAGCTTATGGTTGATGGTTCATAGTTCATAGCCAAAGAACCTGTTTTGGCTAATGGCTGATACTGGTCTTATGGGTTATAGTTCATAGTGATTTGCAAAACGGCCGGATGTCCGGCTATGAACCATGAACTATAACCCATCAACCATTTAGGTATTCCCAAACCCTTTCATGATACCGCGTTGTGAGTTTTGGAGGAAGTTGATGATCTCATCGCGTTCCACGCTTGGGGTAAACTCGGCCTCGATGATATCAAGTGCTTTGGTTACGTTATATTTTTTGAGGAATATGATCCGGTAGATCTCCTGGATTTCGGCTATTGTAGCAGCCGAAAATCCCCTGCGGCGCAAGCCTACAGAGTTGATACCTACATATGATAGCGGTTCGCGACCGGCCTTGGTAAACGGGGGAACGTCTTTACGTACCAATGAACCGCCCGAGATCATGCTATGCGCGCCGATTTCAACAAACTGGTGCACGGCAGATGAGCCGCCGATGAAAGCGTAATCATAAACTGTAATGTGACCGGCCAGCTGCACCGCGTTGGCAACAATTACGTTATCGCCGATAACACAATCATGCGCTACGTGTACATAAGCCATCAGCAGGCAGTTGCTGCCAATGGTGGTGGTATTTTTATCAAGGGCTGTACCACGGTTAAGGGTAACACACTCACGTATAGTGGTGTTGTCGCCAATGGTTACGGTGCTTTGCTCGCCTTTATATTTTAAATCCTGCGGCGGGGCGGATACAACCGCGCCGGGAAAGATCCGGCAATTTTTACCTATGCGGGCGCCATCCATAATTACGGAGTTGGAGCCGATCCAGGTACCTTCGCCAATTTCAACATCCTTATGGATGGTAACGAATGGTTCAATTACCACGTTATCGGCAATTTTGGCCTGTGGATGGATGTATGCTAATGGCTGGATCATGCTTCAGATTCTTTTACTTTTACAATTTGAGCCATCAGTTCGGCCTCAACAACAACACGGTCGCCCACCATGCCTATACCTTTCATGGTAGCTATGCCGCGGCGGATGGGGGCAATCAGGTCGCAAATATAAATAATGGTATCGCCGGGAACTACCTTACTTTTAAAGCGGGCGTTCTCGATTTTCAGGAACAGGGTAAGGTAGTTTTGCGGATCGGGAACCGTGTTTAAAACCAGGATCCCTCCTGTTTGCACCATACCCTCAATTTGTAATACACCGGGGAAGATTGGCGCGCCGGGGAAATGGCCTTTAAAAAACTCCTCGTTAATGGTTACGTTTTTGCACCCTACAACGTGGCTTTTAGTAAGCTCCAGGATCTTGTCAATCATCAGGAATGGCTGACGGTGAGGCAGCATGCCCATGATATCAACGGTGTCAAAAAGCGGCTTGGCATTCAGATCGTAAGTTTTTACCTGTTTGCGGCTTTTTTCCTTTTTGATTAAAGCTTTGATCTTTTTAGCGAAGGCAACGTTAGCTGCGTGGCCAGGCCTTGCAGCCATGATATGGCCTTTCAACGGCACGCCTACCAATGCCAAATCGCCAATCATATCCAGCAATTTGTGACGGGCAGGTTCGTTCTGGTGCCTTAGCTCAATATTATTTAAAATACCCTGTGGCGCAACGCTGATATCCTTGCGGTTAAACAGCTTGGCAAGGTGGTTAAGTTCTTCCTGGTCAACATCTTTATCAACAACAACAATAGCGTTGTTCAAATCGCCACCTTTGATGAGGTCATGCTTTAAAAGCATTTCCAACTCATGCAAAAAGCAAAAGGTACGGCATGAAGCAATTTCTTTTTTAAACTCGCCAATGGTTGAGATACTGGCATGCTGGCTGCCCAGCACCTGCGAGTTATAGTCAACCATACAGGTAAAACGGTAATCATCCAAAGGCATGGCAACCATTTCAACCTTTCGCTCAGGTTCAGAGTAATGAATATTGTATGGAATATGGTAATATTCGCGGTCGGCATCCTGTTCAACCAGCCCGATTTCGGTTATTACGTCAACAAACTGGATCGAGCTGCCATCCATAATGGGAGTTTCGGGGCCATCAAGATCAATCAGCAGATTATCAACTTCAAGCCCAACCAAAGCGGCCAGCACGTGCTCAACAGTATTTACTGTAGCGCCGTTCTGGCTTATAGATGTTCCGCGCGAGGTATCACTCACGTTATCAACATCGGCATCAATAATTGGCGCACCGGGAATATCAATCCTCCTGAATTTATAACCGTGGTTTTCAGGGGCGGGATTAAAGGTCATTGTAACGCTTTGTCCGGTGTGTAAGCCTGTTCCTGATACCGAAACCGGCGCTTTAATAGTTCTTTGTTTAACGTTCATATTTAAATTTACAGGCTAAGGCTATTCGCTTACCTTGCCTTTACGTAGTTCTTCAATTAATTTTTCAAGCTCGTACACCTTGCGGTCAAGCTCGGGTAGCATTCGCAGCTTCGCGTGGGCACGAAGGTAATCTTTATATGGCATATTTGGAGAGCCACCCCATACCTTACCTTCTTCTGTAATAGAGCGGTTTATACCGGTCTGGGCCGAAAACTGCGATCCGTTAGCTATATTAAGATGACCGGCAAAACCTACCTGGCCGCCAATAACAACCTTTTCGCCAATTTTGGTACTGCCCGAGATACCCGATTGCGCTGCAATTACAGTGTGTGCCCCAATTTCAACATTGTGGGCAATCTGGATCAGGTTATCAATTTTAGCCCCTTTACGCACTATGGTCGAACCCATGGTTGCCCTGTCGATAGTAGTATTTGACCCCACTTCAACATCATCCTCCAATATCACGTTACCAATCTGCGCAATTTTAGTGTAAGTGCCGTCGGGGTTAGGGGCAAAGCCGAAACCATCGCTGCCGATAACCGCTCCTGAATGCACTATCACATTGTTGCCGATAACGCAATCAAAGTAAACCGTAGCCCCTGCAAACAGCGTTACATTATTGCCAAGGGTTACATTATCGCCAATATTAACGTTTGGATAGATCTTACAATTATCGCCGATGCTTACATTTTGGCCGATATAGGCAAACGCGCCGATATAAACGCCCGCTCCCACCTGTGCTGTGGGATGGATAAAGCTAGGCTGTTCAATTCCTTTTTTATCCAGCCTGAAGGTGTTGTACTTATCAAGCAGGACAGTGAACGCGCTGTAAGCGTTCTCAACCCTGATCAATGTAGCTTTTACGGGCTCCGTTAACTGCTGATCATTATTAACAATAACAATGGAGGCGTTGGTAGTATACAGAAACTGCTCATACTTGGGGTTGGCCAAAAAAGAAAGGCTGCCGGCCCCGGCTTCCTCTATCTTCGCAAGCTGGCTAACAGTTGCTGAAGGATCGCCTTCTACAGTTCCATTGAGCAGTACACTTATATCATGAGCGGTAAATTGCATCGGGCAAATTTAAATGTTAAAATTGAAGCAACAAATTATTAATGAGTTATGAACACGCGTTAAAAAGTTTTGACTGTCAACGCGTTTTATTTTTCACCATTTCTTCATTTGTCGCAGATGGATAATCGGTTTCGTTTTGCTATTTGTTAAAATCCAAAGTACAACGCTATTGTTTTATCGTTCTTTTTAAATAGGGGCGTTGCCTGCGGCCGGGCTTTCCGTTCCAAGTCCTCGCTTGCCCAACCCCTAATTCCAACCCGCGCTGTGGGCTTTCCACTACAATCCCTAACGCGGCCAGTGCACATTTCCGGCATTTATCCATAATGCCTTTTTATGTAGAGACGCATAATTGCGTCTCCTTTAGGACAGATCGCTTTGCCAATCCCAAACTGCAGTAACCTGCATGCGGGAGACGCAATTATGCGTCTCTACAGTGAAAACCGCCTGTTAATTCAACAACTCCTTGTTATAACAAAGGATATATTTTTTCACCGTCTTGGCCAAAGCCACAAGGTTTGAATTGTCGCTGGCGGCAGCAATATCTTTCACCTCGCCGTTCTTCATCAATATACCAATGTTGCCATCGTTTTGGTTGTAAGCGTTATTACGGATAGATGTAGTAAATACAAAGTAAGCCGCAGCTTCTTCATAACTAATGCCATACTTTTCCATCGCCTTTTGACGAAGGCTTTCAACAAAAGCTTCATCGGGGCATTCATTGGTAATATCAACCCTGAAAAGGCTGCGTTGTACCAGGTTTTTGCAAAGATGAGAAAGTACCAGGTCGGGGTGATAGGCCCACACTTTTACCGATGCCATAATATCGGTATCATCCAAACATGCAAAAGTTTCCAGGTGATGGTCCTCGTTCATGAAAGCATCCCTGCTGATGCGGTTCTTTAAAAAATGCAGCAGGGCCGGGGTAGCAAACAATTCCTTACCCTGCGAAATCAGTTCGCGGCCGCGCCTGAAAATCTTGGTTAGCACCTCCTCGCCCGCTATCACTGTTTTATGCAGGTAAACCTGCCAGTACATCAGACGGCGGGCAATCAAAAATTTCTCTATCGAGTAAATGCCTTTTTCGTCAACAACCACATGATCGTCTTTAACATTGAGCATCTTAATGATGCGCTCGGAACTGATCACCCCTTCGGATACACCGGTGAAGAAACTGTCGCGGTTAAGATAATCCAGCCTGTCCATATCCAGCTGACTGGATACCAGTTGATGTAAAAACTTACGCGGATAGGTATCATTAAAAATATCAATGGCCATGGTAAGCTTACCCTCAAACCGGGCATTAAGCTTATTCATCAGCATTGATGAAATATCTTCATGGGCAATGCCATCAATAATGGTATTTTCCAAAGCGTGAGAAAATGGGCCGTGGCCAATATCATGCAATAATATGGCAATGGTAACCGCTTCTTCCTCTTCGGCAGAGATCTGGTGGCCTTTGCTTCGCAATGTTTCAAGCGCGGTATCCATCAGGTACATGGAGCCCAAAGCATGATGAAAACGGGTGTGCAGTGCGCCGGGATAAACCAGGTGCGTCATGCCCAGTTGCTTGATATAGCGTAACCGCTGAAAGTACGGATGGGATATGAGGTCAAAGATCAGTTCGGTTGGGATACTGATAAAACCGTAAACCGGGTCGTTAATTATTTTCTTTTTATTCAATGCTGCTTATGTAAGTGCAAAAATGTAAAACAAAGGTAAAATAAGCGCGACAGGTTTGTTAAATTTTGTTAATACCTTTACTGAATAACAACAAAAGCATCTATTTGGGGTTTACTGTCTGAATCAGAATTCATAGAATTTTAGGATTCACAGAATTTAATGGTAAAAAATTGATATTTGAAAAGCATTTAACCTTATACCGGATTATTCTGAAAATTTTTAAATTCTGAAAATTCTGATTCAGAAATTTAATATACATACTATGCAAGACACCACCATTTTATGGGCCGATGACGAAATTGACCTGCTAAGACCACATATACTTTTCCTGGGCGAAAAGGGCTATAAAGTAACCACTGTTACCAATGGCTACGACGCCGTCGACTCTTTTAAAAACAATTATTTCGACCTGGTTTTCCTGGATGAGAACATGCCCGGCCTTACCGGCCTGGAAACCCTGCAGCAGATCAAGAACATCAACAATGATGTGCCCATTGTGCTGATCACCAAAAATGAGGAAGAGTACCTGATGGAAGATGCCATCGGTTCAAAAATAGACGACTACCTGATTAAGCCGGTACACCCTAAGCAAATCCTGCTTACTATAAAAAAACTGACCGAAAACAAACGCCTTGTTACCGAGAAAACGACCATGGCCTACCAGATGGATTTCCGTACACTGGGCATGACGCTTAACGAAAACCTGAGCCACCAGGAATGGGTTGATGTTTACAAAAAACTGATCTACTGGGAGCTTGAGCTGGAAAAGCTGGAAGACGCAGGCATGCACGAGATCCTGACACTGCAAAAAGCCGAAGCAAACATGCAGTTTTGCAAGTTTGTGGAGCGCAACTACCTTAACTGGATCAAAAACCCGGATTTGGCGCCAACTTCATCGCCCCAGTTATTTAAAAAGAAGGTATTCCCAAAGCTGGATGGTAAAGGCCCGCTGTTTTTTATTTTGATAGATAACCTGCGTTATGATCAGTTTAAGATCATTAACCCTATTATTTCCGAATATTTCAGGCTGGAGGAAGAGGACACTTATTATAGTATCCTGCCAACAGCTACGCAATATGCCCGTAACTCCATTTTTTCGGGCCTGATGCCTTTGGATATGGAACGCCGCTATCCATCTATGTGGCAAAACGACGAGGACGAAGGCGGCAAGAACTTGTACGAAGCAGACTTTTTAGCCGATCACCTGAAGCGCGTGTTGCGAAAAGACTGCAAACACTCTTACCACAAGATCCTGAATATTGACGAAGGCCGGGCGCTGAACGAGTCGGTGAATAACCTCATGAATAACGAGCTTAATGTAGTGGTATACAACTTTGTGGATATGCTTTCGCACGCCCGTACAGATATGCAGATGATCCGCGAGCTGGCAAGTGACGATGCCGCTTACCGCTCATTAACCCTGTCGTGGTTTGAACACTCGCCCTTGTATGACCTGTTGAAATACCTGGCTCAAAAACAGGTACGCGTTATCATTACTACCGATCATGGTACCATCCGGGTAAAAAATCCAAGCAAAATTGTGGGTGACAGGAACACTAACACTAACCTGCGTTATAAACAAGGCAAAAACCTGAACTATAATGCTAAGGAGGTTTTTCATATCCGTAATCCGCATGATGCCATGCTGCCGAGACTGCACATCAGCTCAAGCTTTGTTTTTGCCAAGGAAGACAGCTATTTCGTGTACCCGAACAACTACAACCACTTTGTGAATTTCTATAATGAAACTTTCCAGCATGGAGGGATCTCGTTAGAAGAAATGATAGTGCCGGTGGTTACCTACGGGCCTAAGTAGAGACCTCACCCACCCCCTCTCCAAAGGAGAGGGCTAAAAAACTTTATTAAAATCTCCCCTTCAGGGGAGATTTAGAGGGGTTAAAACTCCAATTCCAGCAGCACCGGGCAATGATCGGAGTGTTTAGCCTCCGGCAATATCGCCGCACGGCGGATCTTATCTTCAAGCGGGGTACTGGCCATGGCGTAATCGATACGCCAGCCTAAGTTTTTACCGCGTGATCCGGCACGGAAACTCCACCAGGTGTAGTTATGCGGTTCTTTGTTCAGGTGGCGGAGGGTATCTATAAATCCGCCTTCAATAAAGTTCTCCATCCATTCACGCTCCTCCGGTAAAAAGCCCGATGAGTTGGCGTTTGATTTTGGGTTGTGAATATCAATAGGGCGGTGACAAATGTTATAGTCGCCGCAAACCACCAGGTTAGGGTGCTCCACTTTAAGCAGGGTAAGGTACTTGCCAAACTCATCTAAAAAACGGTATTTAAAAACCTGCCGGTCATCACCGCTTGAGCCCGATGGGAAATAAACGCTCATCACCGAAACCTCATCAAAGTCAACCCGGATGCAGCGCCCCTCACGGTCAAAATCAGGAATGCCGCAGCCGTATTCAATATGGTTGGGCAAAATTTTAGTAAAAATGGCTGTGCCGCTATAGCCCTTCTTTTCTGCCGGGAACCAGTAATGCTGATAACCCATCTGGTCAACCAAACCAAGGTCGGTGAGCACATCGGGCGTTGCTTTAATTTCCTGCAAACAAACTACATCTGCATCGGTAGCCTGCAGCCAGGCAAGCCAACCCTTGTTTATTGCCGAACGGATACCGTTAACATTATATGTAAGTATTTTCATTTGGGATTTCGGATGTTCGATTTCGGATTTAATTACTAAACTACAACAAAATTGTCATTCCTTCTGCCGCGGGTTTTTAACCCGTGGTGTACCATGGTTTCAGCTTTCAGCTGAATTTGTGTAAGCTGAAAGCTTACATTGTGCCAACCACAGGTTATGCTATCGCTAAACCCGCGGCAGTTTGGTTTATTTCTTCTCCGGAAAAAGAATGGCATCCAGCTGCTTACATTCTTTTTTGCTTAGCAACTCAACGGTCATAGGCACATCGACATTGGGGCGATCATTACCATCTTTTTTTACAGCAGCAATCCTGTCGACCATATCAATCCCCGAAACAACCTCGCCAAAAACGGTATAGTTTTGATCAAGGTGAGGCGAGCCGCCGACAGATTTATACCATTCGCGCTGCCATGCCGGGATTTTGCGGCCTTTAAGCCGGGTGTTTTCCAATGTATCCAGTTTGCCGTCGGTAAAGCGTTTGCCTTCCACGATATAAAACTGGCAGCCGCTCGACTCTTTTTGGGGATTATCATCACGGGCGGCAGCAAGTACGCCGCGTTTATGAAACAAGCTGTCGCGAAATTCGGCGGGGAGGGTATAACCCACATCGCCATTGCCCAGCTCGGCGCCGGGTTTTGCTTTTACCGGATCTTTTGAATCCGGGTCGCCACCCTGGATCATGAAATTCTGGATCACGCGATGAAACAGCGTGCCATTAAAGAATCCCTTTTTGGTTAGTTTGATAAAGTTATCGCGGTGCAAAGGCGTTTCATTATACAGGCGAAGGATACAATCGCCATAAACCGTATGGATCCGCACGTACTGATTTTTAGGCGGCCCGGCAAACGCGGCTGTAAGGGTTAATAAAAGAATGCTTAAGGTAAAAAGTTTCTTCATAGACCGTTGATTGTTTTTATTGATGAAGATAGATTAATTGTTCCGAATGTTCTAATTCCCTTCCCGGGATCAATTTAAGGGGTAAAAAGCTGGGAAATGTGCGATTCCCCTCTTGAGAGGGGCGGAGGGGTGTGTTTATGCTTTGATAAGCCAATCGCAGAAACACACCCCTGCTATCGCTCTTCCCTCCGCGCCCCCTCTCAAGAGGGGAATTATAAAGCCCTGTTATCAACCCAATAAACCACTCACTACTCAGCCCCCTCCATCTCCTCAAAGTAATTTACAATGAGCGATTTCATCATCATTTCCTGTTCAAGCAGGGTATAGTTCGGGATTACTTTTACGCGTTTCCAATGCGGCCAGCCATCCTGGTCAAGGCCTTCCAGCTCGTAAAAGCCCATCATGCTCATTAAGCGACAGGTGGCAATATGCATCAGCTCTTCCTTTTGGCGCTTGCTGAACTTACGCGGCCCCTGGCCCAGCTCCTGTACCCCGATCAAAAAAAGCATCACCTTTATATCGGGCTTTTCGTTATCAAAATCCTCAGCTATCCGCTGCTGAAGCGCATCCCATTTTTTATTGATCTCGGCAGGTGTCATATTTGGCAAAGATAGATTATTCATTGGGTCATTGCGTCATTAGGTCATTGGTTAATCGCATAACATACACACTGGTTGACAACAGATGAGCAAAAAATGACTTAATGACCAAATGAAACAATGACCAGGCTATCATTATTGTTACAATGTTGCATTAATATTCTCGTTTTAATACTTATTTTTGCCGTATTCCGTTAAAGGGATGTTGACTGTGAAAAAAAAACGCTTACATATTGTATTTGCGTGGCTGCTGCTTGTTTGCTTTGCGGCCGGGCAATATATGGTTTATTCGCACCAGCACGCCCTGATCAAGGGAATTACCAAACACAGCCATATGGCCGTTGGTCAGCAAACTGTTAAAGAAAAATGTTTGCTGTGCGATGCCATGCACCATACCGATGCTGTGGCCGTTAGCAACAGTTCATTTTTTATCCCTCTTGTAACTTCTGATCATTTTTTTAAACCCGGCGATTACAATTTTGTAAGCCTTGCGCTTATCCTTGCCGCCGGCCGCGCCCCTCCGGTTATTGCTTAAGGTTACCTTACGCTTTCTTCAAAACATAGCCGTTGATTATAACGGTATTTATTGATTTTCTTAATCTTTTATCATGAAATTAAAGCTTATAAGCTTCATTATATTGCTGTTGGTGCAGGTTTCTGCATTTGCAGATGTTATTATTGTTAAAGGCCGTGTGGTCGACGCGCAATCAAAACAAACGTTACCGGGTGCTGTGATCACTATCCCCGAATTGAAAATATCTGCCATAACCGATCCTAATGGCGAGTTTTCTTTTAAATCATTACCCAATAGGGGCAGGTTCCTGTTCTCGATAGAATATGTGGGGTATAAATCCCTTACCAAAATAGTAGATCTTTCGGCCGGCACCCCGCTGATTTTTGAATTGCAGTCGAGCATTATCGAAACCCACGAAGTGGTTATTACCGGTACGGCTATCAGCGCTAATAATAAACAGAACAGCACATCAGTATCAGCTGTGGGGCGCGATGGCTTGTTAAGACAGTCAACCAACCTTATCGATGCGCTTGCACACCAGGTGCCGGGCATGTCGCAGATCACTACCGGCCCCTCTATTTCCAAACCGGTTATCCGTGGCTTAAGCTATAATCGTGTAGTTACTTTGAGCGATGGGGTTAAACAACAAGGGCAGCAATGGGGCGATGAGCATGGTATCGAGATTGATCAATACAGCTCGGACAGAGTAGAGGTGCTTCGCGGGGCAGCTTCACTGCTATACGGATCGGACGCGTTGGGCGGTGTTATTAACCTGCTTGAGCCACTTACCCCGCCCGACGGGCAGATCAAAGGTGAGTTTTTAACCAACTACTCCACCAACAACGGCTTAACCGGAACTTCACTGATGCTTACCGGTAACGAAAACGGACTGGTATGGCGTGCCCGCGGCAGCTACAAAAATGCATACTCCTTTAAAACGCCAGACTACTATTTCCCTAACTCCGGTTTTAATGAAACCGATCTGAGCGGTATGATCGGTCTTAACAAATCATGGGGTTACTCGCACATCAACCTTAGCTACTTTAAAAACAATATCGGTTTTTACGATCCGGAGCCTGCTAATGGCCTCAACTTTTTGCATGACGATGGCACACCATTTACGCAGGATGAATATAAAAGCCGTACGCTTGAATACCCTAAACAGGATATCCGCCATTATAAAATAAACTGGGATAACAACTTCATTACCGAAGGGGGCAACCTGAAAGTGAACCTCGGCTACCAGAAAAACCAGCGCCGCGAGCTCGACGGACCGGATCCTTCCCTGTTCTTTGATCTGAATACGTACTCGGGCGATGTAAAATATTATGTTACCGAAACAAATGGATGGCAGCCTGTTTTTGGCGCGAGTTCGGACATCGGCCATAGTTTAAACAAAGGCTCGGAGTTTTTGATCCCTGCTTATGATACTTATGGCGTGGGCGCTTTCGCATACATCAAAAAAACCTGGGATAAAAACACCTTTAATGCCGGTATCAGGTATGATTATCGTAAAAACAAGGGCAAAGGCCTGGTTGAGGATGGCGAAACCAAATTTACCCCTTTTACCAACAAATTTTCGAACATAAGCGGAGCGTTGGGTTATACGCATGAGTTTAATGACAATTTGAATTTCAAGGCCAACGCCGGCTCGGCTTTCCGTGCGCCAAACCCGGCCGAACTTGGCTCCAACGGTGTACATGAAGGTACTTTCCGCTATGAAATAGGCAATCCTAACCTGGCGCCCGAAAGAAGTTACCAGGTTGACGCTACCCTGCAATACGACGACAAAATTGTAAGTGCCAGTTTAGGGATCTATGAAAACTACATCCACAACTATATTTATGCATCGCACAAACAGGGGGATGTAGCACAGGCCGAAAACGAAAGCGGCAGCCTGAGCCAGTTTGATGTGTACCGTTACAACCAGGTTAATGCTAACCTGTATGGTGTTGAAGGTAACTTTACCCTGCACCCGTTAAGCTTCATCCATTTTGAAAATACCTTTGGCTACACTTATGCCCGTAACAACACGCTCGACAGGCCGCTGGCGTTCATCCCCGCCGGTACGCTGAAAAACACGCTGCGTTTTGAGCCAACTATTAAAGGGTTGAAACAATCATACATTTCGGTAGGGATTGATAACTTCTTTAACCAGTATCGTTATGATTCCGCCTTTGAAACCGGCACCAAAGGCTACACGCTGTTAAATGCAGGCCTGGGCACAACGGTTAACTTTGGCAAACAGCCTGTTAAACTATATGTGTCGGGGAATAACCTGGCCAACATCAAGTACTACGATGCGCTTAGCCGCCTCAAGCCCGGCCGGATAAGCTCGGAAGATCCGGAATTTGGTATTTATAACATGGGGCGCAATATTACCTTCGGTATTTATTTGCCATTGTCCATCAATTAATCATTAATGATGCCTCAGATAAAAAGTCCTGCCATCCGGCGGGACTTTTTTATTTTCCTGCCCCTCGCCTGACTGGTGCATGTATTGTGCGGCTGCCTATGTTGGGATTGCTTGCGCCTTCCTGGTCATCACCAGGTCAAACTCGCCCTTTGGCAGGCCGGGGGGCAAACATTTAGTTCTGTCTTCTGTATTTTTCTGTATGCGTAAAATACTAATGCTTTTACTCCTGATATCCACGATCATCGCGGCAAATGCCCAAACCGATACGCTTTCTATTACGCTCGAAAATGTAAAATACCCGTATCCGGTAAATTTTATGCCCATAAAAGTTGAAGGGCAGGATCTGCGCATGGCCTATATGGATATAAAACCGGCTGCTCCTAACGGCAAAACGGTAATGCTTTTTCACGGTAAAAATTTTGGCGGCTATTATTGGGCAGATGTGATCCGGGTGTTAACCGATAAAGGCTACCGGGTGATTGTACCAGACCAGATTGGCTTTGGCAAATCATCAAAAGCGTTTATTCATTATAGCTTTCATCAGCTGGCAAGGTTTAACAAAAACCTGCTGGATAGTTTAGGGGCTCAAAAGGTTACTTTAATGGGCCACTCCATGGGCGGGATGCTGGCCACCCGGTTTACGCTCATGTATCCCGGCAGGGTTGAAAAATTGCTGCTTGAAGATCCGATCGGCCTGGAAGATTACCGCACATTTGTTCCCTATGCAAGTGCCGAGGACGATTACAAAACCGAATTGAAAACCAGCTACGAGAGTGTTAAGAAGTATTATCAAACATCTTACTTCACCACCTGGAAACCCGAATACGATTATTTGGTTGCGATTGGCGCCGGCGTAAGCAAAAGTTCCGATTTTCCCCGCTATGCCAAAGTAGCCGCGCTCACTTTTGAAATGATTTACGAGCAACCGGTTTGTTACGAGTTTGGGCTCATTAAAGTGCCTACCGTGTTGTTTACAGGCAAAGAGGATAAAACCATAGTAGGCAAGGCCTTGCTTAGCGACGAAGAAAAAGCCAAACATGGGCAGTATAAAATATTAGGGCCCGAAACGGCCCGAAAAATCCCCGGCTGCAAGCTCATCGAGTTTGATAATTGCGGGCATATTCCGCATATTGAGGTTAAGGAGGCCTTTTTTAAAGCCCTGACGGCTAATTTATAATTTAGGGATTTTGAGTATTTTTGAATCAGTGCCACTAAGCATAAAAACGTCATTGCGAGGAACGAAGCAATCCCCTACTTACAGGTCCGCTCTGTATTGTTCGCGATTGCTTCGTTCCTCGCAATGACGTACTTAAATTTATAACACGTGCAACTATCTGTAAATTCAACATCTCAATTACCGCAGGCTGCCGAAGCCATCCTGGCCAACTCGGCGGGGAATAAAATTTTTCTTTTTTATGGCGAAATGGGGGCGGGCAAAACAACGCTCATCAAAGCTTTATGCGAAGAGCTCGGCGTAACAGAACAGGCAACCAGTCCTACGTTTTCAATTGTAAACGAATACACCGGCCGCGACAGCAGGATCTTTCATTTTGATTTCTATCGTCTTAAAAATCAAACAGAAGCATTGGATATGGGCTATGAGGAATATTTTTACAGCGATGCCTACTGCTTTATTGAGTGGCCCGAAAAAATTCCAGACTTGCTTCCCAACCGTTACACCAACATCCGGATCCGGGTTTTGGACAGCACCTCGCGCAGCATCAGCATGGAAAATATTTAGTTTTATCATACATCGTTTTTTCTTATCTTCAACAGCCTTAAAAAAAACACATCATGAGTTCAGGGATATATAGCGGGTTTTCGGATATTGCCAAGCAAGCAATGTTGCAGCCCCAGGAGTCGTTGCTGGAGGTAAAAAGCAAAAAGAACAAGCTATACATCGGCATTCCCAAAGAGGTTTCCTTCCAGGAAAACCGCGTGCCGTTGACCCCGCTGTCGGTAGCGCTGCTGGTTAATAACGGCCACGAGGTGATGCTGGAGAGTAATGCCGGGCAGGCTGCCAATTTTTCGGATAAGGATTACAGTGAGCAGGGCGCCCAGATAGTATATGATACTAAAAAGGTTTACGAGGCCGATATCATTATCAAAATAGCCCCTCCTACCACTCATGAAATTGAGCTGATGAAGCCCGGGCAGCTCCTGATCTCTACCCTGCAAATCGCTACGCTCAAGGCCGAAAGCATTCAGGCGCTGATGGCCAAAAAGATCACCGCGCTAAGTTTTGAGCATTTGCGCGATGAGGGCAATACCCTTACGGTGGTAAGGGCCATGAGCGAAATTGTGGGCGCTACCTCCATACTTATAGCAGCCGAATATTTAAGCAATGTTTTTGAAGGCAAAGGCCTGATGCTGGGCGGCATAACCGGCGTTCCGCCAACCGAAATCGTGATTCTGGGTGCCGGAACCGTGGGTGAATACGCGGCACGCACCGCCATATCATTGGGTGCCGAGGTTAAGGTATTCGATCCGTCTATATACAAACTCCGCCGCCTGCAAAACAATATCGGCAACCGCGTTTTCACATCGGTGGTACAGCCTATTGTATTAGAAAAAGCCATCACCACCTGCGATGTGGCCATAGGCGCGCTCCGTGCCGAAGATGGCCGCAGCCCCTGCATTATTTCTGAAGCTACCGTTAGCCGCATGAAACGCGACTCGGTGATCATTGATGTAAGTATTGACCAGGGCGGCTGTTTTGAAACATCCGAAGTTACCAATCATACCCACCCCGTTTTTCGCAAATATGATGTAATTCATTATTGTGTGCCTAACATCGCATCGCGTGTGGCCCGTACCGCTACCTATGCGCTCACCAATATTTTTGCACCGATACTGCTTGATATTGGCGATATGGGCGGCATCAAAAACCTCATCTGGCAAAAATCGGGGGTGCGTAACGCGGTTTATATTTACCAGGGCCAGCTTACCAATAAACACATTGGCGAGCGTTTCTCGATCCCCTGCAAAGACCTCGATTTGCTGATCGTATCGCACAGGTAAACAGGTAATATGAATTGCCGGTATTTGATATTGCTGATATTTGTAGCGTGTGCTTTGCGCGTTAATGCGCAGCATTATAAATATATCGACAGTACAAAAATTTATGGTATTGCCCGCTATAAACTACAGGTTAAAGCAAACCCGGATAAACAGCTGGTTGAAATAAAGAAATATATCCCTGAAATTATCTTAGATCTGCGGTATGCTACAACCAACAATTTCATGCATCGCCGCATATATACAAGGGCCAAAGCTTATGCAAGGCTCCCGGTTGTAAAAGCGCTTCAGCAGGTTGAAGCCGAATTAAAAATGCAGGGCCTCGGTATTAAAATTTATGATGCCTATCGGCCCTATTCGGTCACCGTTAATTTTTATGAAATGGCCCCCGATACCAATTTTGTAGCCGATCCACGCAAAGGCTCGAAGCATAACCGTGGCTGCGCTATTGACCTTTCCCTTATCAATATTAAAACCGGCAAAGAACTGGATATGCCAACCGGCTTTGATAGCTTTAGCCGTAAGGCCGGGGCAAACTATATGGATTTACCGCAGCAGCAAATTACAAACCGCGGGCTGCTGAAAACAGTAATGGCCAAATACGGCTTTAAAGTGCTGTCAACCGAATGGTGGCATTATGATTTTATAGGCTGGGCCGGGTATGAGTTGCTGGATATTCCCGTTCAGAGTTTATAATACGTTAGGCAGCCCTGTTTCAAAACTTACAACTTTTATTACAAAACCATACAAAAGGCATTAATATTGCTTAACCGTACATAAGCAGGGTTAATCTACAAAAAACAGGCATGAAATTTTTAAGCAAAGCATACTTTAAACAACTATGGAAGGTTCTGCTGGCATCGTTCACGGGCTTTTCAAAAGATAATGGCTTAAAATTAAGCGCCTCGCTGGCTTATTACACCGTTTTTTCAATTGCCCCGTTATTAATTATTGTAATATCGGTAGCCGGCCTGGTTTTTGGACGGGATGCCGCAACGGAGCGGTTGTACCCCGAAATTGTTCGTTATGTTGGCAAAACGCCGGCAGCACAAATTCAGGATGCCTTAAAGCACCTTGCGCTGTCGGGGAAATCGGGCATAGCGGTTATTATTGGCGGGGTTACGCTTTTATTGGGCGCGAGCAGTATTTTTATCGAGATCCAGGATTCGCTTAATATAATCTGGAGGGTTAAAGCCAAGCCTAAAAGCGGCTGGATGCAATTGCTGAAAAATCGGTTTGTGTCCTTTTCGCTTATCATCAGCCTGGGCTTCCTGTTGTTGGCATCGCTTATTATCAACCTGGTCATAAGTGCCCTGAAGGATCAGATCCAGCATTTTTTTCCCGGTATCGATTCTTTTACGAAAGTATTTGTTCAGGCGCTAAACCTGGGCATTACCCTGGTGGTGATCACTACCTTGTTTGGCATCATATTTAAGTTTTTGCCCGATGTTAAAATCAAATGGCGGGATGTGCGCAGCGGCGCGGTATTTACAGCTATCCTGTTTATGATAGGTCAATACCTCATCAGCCTTTATATCCAATATACAGCGCAAGGGTCGGCCTATGGCGCGGCGGGTTCTATTATTGTGATATTGGTTTGGATCTATTATACATCGGCCATATTGTACATTGGTGCCGAGTTTACCCAGGTATTTGCCGAGGCCAGCGGGAGCCATATCGAGCCCGCAGATTACGCCGTTCATGTTCAGCAAACCGAGGTTGAACACCGCGTAAAAACCCTTCCACCTCAAAACCCGCAGCTTGAAGGGCATTTGAAAAAGAATGAGGGAGAGAAAAAAGGATAGGAAACATTAGGGACAAAACAGGTGTTATGCTGAGCTTATCGAAGCATGGCGGCCAGGCCTCTGCGCACGACTCTTCGGTAAACTCAGGGTGGCGCGTCGCCACACGAGGAGAAAAAGGGGGGTCATGCTGAATGATTTAAATCCGTTGGATTCTGAAGGAGCAATGACATCTCCTCCACGTCATTGCTGAGTTATACAGCAATCTCTTACAGCCAGACAAGGTGCTTAGTGGTATCGAACTTGCATCGTCGCGCTCTTGGCCGCGCGGGGCCAGATACTTTTGTCTTGACACAAAAGTATCCAAAAAGTCAAGTCAGCAGATAGGCTTCTTTGCGCTCACCCACTCCACAGCCCCGCCGGCCTTTGCCCTGCAAAACGGGCAGAACCGCGGCTGCAATATTTTGCCCCGCTACGCTCGCGCTTTCCCAATGCTTCTGCAAAAACTTGCTATGCCCCTTCCTGCGCTCAAGGCCACCATTGTTCTGTCCGCTTTCACCCGAAGCTTACCTGCTGACGGGAACATTCTTTATTTATTATGTCATGGGTAGGTTCTCGAAGCATGGTGGGTAGGCCTCTGCGTACGACACTTCGATTGAGCTGACATGAGGTGTTGTAGAATCCAGACTAACGAAGTTTTAAAAACTTCGTTAGTCTTCCCCGGCTTTGTTATTTGTTCTGAACTATAAAGGGAAATGAAAATAAGACGCGTACAAATCAAATTCTGTCAATCCAAGAAAAACCGTTTAATCCCGGTTCAGTTTTGCTACGATCTCATCCGCCGTCAATTTCTCCTGAACCCCGCTTGCCATGTCTTTAAATGTCAATAACCCGGTTTGCATTTCATCGTCGCCGATAACTACCACATAAGGGATGTTTTTGTTGTTAGCGTACTCCATCTGCTTTTTGATTTTCGCACCTGCCGGATAGAGTTCGGTGTTGATATTATGGCGGCGGAGCTGCTGTAATAGAGGTAAACTATAAAGTTCGCCTTCTTTATCGAAATTGCATATAAGTACCTGCGTGGTTTGATTGCTGCCGGCCGGGAAAAGGTTTAGTTCTTCCAGTACGTCATAGATCCTGTCGGCCCCGAAGGAGATGCCGGCACCGGTAAGGCGTTGTTTGCTATCGAACATGCCGGTAAGGTCGTCATAACGTCCGCCGCCGCCAATGCTGCCCATATTTACTTCGTTGGTTTTCACCTCGAAGATGGCGCCGGTATAATAGTTTAAGCCGCGCGCAAGGGTGATGTCCAATTCAAGCTTAGCGGTTTGAAGCGGGCAGCGTTCTATATAGCCGAAAACGGTTTCTATTTCGTCGCAGCCTTTTAAGCCGATCTCTGATTGGGCTAATGCTTCCCGAAGGTTTGCCAGCTTTTCGGTGTTGTTGCCTTCCAACAGGATAACAGGTTTTAGTTTGTCGATATCGGCATCGGTAAAACCTTTTTCAAGCAGTTCTTTAATCACGCCATCGAGGCCGATCTTGTCCAGTTTGTCAATGGCTACAGTTAAATCAATGATGTTATCAGCTTTGTCTATAACTTGCGCAATTCCTGATAGTATTTTTCTATTATTGATTTTAATGCTGAAGTCTTTAAGGCCAAGTTGGGTTAAAGCTTCATCATAGATCATGATAAACTCGGCTTCGTTCAGTAGTGAATCAGAGCCTACCACATCGGCATCGCATTGGTAAAACTCACGGTAACGGCCACGTTGGGGCCTGTCGGCACGCCAAACCGGCTGCACCTGGAAACGTTTGAATGGAAAAGTGATCTCGTTTTGGTGTTGAACTACGTAACGGGCAAAAGGCACGGTAAGGTCATAGCGTAGGGCTTTTTCGGAGATTTCTGAAGTTATTCTCTTTGACGTTAAGGACTCATTTATAAAATAAATCAGTTGGCTTTCAATCTCACTTTGCTTTCCTTGCGCTGCTAATATTGTTGAATTAAGCGTATCCGAATTTGTTTTTGAATCCATCGATGCAAGAACTTTGTCCTGAAGTTGTCTTTGATGGAGTGTTTGACCTGAAAGATCTAATAGCTTTTTATATGTTAATGTTTTTTCAAGATATTCTCCGCTGTCTAATACTTTAAATATCAGTCTATCCCCTTCTTCGCCATATTTCCCCATTAAGGTTGATGAGTTTTCCATGGTGGGTGTTTCTATCTGCTGATAGCCATATTTGCGGAAAACGGATTTAATAGTATCGAAAATATAATTGCGTTTCACCATTTCGGCAGGTGAAAAATCGCGGGTGCCCTTGGGTACGGATGGTTTAATGGATGCCATGCGGCAAATGTACAAAAAAGAGGGTTATGCGATGGATTGTCGTGTCTGTTACTAAGCATGCGGGCCACAAGCCGGGAGGCTTGCGGCAGCGATAAAAAAAGAGAAGCGGTTTCGCCTGCGAAACCGCTTCTCTTTTCCCCTTTGCTAACGCCCGGCTCTTGCCGGGTGTTGACTATCAAACGGCCTCTGGCCGCCGAAGCCCCGTTATACAGGCCAGAGGCCTGGAAATAGTTGCCACCCGGCTGGAGCCGAGCGCCGGCGTAGTTTTTTTACTTATGTGTATGAAAACTCAGGCTTGTTGCAAAGCCAATGGTAACATAACCGTAGCTGTCTTCGAAAAACTGGTTATAATCATCCTGCCCGCGGTAACCTCCGCCAACCATAAGGGCAGCATCAGGCATAAACGGAAACTGGTAATAGTATTTCAGGCTGACGTTTAAACGCTTCTTAAAATCAAAAGTTGAGTAATTATCGTACTTATCTACAATATAGGTAAAGTCGAACCGGATGCGCTGCCAGTTTTGGTATACTTTTTTGTTCTTGTCAATAGGGTCGGTATAGGCTTTGGCGAAGTTGTACATACGACTACCATTAATGCGGATAAAGCCATAATGATCTTTCAAGCCTTCGGACAAGCCAAGGTTAAACAAACCGGCGTGGACCTCTAAACCCAGGTTGTCATAGCGGTTGATGATCAGGTCTTTTTTATCAAAGCGTTTGCCGCTGTAATAAGTTAAAGTATAAAAGTTGGTGGTGAACTTGCCGCTATCGCGGTTAAAGCTGCCGTCGGGATTAAGTGATGGTCCGCGTACGCCGTTGGAATGATGTGAGTAACCGAACGAAAAGAACTTTGGATTGTAAGTGTCCTCGTTCACCCTGAAATACACCGTACCGCCCGGCATAAAGCTTGGCGATTTTACCGGTGCGCCATGTGAGGCCAGCAGGCGGATCTTCACCCGTGGAGTAAAGACGAAAAAGAACCGCGACTTTGGCGTGCTGAATAAAACAAAGTTCGGTGCCAGATCGGCAGTAAGCTGGGTTTTTATTTTGTTAAAGTAATCGTTTCCTCCTTCTGATACCCGCAGGTTTTGCTCGTAAATGTAATCAAATGCCTGGTTAATCAGCCGCTTTTTCATCAGTGCGCTGTCGGCCAGTGTATCGGCCGGGGTAGCTGTGCGGGTATTCGCAGCCGTTGTGAAATTGTCAACAGTAATAAAAATAAAAAGTATGCAAATTGCTTTTAATGCAAACGTTAAACCAGATTTCTTGAAACCAGGTTTTATAAAATAAAAATTGATCAATGTAGTAAGTGTTAATTACCGATAATGCTTGGGTTATAGTTATTTATGATTAATCCTATGTGTTAAAATACGGTTAACCACAATGGCGCAATATTACCTATTATAAGTTTTTTTGCAATTGGGCATATGTCAGCATTAAGTAAATGTATCGGTAATCGGCATCTTGTGACATTAACCGGAAATTATGTGCACTTGTTGGCTGTTTCTCAACCGGCCTCAAGCCGGCGCGGGTATAGCGTTTGTTAAGCCCAGGCTTATTTTGCCCCTGGGGCAAAACAACACATTTCCACCCGGAATTATGGTGACGGAATTTTGTCAGTACGCGGCCCTATTCTTTCCGTTTAATCCCAAAAACCTTTAAAATCTATGAAAAACAGCTAAATTAAATAGGGTTTTTAAGGCCCGCATATGAAACACTTAAAGCCACTTCTTCAGGTTTTACTCACTGATAATCAGTTGTTTAGTGTTGTTTAGTGTTGTTTTGTGGTGGCTGATTATCAATGTGTTTCATAAAAAAGGCGTTCCGCTGTTTCACTCTCAAAAAATGGAACATTACTGTTTTTAAAAAAATACCGGCCGATGGTTTTTCGCTTTTTTGTGGGGAATCAAAAAATTGGGACACCTCATTTGTTACAATCAGGTACCCTTTCCGTGGTCTCCATCTACCGTAAATTGTCCATTGTAACCAAGGTTTTACCTCGGTTTTCGCAGGCTTATACTTTATTTTTGCGATAATCGTTTTAGCATTAAAAAAAAGCCGATATATTTAACCCGACCTAAAAAAATGTTCACTTAATTTGCAATTAAAACGTTTTATCAAAATATGCCCTTAAACAGTTTTATACTTTTTAAGTCAGATACCTTGTACAAAGCAAAACAATGAAACCAACAGGAGCCGCCGCAACCAACCAACGCTATTTTAATGGCGGTTCTGATACTATAAAAACAACTATAATTTTATGAAAAAAATCATGCTTGGCCTTATGGCCATCCCGGCTTTTTGCCTGTCGGTATCGGCACAAACCAAACTGTTCGATGGGAAAACCACCAATGGCTGGCACACCTACTTAAAAAAGGACGTTGTGGGCTGGAAGGTTGTTGACGGTGCTTTGCAACTCGATCCGCAGGCAGCAGAAGGTCATGGCGATCTGGTTACCGATGGCGAGTACGAAAACTACGAACTTACCTTAGAGTGGAACATCAGCAAAGAGGGTAACAGCGGTATCATTTTCGGGGTGCATGAAGACCCTCAATTTGGCGCAACTTACTTAACTGGCATGGAAATGCAGGTGCTTGATAATAAAGATGCGAGCGACAACAAAAAAGCCAACCACCTTGCCGGCTCATTGTATGATATGATTGCCCCTTCAAAAGATGTATGCAAGCCGGCCGGCGAATGGAATAAAGTGAAGCTGCGTAAAAAAGATGGTCAGCTTACTTTCTGGCTTAACGGCACCCAAATTGTTGATGTAAAAATGGGCAGCGACGAATGGAACAAAGTATTAGCTGATAGCAAGTTTAAAAACTGGAAAGGTTTTGCCCAATATCCTAAAGGCCATATTGCTTTGCAGGATCACGGTCACCTGGTTAGCTACCGTAACATTAAACTGAAAGAGCTTTAATATTTTTTATGAACAGGATGCTTATATAGTGGCCTGTTCATATCTTTACCATAACTTAAATTGTGTTTTAACATGCTCCAGGCATGTGTAATTTCCTCTCCCTATAAGAAAGAAGGATACTTTGATATAATATGAGCGATCTGCAAATTAAAAAATCATCAGCCACCTATGATGTGGTGATTGTTGGTTCGGGTGCCGGCGGGGGTATGGCCGGTTACGTATTGGCCAACGCCGGGATAAAAGTTTTAATGCTTGAGGCCGGTGCTTACTTTGACCCTGCTAAAGATTCACAACAGTTAAAATGGCCATGGGAGTCGCCGCGCCGCGGTGCCGGTACTACCCGTCCTTTCGGCGATTTTGACGCTGCCTATGGCGGTTGGGAAATCGACGGCGAACCTTACACTACCAAAGATAAAACAGAGTTTTTCTGGTTCCGCTCGCGGATGCTGGGTGGCCGTACCAATCACTGGGGCCGGATCTCGTTAAGGATGGGCCCGCGTGATTTCCAGGCCAAAGACGGCCTTACCGACGATTGGCCAATCACCTATGATGATGTTAAGCCATACTATGATAAGGTTGACCGTATGATAGGTGTTTACGGGACCAAAGAAGGTTTGGAGAACGAACCGGATGGTATTTTCCTGCCTCCTCCAAAACCAAGACTTAATGAGCTTTATATAGTAAAAGGTGCTCAAAAAGCTGGCGTTAAAATTATTCCGGGCCGTGGTTCGGTATTAACAGAAGCTTTACCGGGCAATAAAGACCGTGGCGCATGTTTCTTCTGCGGGCAGTGCGGTCGCAGTTGTAAAGTTTATGGTGATTTCTCGGCATCATCATGTTTGGTGATTCCTGCTATTAAAACAGGTAACTTAAAAGTGATTACCAACGCCATGGTACGCGAGGTGATTACCAATGCCGAAGGTTTGGCTGTTGGTGTATCATACATTAATAAAGAGGATTTGCAGGAGTACCAGGTTAACGCTAAAACGGTTATCCTCGGTGCAAGTGCGGGCGAATCTGCAAGGATCCTGCTTAACTCGAAATCGGCCCAGCACCCGGGCGGTTTGGCTAACAGCAGTGGTGTTGTTGGTCGTTACTTGCATGACTCAACAGGCTCAAGCGCCGGTGGTTTCCTTCCACAGTTGATGGACCGCAAGCGTTATAATGAAGACGGCGTTGGCAGTGTACACATCTACTCGCCATGGTGGCTTGATAATAAAAAACTGGATTTCCCGCGTGGTTATCACATCGAGTATGGTGGCGGTTTACACATGCCGTCATACGGTTTTAGCGGCGGTATCCAAAACATGAATGGCGTAGTGCCTGGCCGCGATGGTAAAATGAAAGAGGCCGGTGGTTATGGTGCTTCGTTAAAAGATGACTACCGTCGTTTTTATGGTACCCAGTTTGGTATGGCCGGTCGTGGTACTGCTATTGCCCGTTATGATAACTATTGCGAAATTGATCCTAACGTAGTTGATAAATACGGGATCCCGGTGTTGCGCTTCCACTACAAATGGGCTCCTGAAGAAATTAAACAGGCCAAGCACATGCAGGAAACCTTCCAGGAAATTATGCATAACATGGGCGGAGCAATATATGGGCCGCCGCAAGGTCCTGAAACCAATTATGGTTTGGAAACTCCGGGTAAGATCATTCATGAAGTTGGTACTATCCGCATGGGTAACGACCCTAAAAAATCGGCGCTAAATAAATGGTGCCAGGCGCATGATTGTAAAAACCTGTTTGTGGTTGATGCCGCTCCGTTTGTACAACAAGGGGATAAAAACGCAACATGGACAATCCTTGCATTGTCAATGCGTACCGCAGAATACATTATTCAGGAAAGAAAAAAATTAAACGTTTAACAAGCTAACATAACAATTTTATGAACAGACGTGACTCCCTCAAAGCCCTGGGCTTGGGTACACTTTCGGCAGGATTATTACTGGAGGCCTGTAAAACCGATACAAAAAAAGGCGCGGAAGAAACAACCACCGCGGCAGCCGGCGATGAAGTAGGTCGCCAGCCGTTTGAAGTTGAGCGGGATAAAAAACTGCATGCCGATAAATTTTTCACCGCCGCCGAAATGGCTACCATCACTGTACTGGCCGATATCATTATCCCAAAAGATGAAAAATCGGGCAGCGCCTCAGACGCCAAGGTGCCGGATTTTATAGAGTTTATTGTAAAAGATATGCCCGATCATCAAACTCCCATGCGCGGTGGTTTACGCTGGCTCGATTTGCAATGCCTTAACCGTTTCGGCAAGCCATTTACCGACTGCACTAAAGATCAGCAGATCCAGCTAATTGATATGATCGCTTACCCTAAAAAAGCCAAACCAGAAATGGCCCAGGGTGTAGCTTTCTTCAACCGCATGCGCGATCTTACTGCTTCGGGCTTTTTCACCAGCGAAATCGGGGTGAAAGATATTGGCTACGCAGGTAACCAACCCGGCAAATGGACAGGTGTACCTGATGATATCCTGAAACATTACGGCATGGAAAATGTGAAAGCTTCGGCTTCGATGTAAGAAGTTTAATGAATCCGTCATTGCGAGGAACGAAGCAATCCCCGATAAGCAGAGCCGCTTTGTATAGTTTGGGATTGCTTCGTTCCTCGCAATGACGTTTTTTTTATTTGTGCCAGCTACTTCAGTTCTTAACTTGGGTTTGCGTTTATAACGCGACCGGCGATACAATCACCGAACCATATTAAGCGCTCGTTGCAAACGAGCGCAAGTTTTAAACGGGCGCAGGTTTTTACTTCAACTCCCAAGCCTCCACCCCAAACGCTGGCAAATTAACCGCCAGCTTTCCTCCCTTTGCTACCGGTTTTGCGTCCCCAATAATATTAACCGGATTGCCTCCGGCTTCAAAAGTCGCTCCTGTTTCTTTATCCGACAGGTTTATTGCCACCAGTATAGTTTGTCCGGCATCCTTCCTTATAAAGCTAAAAACATGATCATTATCATTGCCGATGGTTTTATAACTGCCGTCAGCAAAAGCGGGATTTGCTTTGCGGATGGCGATCATCTGTTTATAGTAATGCCATAATGAGTTTGGGTCCTGTTTTTCTTCTTCGAGGGAGATACCATCATTAGGCTTATCGTTATTAAACTGATCTTTCCAGGGGCCGGTTTGTTTATACCACAGGGCCATGCCTTTGCCTGTATCGCTTCTGTACCATTCAAAAGCTTCCCTGTCGGGAATTTCATTGGCATCGGTAGCGCCAAAATTTGCCGTGGTGCCGGTCATGCCCAACTCCTGCCCGTAGTAAATGGATGGAATGCCGCCCATTAACAGGTTAAATGCACAGCCAGCTTTTAGTTTAGCCAGATCGCCTTTAACCGCATAGCTAAACCTCGGCACATCGTGGTTCTCAATAAAAACTACCTGTTGTTTACCGGGCGGCAGCATAGTCAGCGTTGAATCGGCATTGGCCAACAGCAGCTTTTTATCAAACGATCGGATAGCAAAACACAGCCGCAACCCAAATACCCGGTCAACGCCGCCATGTTCCAGGTATTCAGTACCAAGACTAAACCAGTTGGCTTGTTCAGCTACTATTTTAATTTTAGGGTTGATGGTCCTTAGCTTGGTTAGTAAAGGGTTCCAGAAAGTATCGAATAAATGTGGAAGACGGCCTTTATTATCCAGGTCGTCCATCATATGGTCAAGCCTGAAACCGTCTACTCCATCATCAAATTTGCCATCACCATTAGGGTCTATCCAGTAGCTGAACAATTTTAGATTATAAGCCTTAGAAGCCTCGCTGTTAAGATTTGCGGTAGTTATTTTGCGGGTTACGCTGTCGTAACCTGTCAGCCCCGTGAGGTTATATACTATGGTTGACGGCTTTTTGTTGTCCTTATCATCCCATAAAATATAATCACTGTAGTTTGATTTGGGATTTCCGAAGGCTTCTTTCCACCAGCGGGAATCTTCGGTTACATACTGGGTTTCCATATCCATATAAAATTTCATCCCCCGGCGGTGCAGCTCTTTGATCAGTTTAAGGTAGTCGGCCAGGGAGCCATATTTCGGGTCGATCTTCTCAAAATCAATGGCAAAGTAATTATGATAAAAAGCGGATTGGTAAAGTGGGGTAAGCAATATTGACGTAACCCCGAGTTCCTGTATATAATCAAGCTTTTTGCGGATGCCATTCAGGTCGCCGTGATAATCGCCATTACTATCGTAAAAACTTCGCTGGAATACATGGTAAATAATTTCGTTATTACCCAGCGCTCCCGTTTGGGCCTTAACGCCGGCGGGGATAAAGCCAAACGATAAACAGCCCAGGATAAAAAGCTTATTTAGTTTCATGGTTTGTTATAATTGGAGTTTAAAGTAACGTAAAGGGTTGATTATTAACAATAACTACAGGTGTGAAAAACTGGTGTATTTTATCCGGCGACCCTTTAAAAATATTGTCAAATGCAAGAAAAAGCGCCTGCGAGGATAATATAGGCCACTTTTTGGACAATTTGCTAAAGTTTTAGAATCATGGCTTAACCTACTTTTGTTACATAGGTTTGGCGAATCCAGCACTGCTAATATGGCAAGCTATAGTGGTTGCTATTATTTGCTCAACTGGTTTAATGGCGCATGAAAAGCGTTTAACATATCCTTCAATTATGGCTATAATATGCAAGGCGGCTATTGCCAATGGAAAGGGTGGTTTTTCGGTACAGGATATTGTGGTGAACGAACCGAAAGATGATGAAGTGCTGGTTAAAATAAAAGCAGCGGGACTTTGCCATACCGATCATGACTCGTTAAGCTGGGGAAAGCAGTTCATTATAGGGCATGAAGGTGCTGGTATTGTGGTTTCGGTTGGGAAAAATATTAGCAGTGTACTACCTGGCGATAAGGTGATCTTAAACTGGGCCATGCATTGCGGCAAATGCTTTCAGTGCCTGGAGGATAATCTGCATTTGTGTGAAGTAGCCTCGCCGGTTGCAGCCGGCGGGAATGGCTACACTCCGGGCCATGCCGGCCTTGACGGAACAACGCTTAATGGGGATCCCATTTTAAGGTCTTTCAATATCGGTACCATAGCCGGATATACTTTGGTAAAAGAGTCGGCAGTGGTGAAAAACACATCGGAAACCATGTCATTCCCTGCGGCAAGTATCATCAGTTGCGGCGTAATGACGGGTTATGGGTCTGTGGTGAATGCGGCTAAACTAAAATCAGGTTCATCGGCAGTGGTGCTGGGTACCGGCGGTGTTGGCCTTAATGTGATACAAGGTGCAAAAATTGCCGGCGCAGGTATGATCATAGCCATTGATATTAACCCCACCCGGCTTGAAATGGCTGTTAAGTTTGGTGCAACACACACTATTTTAGCCACGAAAGATGATATAGGCCTCCTTAAGGCCGCCGAAGAAGTAAAAAAACTTACCGGTGGCCGCGGGGCCGATTATGCTTTTGAATGCACCGCTATTCCCGAATTGGGAGCAGCCCCTTTAGCTATGGTGCGCAATGCCGGTACGGCCGTACAGGTAAGCGGTATTGAACAGGACATCACCATTGATATGCGCCTTTTTGAATGGGATAAGATTTACCTTAACCCGCTTTATGGTAAGTGCCGCCCGCAAATTGATTTTCGGGATATAGTACAACATTATACCAGCGGGCACTTATTACTTGAAGAAATGATTACACGTACATATTCTATAAACGAACTTGATAAAGCTTTTGATGACATGCTGAAAGGCAGGAATGCCAAAGGGGTTATCGTGTTCGACTAAAAAAGCTCATGCCATTTAAAACAACAGAAATTTCCAATCCGCAATATGAAAGTAATCAGCTACGGTTTATAACTGTAAAAACGCCCAATTTAAAGGGCCGGGGTGATATTTGCGTATACGTTCCGCCCGGAGCCAATAAAAACGAGGTTTTACCTATTGTAATATTACTGCACGGGGTATATGGCAGCGCCTGGAGCTGGGCCATGAGCGGGGGCGTTCATTTAAAAACCAATGAGCTGATTGAAAAAGGCGAATTGCCAAAAATGATATTAGCCATGCCGTCAGACGGGCTTTGGGGTGATGGCTCAGGTTATTTGCCACATAGCGGCTTTAATTTTGAGCAATGGATAGCCGAGGATGTTCCAACTGCTGTAATGGAAAACATTCCCGGTGCAAAGCAAAACTCACCGCTTTTTATAGCGGGCTTATCTATGGGCGGCTTCGGTGCTTTGAGGATAGGCGCAAAATACGGGCATAAATTTAAAGCTATCTCGGGCCTCTCATCTATAACAAGCTTGCCGCAAATCAAACTTTTTGCCGGCGAGCCCTTAAAAACCTATGCACAGGATATTGTGGCCGATGAAGATGTGTTTGCAACATTTAAAAAATACAGGGCCCAGCTGCCGCCTGTTCGGTTTGATTGCGGTATAAATGATTTGCTGATTAATTATAATCGTGACCTGCATAAAAAGCTGGATAAGGAGAAGATTCCTCATATTTATGAAGAAAACCAGGGCGGACACGAGTGGTCATACTGGGCAAAACATATTATTTCAACCCTTAAATTTTTTGCCGGTAAACTGTAGATGAGGCTGTTAATATACACTAAGGACTGGCTTGTAATGTGCGAATATCATTATTTTGTCAGTTTTAATTAGGCTGACATACCATTATTGCACTTAATAACGTTTATCTACTTTGTAGGTTAACGCCTGCAAATAGTGATAAGGTTTAGGTTTAAAGCCCCCAAGCAGCGAGTGCAAGGGGGCTTTTATTTTACAGCAGTTTTTCTGCCAATAAAATTTGATCTTTTCACCTATTTTAGTCTTTTGTTTGATATCATAAATGGGCGATCTGAAGAAAGAATTACATCAATTGTGTGTTAATCATGTGCGTAAAATCATGGAGGCCGCGGAACTTGCCATAGCCGATGCCCAAAGGGCGTCAACCGATGATACCAAAAGCAGCGCGGGTGATAAATATGAAACCGGGCGTGAAATGATGCAGCAGGAAACCAACCGCAATATGGCGCAGCTAAATGAAGCCAACAAACTATTGGTGGCTTTAAACCGCATCAATACCACCGGGGTATCGATGCATGCCGAATCCGGCAGTGTGATATTTACCAATAAGGGCAATTTTTACCTGGCAATAAGCGCGGGCGCTTTAATGCTTGATGGCAAAACTTATTTTGCGGTGTCGCCGGCATCGCCTGTAGGAAACCTGCTTAGCGGTAAAAAAGCGGGGGAAGAGTTTACCCTGAATGGCAAACGCTACCAGATCGAATCGGTAGTTTAAATTTTTGCTGCTGATTTATCTCCGGAAAATAAATTTTTGTTACGTTAATATTAAAAAAATATTGACAGCGCTTTCTTTACATATTTATTTTACAAAAACAGCACGCTTTTAAAACAAAAGCAATTAACCTTTGTATTAATAGGTTGGCTTTTTTGATTTATCTTCCCAAAACGATCAAAAAAAATATTTTTTTTAAAATAAAAGCATTCATTCACATAAACATGCAGTAATCATCAAATATCTATTACTATATTTGATGTTAACAAAACGTGGGTAATTAACAAAGCATGCCCATTAAAAACTAAATATTAATGAACATATTCGTAGGAAGTCTTCCTTTTTCTTTAGGGGAAGCCGATTTAAAGCAGCTTTTCGAAGCTTATGGTGAAGTTAACTCCGTAAAAATTATTATTGACAGGGAATCAGGAAGAAGCAAAGGGTTCGGATTCATTGAAATGGCAGATGATGAGGCAGCACAACAAGCTATAAGCGGCCTAAACGGTTCTGAAGTTAAAGGTAGATCAATTGCAGTAAGCCAGGCAGAAGAGAAAAAACCAGGCGGTGACCGCAGAAGCAGTGGCGGTGGCTACGGTGGTGGTAACCGTGGCGGCGGTGGTTACGGTGGCGGCAACCGCGGTGGCGGTGGCGGCTATTCAAGAGATAACCGTGGCGGCGGCGGCAAAAGCTGGTAAAAATATAATCTAAGGTAAAATACCGGGCTTTTAGGCCGGTATTTTACCTTAAGCATTGCATCTATAATCTACCTTCAGGAAACAACTTATTTAGGGATTTTTTTGCCTACGCAAATCTTTATGCCCTATTATTCTCCGGACAGGTTCTTTTATTATTGCATTTTTTGCGGTAGCCTTACCTCAAATACAGTCCCTTCGCCAGGTTTTGAGTAGATACTGATTGTCCCTTTAAGGGTTTCAATCAGATGTTTTACTAATGCCAGCCCAAAGCCAAAGCCGGCTTCGCCAGTTGTGCCTGCTGTTGACGCTGCATTGCCTTTCAGTATTTTTTCGATACCTTTTTCATCTATGCCAACACCACTGTCCTTCACCTGGATTTGCAGTATATGGGTATGGTCGTTCAGTTCGAGACTCAGGTCTGCATTAACATAACCGCCGGCCGGAGTAAATTTTATGGCGTTTGAGATGAGGTTCCCCGTTATTTGTAATAGTTTATTCCGGGCAAAGGGAACCCGCTCCGATTCGGATGAGGTTGTAACCGTAAGCAAAATGTTTTTATTGCGGGCTTGTGGAATAAAAAGCCGTTCAATTTTATCTTTAAATACCAGCAGGTTAAATTCCGCCCCATTGGATATGCGTTTATGATCGTTTTTATCAGCACTCAGGATCTCATCTGCAAGCTCCAGTATCGACCGCCCGCTTTTATGGATCAGGTTGGTAAACTCCAGCACTTCTTCTATCTGGTTTGCCTCTCCCTGTTCGCTGATCAGCTGGGCGAGGCCGATGATCCCGCTTAACGGCCCGCGGATATCATGAGCCACCTTTTTTTGAATTTCGCTGGCTTCAGCAAGCTTACTTTTTAGTTTGTTAATTACTTTCAGGTCTTTTAACCTGCTTAGTATTTCATTAGCAATGATCTTTAAAAGTTCAACCTTTTCGGGAGTGAGTTCTTTAACGTTTTTATCAAGCACACATAAGGCCCCGATATTATGATCGTCGCCTACCTTTAGCGGTATGCCATAATAATATCTTAATTTGGGTCCGTCGGTTACATAAAATTTATCCCGGAAACGTTCGTCATTCCGTAAGTCTTCAACCTCAAAATACTCTCCGTCTATAATAGTATACTGACAAACCGAATCCTCACGCGGCATTTGTTCGATTTCTAAACCATGACCACTGATGCTCCATTGGGTATAGGAGTCGATAAGGTTAACCAGCGAAACCTCCGTACCGGCAACCTTGGCTGCCAGCTTGGCCAGGTCTTTAAAACTGTCTTTGTGTTCGGTATAATCAAGATCAAACTCCGAAAGGCTTAAAAGCCTTTCCATTTCATTATCAGGAATTGGCGGGACAGGCATATTAATATATATTGATAATTATTATATACGTGCTTTTACCCACATAAGATTCAATGGATAATAAACAGGCGTGCATTAAATTTTAGGTAATTGTGTATGCATTATCGTAAATTTATGCCGGTTAATCACATTAACCCCCGCAACTAAAACTATATTATCAACGTAATTGTTTTAACGCACATCAGCGTTAATTAACATAAAATTGAACCCTATGAAAAAACTGCTCTTATTTACATTATTTATCGGCATAGCCACTATAACTTCTGCGCAGCGCAAAATAGTTTGCTGCAGTAATCCATCGGCAACACAGCAGTTTGCCATGCTGGCCTCCGATACCCGGTTCAAATTGTCGCACAAAAATCCTTTGCCAATCCGCTTTCAAAGCAGTATAGGCGAGGTCATCACCTACAAAACATCCGACGGGAAACAGGCATCAGCATTTTTTATGAAAGCTAAAAAACCTACTAACAATTATCTATTGGTGATACATGAATGGTGGGGCCTTAATGACTATGTAAAAAAAGAATCAGAAAAGCTTTATAATGACCTGGGTAACGTCAACATCATTGACCTTGACCTATACGACGGCAAGGTAGCTGCCACACGCGAAGACGCGGGGAAATTTATGCAAGCGGTAAATGACGACAGGGCCCGCGCTATAGTAAACGGAGCCATAGCATATGCCGGCCCCAAAGCACATATTGCTACTGTTGGCTGGTGCTTTGGCGGCGGGTGGAGTTTGCAAACCAGCTTACTTGCGGGTAAAAAGGCGGTAGCTTGTGTAATGTATTATGGCATGCCCGAACAGGATGTAAATAAACTAAAAACCTTAAACGCCGATGTGCTGGGGAACTTCGCCAATAAAGATCAGTGGATTAACCCTAAGGTTGTAGCCAAATTTGATGCTGATATGAAAGCCGCCGGAAAAAAGGTTTATCTGCACCAGTATGATGCCGACCATGGTTTTGCAAACCCGAGCAATCCTATTTATAACAGCGATGCTACCAAAGACGCTTATGCAAATACGCTGGTGTTTTTAAAAGCAAGATTGAAGTAAACAAAATTAACAGTATCGTGTTGTATGGGGCAAGCTTTGGCATGCCCCATTTTTTTGTAACATTGCATAAAAATTTATCTACTTGACACGTTCTGCTAAAAAGGTTGTTTCGTATCTTCTTAAGGCCGGTATATTGATAATTGCAGGGTGGTTTATTTACCGGCAGTTCAACAAAAAGAATAACGACCTAAAGCAGTTTGAACATTTCGCATCGCAAATAAGTACTACCCATGTTGTTATTGTTATGGGACTGGTAGTTATATTGATGTTTTTAAACTGGTTTCTGGAAGCGCTTAAATGGCGCTATGTAACCAAAACATTAATCAATATTTCTTTATGGGAAGCTGTTGAGGCGGTTTTTTGCGGCCTTACCTGGGCAGTAACCACACCAAACAGGCTGGGCGAATATGGCGGACGTGTGATGTTTTTACCCCCCCGCAAACGTATTCCGGGTATTTTTGCCATGGGCGTAGGTTCATTTAGCCAAGGTTCGGTAACCAATGTTTTGGGCGTAATAGCCATGATCTGGTTCGTAGTCAATTTTATTCATGCCAATTTATTGCTGGCCTGGGGGGTAGTTGTTATCGGCGTTGTAATTGCAGCTATGCAGCTGATATTTTATTTTCATATCAAGTGGGCGGTTACTTTGCTTGACAGGGTTCCGTTCATCAAAAAATATCACCGCTTTTTTGAAGTAATGGGCCGGTATCACACCCACGAGCTTATCAACATCATGGGTTTTAGCATTGCGCGGTATATCACGTTTTCAATGCAGTATTTCCTGGTTTTTCAGTTGTTAATGCCGCATATGGTTGTTGTACCCATGATGCTCATGCTGATGCTTTTTTTCGTGGTATCATCAGCTATCCCTTCGCTTGATCTTTTTGATATCGGTGTACGCGGCTTTACTGCTTCGCACCTGTTTGTGTATGTGACCGATCAAAATATCGCCGTAATAGCCGGTGTATCGTCAATATGGCTTATTAATTTATTTATTCCTGCTATTTTAGGATCGTTTTTTGTTTTAAAACTCAAATTCTTTTGACCGCGCTGATTAGTATTATTTCATTATTTTCCATAGGGCTTTATGTGCTGTTGCTCATCTATCTCCGGATAGGCTGGGCAAAGGTCACCACCCCTCCGGTTATCGCCCAAACATTTAGCACCAAAGTTACTGTGCTTATTGCGGCCCGTAACGAGGAAGAAAAGATTCACCTTACCATTGAAGATATTTTGGCCCAGGATTATCCCAAACACCTGGTGGAGGTCATTATTGTTGACGACCATTCAACCGATAATACCGCAGCTATTATTAGCAGTTATGCGGCACAGGGCGTAAAGCTGTTGCAACTTAAGCTTGGTGAAACACTTAACTCCTATAAAAAGAAAGCGATAGCCGAAGCCATTAAACTTTCAACAGGCGACTTAATGGTAGCAACGGATGCTGATTGCCGTATGGGTAATCAATGGCTGCGTACTATAGTTGGCTTTTATGAGCAGCATGACTTGGTTATGATTTCTTCGCCGGTAACTTATTTCCAGGAGCAATCGGTATTTGAGCGCATGCAAACACTTGATTTTTCATCGCTTATTGGTATGGGGGGCGCGTTTTTAGGTCATGGTTTTGCTGCCACCTGTAACGGGGCAAATTTTGCTTATCGTAAAGATGTATTTTATGAAGTAGGCGGCTTTGCCGGCATCGATGATCTGGCCTCGGGCGATGATGAACTTTTATTGCACAAGGTTGGAGAACGTTATCCCGGCAGGATAGCCTTTTTAAAACGGCGCGAGGCAATTGTATATACCCACGCAAAGCCTAATTTAAAAGAGTTTATGCAGCAACGGCGCCGTTGGGCATCAAAATCAACCAAGTACAAAAATAAAAAGATGGTGGCTTTTGCGCTCAGTATCTGGCTGTGTAATTTTATGCTATTGCTAACAGCCGTGCTGGGTATTTTCGATAGCTGTTTCCTGAAATTGTTTTTGCTTACTATCGGAATTAAATATGCGATAGACTTGTTATACATGACACCGATCATGAACTTCTTAAAACGGCGCGAACTGCTGTTGTACGTAAGCTTTGTTTTGCCGCTTAATATCCTTTATTTCGTTATTATCGGTTTTTTAGGGAAAAATAAGAAGTATGCCTGGAAAGGCAGAATCGTTAAATAAGCCGAAAGCTCAAGGCTGAAGGCCTAAAGCTTCATCCTTTTGCGACGAAGCATAGTTTAAGTTAATAGGCTTTGGGCTTTTCGTTTTTAACTTCCATTTATGCTTTCGGCTTCAGCTGTAATTCAGCTTTCAGCCTTAAGCTTTCTGCTTTTGGCTATTTGATTGTAAAGAAACCTGTCCTTATTGCTAATTGCTCCTATTTAAGCGATATTTAGCCAATACACATGAACTATTAACACATTGGCCGAAATTACACCAGCAAAACGCACCTGGCGTGTTTTTAAGCGTAATAAACTTGCTGTAGGCGGGCTTGTATTTATCCTGCTCACGCTGCTTGTTGCGATACTGGGCTACCTCATTATGCCCGATGATACGCCCCTGGCCAATAATATGATCATACAGCTCAGTATAAAAAAGCCGGGCTCAACCTATATGATGTTAAAGCTCAGGAAAGCGGAGGCTGTTGATACCGTAAATTTTTTCAGCAGGATGCTGTATGGGCAGCCGTCGTTTTATAAAGAAGTTCCCGTTACCGGGTATCATTTCGTTAAAGATTCTATTTACGTTAACGGATATATTGGCGATGAAGATAAGCCCGAGAAAAAAGCCTACAATATTTTTGAGGTAATGACCGGGCAAAAGCCGGTTTATAAAAACGGGAGGGTTACTTTTAATTATAACGGCCAAATTGTTGTGAGGGAAGCCAATGACGGTGTTTATCGCAGGTTTTGGGGAAGGGTTTATGAAGAAAACATTGGCTTTAAAACTTTTTGGCTTGGTACTGATGGTTATGGCCGGGATATGCTAAGCCGCCTGCTGCTGGGCACGCGGATCTCGCTTGCTGTGGGTTTAATGTCGGTTATCATCAGTATGCTGCTGGGCGTAACTATAGGTGCGGTAGCGGGTTATTTTGGGGGATGGGTTGATGCCTCATTAAGCTGGCTGATGAATATTTTATGGGCGCTGCCGGCCCTGTTACTGGTAATAGCCATATCATTTGCGTTGGGTAAAGGACTATGGCAAATATTTATAGCCGTTGGCCTTTCCATGTGGGTTGAAGTGGCGCGCCTGGTGCGCGGTCAGGTAATGGGCCTTAAACAGGTGGAGTACATCGAGGCCGCAAGGGCATTGGGTTTTAGCAACAAGCGCATTATAGCTAAACATATTTTACCCAACATAACCGGGCCGATACTGGTTTTGGCCTCCTCAAACTTTGCCTCGGCTATACTTTTAGAGGCGGGCCTTAGTTTTTTGGGTTTTGGCGCACAGCCGCCTATGCCAACCTGGGGCGGCATGATCAAGGAACATTATGGTTATATTGTTATGGATTCGGCTTTTTTGGCTATCATTCCCGGTATGGCCATTATGCTGCTGGTTTATGCTTTTAACCTGGTTACTGTTGGCTTGCGCGATGCCTTTGATATAAAATCACAAAGTACTCGTATTTAAAAATTATTTCTTCTATTTTAGTCAGCGTACTTATATCAATATGCTGAATATAGACGACGGTTCCGGCGAAGACGAATTGATCAGGCTTTTGCTCAAACGGCAGTCGGAATTAAATTCTTTATTGGAAATTACGCGGGCCATAAACAAAAATACCGCTACTCCTATCCTCATTCAAATGCTGGAAGTTATCCTGCAAAACTATTTGCAGGTAGGTAAACTCAGGTTTTTGATTGAAAAGGATGATAAATTTGCCTGTATAGCCAAGTATGGCGGCGACGTTGAATCGTCGGTAGTGCTGGCCCGTGCGTGTAAAAAGCTGAGTAAGGTTAAAGCGCCTATAGCTATTGCCGGGCACCGCGACCCTGTCCTTAAAAAATATAATTACTTTATCCCGGTATATCACAAAAGCAAGGCACTTGCCTACGCCCTTATCGGCGATTTTAATACCTCGGGTGAGATGCTTAACAATGATCTTAATTTCATCCAAACGCTGATGAACGTGATTATTGTGGCGCTTGAAAATAAAAAACTTTTCCGCGAACGGCTGCAATCAGAACGTTTTTTGCGCGAGATGGAGCTTGCCGTGGAGGTGCAAAATATGCTGATCCCCATGCGTGAACATAAGGACGAAAGTGTGGAGATCGGGGCTAAGTATCTTCCGCATCAAAACATAGGCGGTGATTATTTTGATTTTATCCGCCTTAATGAGCACGAGTTTTTATGGTGTATTGCCGATGTATCGGGGAAGGGTATTTCGGCTGCTTTACTGATGGCCAACTTCCAGGCCAGCCTGCATGCCTGGGCGGCGGTTGAAGGTGATTTGACCAATATTATTGACCGTTTAAATAAAATTGTACTCAGCAATACCAAGGGCGAACGGTTTATCACCCTGTTTCTTGCGCGATATAATCAAAAAAAACGGCGGCTTAATTATATTAATGCAGGGCACAACCCAACCATACTTTATTCAGAAGGGGGAGCCATTCCGCTTAAACTGGGTACCACCATGATTGGGGTTTTTGAAGATCTGCCTTTTTTAAACGAGGGCGAAGTTGATGTGGAGCCCGGCAGCCTGATCTTTAACTATACAGATGGGCTCATGGATTTTGAATCGCCCAGCACCAAAATATGGAATGAGGATAAATTACTTGATTTTGTGCTTGCGCATGGCGAGCTATCGCCCGATAATTTTAACCAGGCGCTGTTGGATTATTTGAGCAACGTTTATAAAAGCAAGCCCATTGATGATATTACCCTGCTTACGCTAAAAATTTTTTAAGTAAAGGATGCGTTAGCCGCATGTTGAAAAACACATCATACTAATTGTTTTACTAACACGTTTACAACTCTTATTATATTTGCCGGATGTTATCAGCCAGGTACCAGTACGAATTTTTGGAAGCAGGATGCGATGAAGCGGGGCGAGGATGTTTGGCCGGGCCTGTTTTTGCCGCCGCAGTGATTTTACCCTCCGATTTTGACCATCACCTGCTGAACGATTCCAAACAAGTTACCGAAGAAATAAGGTACCAGCTTCGTGCCGAAATTGAGGAAAAAGCGGTGGCTTATGCCGTCGCATCTGTTGATAATCTGGAGATTGATGAGATCAACATTCTCAATGCATCATTCCTGGCTATGCACCGGGCCATCGAAAAATTACATCTTGAACCCCAGTTTCTGATCATCGACGGCAACCGCTTCAAAAAATACCGGAACATCCCGCATGAGTGTATTATACAAGGCGATGGAAAATATTTCAGCATAGCGGCTGCATCTATCCTGGCCAAAACCTACCGCGACGATTATATGATGCAAATAGCGGCCGAACACCCGGAATATGAATGGCATACCAATAAAGGCTATCCAACCATTAGGCACCGCGAAACCGTAATGAAGATTGGTTTTACGCCCTATCACCGCCGCACTTTCAGGGTTACCGATCCGCAGTTAAGTATTTTTTAATGAAGTTTTGAATACCACGTTCAGGATGGTATTTTTGTTAAAAACCAAATCCACCGTTTGAAGATCCTAATTTTAACACATCGTGTACCATTTCCGCAGAATGGCGGTTACGCTATTGTGGTTTGCAATACCATAAAAGGGCTGATTGCACTTGGGCATGAAGTTGCATTGGTAGCTTTAAACGGGAAAAGATATCATGGCAGTGTACAAACAAACGAAGATGAGCTGATGCAGAAGATCAGGTACACATCATATGACATTAACATCAATATATCTGTACTTGATTCCATAACTAACCTGTTCAACAAAAAATCAAACGATGTTGATCGTTATTACAATGCCGAATTTGAAAAACTCCTGCTGCGCGAATTGCGCCAGACGGCATACGATGTTATCCAGTTTGAAGGCTTGTTTGTAACGCCTTACCTGACCGCTATGCGTAAGCATACCAAAGCCAGGTTGATTTACCGGTCGCATAATATCGAACACCAGGTATGGATGAGGCTGGCACAACGAAAAAGCGACCTGTTTAAGAAGTGGTACCTGCATTTGCTGGCCCGCCGGGTGAAAGATTATGAACTGCAGCAGCTTAATAAATTTGATGCCATTGCTGTATTTACCAATGAAGATAAAAAAACGCTGTTATCATACGGTGTTACCATCCCGGTTGATATTTTTCCGGTAGGTATTTCCCTGACCGATTATAAGCCTGATTATAATAAAACGGAGTTCCCAAGTTTGTTTTTTTTAGGTTCGTTAGATTGGATGCCCAACCGGGAGGGGATTGAATGGTTTATTGAGAATTTTTATAAAGACCTTACCGAGGGCGACCTCCGCGTAAAATTTTATGTTGCCGGACATAATATCCCCGATAGCTTTGATGATTATGAAGCGATGGGAAAGATCTTTATCCAGGGAGAGGTTGACGACGCTTCTGAGTTTGTGAATAGTAAGGCTATTATGGTGGTACCCTTGCTTTCAAGTGGTGGCATGCGGGTTAAAATAGTAGAGGGCATGGCCATGGAAAAATGTATTATCTCTACCTCATTAGGTGCCGAAGGCATCAATTTTACCAATGGCACTAATATCCTTATTGCTAATAACCGGCAGGAGTTTTATGATGCCATTGAACGCTGTATTACCGACGAAGAATTTTGCCGTAACATTGGCCTCAACGCCCGCCGTTTAATTGAAGAACAGCATGATGTACATGTAATAGCACCGGGCCTTGTTGCTTTTTATCAAAGCCTGGACGTTGATTTACCTGAATAAGGGATTCCCTATGCCATTGTTGGTGTGACAACAATTTCTCCGCTGCTACCGCCAACTGAAAACTGCCACTGCCAACTGACCTACTGCTGTTGTTGCTGCTGCTGTTGAATGATCTCCATATATCGCTGATAGCTGTTTTTAGGAAATTCGGCTACCGCGTGCATAGCCGGCGATTCGTGGGTTTTATCCTCAAAAACAATAGTATCTGCATCGTCAACAATTACTGATACTTCCAGCTTGTGGCCGTAGGCGCCTTTATAAACGCCTTTAACCGGCGAACAATCTGAAAAATTGCGGCCAACAGCCAGGCGTACGTGAGTTTCATTGGCAATACAGTTATTTGTAGGGTCGATGCCAAGCCATCCGTAGTCGGGCACATACACTTCGGCCCAGGCATGGGTTGCCCCTTCGCCGCGCATAGCACTGCTATGGGTGCAGATATAGCCGCTTACATAACGGGATGGTATTTTAAGCTGGCGAAGCATCACCATTAAAATATGGGCAAAATCCTGGCAAACGCCGGCTTTAAGCTTCCACACTTCATCCAGCGTAGTTTCAACCGTGGTAACGCCTTTGATGTACTCAAAGTTTTTGTAAACCCAGCCGCAAAAACGAAGTGCTATCTGAAAGGGCGTTTCATCTTTACGCCGTTCCTGCTCAACTATTGCCTGTAGCTCGGGCAGGCCTTCAAAATATTCCTGCTTTAGAAAATCAATATAGGGCACCATGTATTGAAGACGTTTAAGATCCTCCCATTGCTGCTCCGGAAAAATATCGTTAACCGGCAACGGGCGCTGGCGGGTAATAACAACCAGCTTTGAGTTAATGACCAGCATATTGTGCTGGTCGCTGTAGGTGAAGCTGCCAACCTCGTTGCCATAGTAATCGGTATGAGTATCAACTACCGGGTTGCCGGTTATACTTAGCTCCTGTTTTACCACTTCCTGGTATTCATCTTTTATCGGGAACAGGATGATTTGGTTGGCGCTGTCACGAACCGGGCCTTCATAAGTGTATTTGGTGATATGTTGAATCTTAAATTCAGGCATTGTTTTAATTTTTTAATTTGAGGATTTGAAAATTTGAAAATGAAAAGATAGACCGGCATTTTCAAATCTTCAAATCAAAACATCTTCAAATTGTTATCATGAATTAGCAAAGTAATGTTGGTTTAATGAATTGCCTATGCCGTATAGCTCACTCCTGATCTGGGTGAGAAACAGGTGCAGGCCTTCCTGCTTGATACTTTTTACCGAACTGTATTTGATGCGGCTTTGCAACCGGCCTATCTGAAACGACATTTCCCTGTAGTCATCGGCATTGCTGTCATTCTTCAATCTGTCGAAATAGCGCTGAATATTATTTACCGAATAAATAACCGAGCGCGGAAAATCGTTGTTCAGTACAACCTGTTCCAAAACATTTTCGGCCTCAAAGCCTTCACGGTATGTTTTTAAATACAGTTCGTACCCACCCAATGAAAGCAGCAGGTGTTTCCAGTAAGTGGTATCCGTAAGCAGATCGGGGTTGTCACTTATCGAGCTGAATTTAGTATCCAAAATATCAACCGACTGGATGGCCCGCTCCAGGTATTTGCCAATGTTCATAAATGCGCGGCCTTCGCCGCGCTCCATAGTAATCTCCACTGTGCCGTAATAAAGCATTACTTGTTTTATCAGTACGTCCAGTACCCCTATCGGGTCTTCCCGGTGCAGGGCGCGTTCCAGCCGCGGATCTTTTACGGTGTGGTAATATTCATTCAGGCATTGCCAAAGGTCTTTGGTGATGTGCTCCTGTACACCGCGGGCGTTTTCTCGTGCCAGTGTAATGATGTTGAGTATTGAATTAGGATTATTTTTCCCGGTAACCATATACTTTAAAACCGACCGGCTGTCGTTGTCCAGTTTTTCGGCTTCGCCGGCGTTTAGCCCGGCAAAAATCCTCATTACAGGTTCCCAGGTAAATTCCTGCACTGTATCCTGCGATGAGGCATAATTAATTTTGAGCATCCGCAGCATACCATCGCTGCGCTCAATATAGCGGCTTAACCAATAAAAACTTGCTGCAACCCTGCTTAACATATGATCTAAATTTCGGAATTCGGATGTTCAATTTCGGATTTACTTAGCTCCGCATCCTTCTTGTTTTTTATTTTGATTTAAAAGCCTTTTACCTTTCAGGCTAACACCCACGTGTCCTTACTGCCGCCACCCTGCGAACTGTTTACCACCAGTGAACCTTCTTTTAAAGCCACACGGGTTAGGCCGCCGGGGACTATTTCAATGCCATCGGGGCCGTACAGCGCGTAAGGCCTTAAATCGACCCGGCGTGGCTTTAATTCGCCCTGCATATAACAAGGTGCCGCCGAAAGGCTGATGGTTGGCTGCGCTATGAAGTTACGCGGATCTTTCAGGATTTCCTTTTTATATTCATCAATCTCCTGCTCGCTTGCCGCATGCCCCATCAGCATCCCGTAACCGCCGCTGCCATTGGTTTTTTTAACCACCATTTTATTGAGGTTTTTAAACACCATTTCGCGTTCATCCGGATTGCCTAACTGGTGTGTTGGTACGTTTTTGAGTATGGGTTCTTCGTTCAGATAATAGCGGATCATATCGGGTACATAGGCATATACAGCCTTATCGTCGGCTACGCCGGTGCCTGTTGCATTTACTATGGCTACGTTTCCTTTGCGATAAGCACCCATAAGGCCTGCTACGCCAAGCATGCTTGCCGGGTTAAATACCAGGGGATCGAGAAATTCATCGTCCACCCGGCGGTAGATCACATCAACCTGTTGCAGCCCGGTGGTGGTTTTCATGTACACTTTATGGTTGTTCACTACCAGGTCGCGTCCTTCTACCAATTCAACCCCCATCAGGCGGGCCAGCGTGGTATGCTCAAAATAGGCCGAATTATAAATACCCGGCGTAAGTAAAACAATAGTTGGATTATGGATCTGCCGGGGTGAAAGCGCCAGCAGGTTTTTATATAATATTGACGGATATTCGGTAACGCTGCGCACACTGCATTGCGGTAGCAGGTCAGGAAACAAGCGTTTGGTGATCTCCCTGTTCTCGAGCATATAGCTTACGCCCGATGGGGTGCGCAGGTTATCTTCGAGCACATAAAAAGTGCCGTCTTCATCACGGATAAGGTCAATGCCCGAAATATGTACATAAATATCATAAGGCACCTGGAGCTGGTACATCTCGCGCAGAAAGTGCGGACACGAATAAATAATATCAATGGGTACTATGCCGTCCTTTACAATAAACTGATTATGGTATATGTCTTTCAGAAATAAATTAAGCGCGTTAAGTCGCTGCTTGATGCCACGCTCAACAAAAGCCCATTCATCGGCAGTGATGATACGGGGGATAATGTCAAAAGGAAAGATCTTTTCAATGCCCTCGCCGCTATTATAAACGGTAAAGGTGATGCCCTGGCTCATGAAAAGGCGCTTGGCAAGCTCCTCCTTTTTGTTCAGGTCGTCGGCCGATTCCTTCGAAATGTAGTCAATAACTTTACGGTAATGTTCCCGAACATTAGCGTCTAAGCCATACATTTCGTCCCAAACATTATCAATTGGGCTGTATTTGTCAAAATAAGCTGATTCTTCCATGAGAAAATTACAATAAATTAAAAATTGACAATCAGTTATCTTTCAGAATTGTAATTTATGAAGTGTTTTTGATAAAAAAGCAAATTATTTTGAAATTTTTGAAGATATTTTCATCAAATTTTCAATTCATGGCGATTTTTAAAATATAATTCTTGTTTTTGTTGGGTCGTTAATATAAAACTGACGGGCTTTAACGTATTAAACAAGGGTATGCAATTCTCCTCCCGCTTTCCTAAAATCCGAAGGGTTCATATGTCTGTATTTTTTAAAAATACGGTTCAGGTGGCTCTCATCATTAAAACCAAGCTCATTGGCAATTTCAACCATACGCATGTTGCTGTGCAGTAAACGGTTCTCAATCAGCTTCAGTTTGTAATTGATGATATACTGCTGCATAGTTTCGCCGGTATGTTTTTTAAAATACTGGCCAAGGTAGTTTTCAGAGATTCCGGCTTTATCGGCTATGACTTTAGCTTTTAGTTTTTCGGGGAAGTAGATGTTGGCCTGGATGTATTGCAGGATATCAAGTGTTTTTTCTTCGGTGTTCTCACTAACTTCATCGGGCATGCTCATAGCCACATTACGGGCGGCGATTACTATAACCGTATTGATATATTGCTGCAGGAGCGCTTTACTGTAAAGCCCGTTTTTTTCTTTTTCACTGATGATGGCCTGCATAATGGGTTTTACAACGGCCTTGTCTTCATCGGTTTTTAATATGCATCCCGGTGCCTGGCCTGCGTTTTTTAGCAGAAAATTGAGATGCTCGGCTGTTTCGTTGCTAAGGCCGTGATCTTTAATGTAAAGTGGGTTGAAACGGATAAACAGGAACTGTGTTTCGGTTAGTATCTCAAAATAATGTGAATCATCAGGTGTAAGTAAAAACAGGTGACCGGGTTTATAGGTAAACTTGCTTTTGTTTATGCACTGCTTTCCGGTGCCGCTTACGATATAAATAAACTCGAAAAAGCTGTGTGAGTGTTTGCTGCGGGGACAGGCGCTGAGTGGTTCGCGCAAAACAACTTCAAAAGGCTGGTATAAATTATCTTTTACCATAGTGTAAATGTACAAATGTTACGAGGGATTGTACAAGGAATATGGCTGCCTGCTTGTATAATTTTGTATTGTAATTAAACAACAACACAATGGAAACTCAAAATACAACAATGCAGGCCCTTATCGCTCCTGAAGCAAATGCGCCTTTCACAATAACCGTAGTCGACCGCCCAATTGCCTCCAAGGGCCAGGTACTGGTGCGTATTATAGCCAGCGGCGTCAGCGTATTGGATAATAAGATCCGTACCGGTAAAGGCGGGCATGCCAGGCAGCCCTTACCTGCTATTTTAGGAATGGACTTTGCCGGCATAGTTGAAGCCGTTGGAGCTGATGTAAATACTTTTAAACCTGGTGACGAAGTGTACGGCCTTGCCGGTGGTATTGGTGGGCTACAGGGTACTTACGCGCAATATGCTGCCTTTGATGCGGACCTGCTTGCTATTAAACCATCTCACTTAAGTTTCAGACAGGCGGCTTCGATGCCGCTTAATTTTATTACTGCCTGGGAAGGCCTTGTAGACAGGGCAAATGTGCATGAGGGACAAAAAGTGCTGGTGCATGGTGGTGCCGGAGGCGTTGGCCATTTAGCGGTTCAGGTAGCGAAAGCCTTTGGCACGGATGTATATGCTACAGGCAGCGTGGCCCAGCAGCAATATATTGAAAGCATTGGCGCTACCTTTATTGATTACCGTGCCTCAACTGTTGACGAATATGTGAACAATTATACTAACGGCGAAGGGTTTGATATTGTATATGATACCCTGGGCGGAGCCACTTTAGATGCATCATTTAATGCGGTGCGTTATTATACTGGTCATGTGGTAAGTTGCCTGGGCTGGGGAGAGCATAAGCTGGCGCCCTTATCATTCCGGGGAGCTACATACTCAGGAGTGTTTACTTTGATGCCGATGCTCAGCGGTAGGGGCCGCAAACATCATGGTGAAATTATGCAGCAGGCTGCAAAACTTGCAGAAGCTGGTAAAATTGTTCCGCTGGTGGATGAACGTACATTTACATTGGCTAACGCCAATCAAGCCCACGAGATATTAGAGAATGGTAAGGCAAGCGGTAAATTGGTGATTGACGTTGCGGAGTAAGGTGACTCACCCTAAAATAAGTTGACCTCTCCGTTTTCAAGGCCCAGGGTTTTAAAACGGCCTGAATAACGGGCGGCTGATCAACGGCGAAAACGACCAGGGGATGGAACTTAAAATAACCAGCAGGGCAATGGTTAGCCAAATGGCCGTGATTTTAAATTTGTCCTTATCAAGTGTTTTTCGTTTGGCTTTTGATGAGGCAACAGTGATCAGCGTAATGCCGATCAGCATCATGGTAACATGCTCCATGCCAAAAAACCTGATCTGCCGCTCGTGCACCGCTTCTTTAAAATGGCTGATGAAATAATTGGCTATCGGGCTGATGAAATACAGCCAGAGCCCAATAGTTAGCTGGATATGGGCAATATTGGTAGTAATAACCCGTACGCGGTCTTCAAATTTTGAATAGCTTTTGTTAGTAAGCCATCCGCTGTAAGCGCGATAAATGGCAAAAAGCAGGCTGGCCAAAACAAACCAGCGCGTAAGAGAGTGTAATGCTAAAATAAAAGCGTACATATATTAATGTATGACGACCGGCAAAGGAAAAGATTTTATCCGAAATAAAATTATTTTGATACCAATCCCCTTATATAAATTTCACCGGGTTTATCAGTTGGGTGCCTTCCGGCAACAGGGCCTTTGCGGGCTTCAGGCGCCAGCATCCATATGTTGATCGTTACATCCGGCGACCCATCTTTATTCTTTTTCCAGGTTAGGTTTATTTCGTTGATGTCCTGCGCCGAAATGAGCATACTTTCATCGTCAACAAAATAGCCGTCAACAGCAAACCTCACATTACCACTTACTCCAAACCTCCTTTTTATATCGTCAAAAGTATTTGTTTCAATTTTCACTCCTTTTTTAAGGGTTATCATTATTATACCAAACCTGCTTAGGTTGGCGACGTTTGCTGGAACATCTTTGTCTTTAAAAATTGTCAACCAGGTAACATCATTTGGATTTATATGGCCAAGACCAGTAATGATTTTGGAGTTAACAATAATTAATGGCTGCCGTTCCTTTGCATCAGGTAAATGGCGGTATAAGGAATCGGCGGGAGAATTAGACTGGTAGCTTTTATATGCATTAGTTGTGTCTTTAAACGAGGGGCTTTGATTGGGGTTTAACAAAGCTTTGCCGGTATCTGGCTTTGCCTGCAAAGGTTGAGCTGATTTAATTTGCGGCGATGACGTTTGAGGTAGGACTGTCTGAGCAAAAGCGGTAGTTCCATAAAACAGACACACTAAAACAGTTAAAAGATTTTTCATGGTTGTAATGTTATGGATAAGATGCAGACGCTGTTTGATTTCCATAAATTATTCAAATTATTTATAGCGGGTTAGTAATCCACCATGTATTTCCGAACGGGTCTTTTACCCCTGCACTCCTGCCGTATGGTTGATCGGCCGGCGGCATAACGCTTTCGGCTCCACTATCAATGGCCTTCTGGTAAGTTTCGTCACAGCTTTCTACATATACAAACATACCTGCATTTTGCTGTTGGTAAGTATCGGTACAATCGGCAAACATGATGGTGCTGCCATTGATGTTAACCTCTGCGTGCATAATGGTGTGTTCGTCGCGCATGGTTTTAAATTGTTCGGTTGCGCCAAAAACCTTTTGGGTAAACCCGATAAACTGAGCGCCGTTTTTAACAATGAGGTAAGGCATTACAGCCTGGTAATTTTCGGGAATGTTTATTGTTGCCATAATTTGTTTTTTTCTCAAAATTAGCTGTCCCCCCTGTTCTCAAAATTGTAAAAACCGGACATTATGCATTCCGGTATTCAGTTCCCTCTGCCTTGCCTGAAAAATAAAAACCCGGATGATAGCCTGTAAACTCCTTCACGTCATGAATAAAGTGCGACTGGTCGTAATACCCGCATTCCAGCGCTATTTGGGTTAGTGTTTTATCTGCATTATATTGAGTCAAGGCATCCTGAAGGCGCACCAGCCGCATATAAGTTTTAGGGCTAAAGCCCGCGGACTCCTTAAATTTACGGTCGAACTGCCGTGCCGATAAATTATAAGCATCAGCCAGTCGAGCAACCGTTCTGTGTTGTTTATTATGGATCACATCCCTGACGGCTACCGCTATGCGGTCATCTTTCAACACACTTTGACGTAACCGGGCTATTAAAAATGCAGACAGGATCTCTGCCCGTTTATGGTTATTTCCGGCCACCATGATCTGCTCTTCCAGCTCCTGGCCCGGCCGGCTTAAAAACGTATCGAAATCAAATGCGAGGTTACTGGTTTGGCTGCTGGGGATATTAAAAAAATAAGGCACTGCAAAAGGATAAATATAGGCGCCAAATATGCCAAAGCTTTCGGTTGTTATAAACCTGCGATATTGTGTAGTTTGAAATTGAATGCCTGACAGGCTTGGGCTTTGCTCATTCTTCCCATTCAATTCATTAAACGACGAACGGTAGTGAAATACCAATTCGGTACAGGCATCAGCAACAGAGCGATAAATATATGACGAATGATCCGGCTTCAGTTCATGCTCAAGCACCCAGTAAAATCTTACATAAGGTTTAAGCTCGGCCGGTGGCTGGATCGTGAAATAACGCATCGTTTTGATTTGGGATTGCGAATGTTCGATTTCGGGATTAAATAAATTTAGGGTTTTATTTAAAAGATGACCATCCGCCAGTTTAGTTATTATTCCTTCACTATTGAAAAAATGTTCAATCCGTCCTCAATCACCTATAATTATAAAACCCTCCTGAACCTCTTTAAAACGAGCGAGCACCCGGCTTAATATTGCATGCTTACTCTGTATGCTATTGTTTAATGTTAACAAAGATCTCTGAATCAGTGATATCATAAGCCAGATATGATTTGCATATATCCGCGTTGTCCCATAAGGATCAATTGTTACCCCTGTTGTCTTTTTTAAACTGGACAATACCGGCTCTAAAGTTTCAATGTCCGTTTCATCTAACTCAAATAGTTTTTGACTGAGGTGGATATCATTTATATCATAAAAATCCAGAGGCATTTTATTTCAGGATAACTTTTCTCCCAAGATGTGGGATATTACTTCGTATAATGAAACCTAAGTGAGTAAACTGTTATAATATGGTCTTCTACTTTGTAAACAATACGATGTTCTTGGTTAATGCGTCTTGACCATGCACCCGAAAGGTTGTGTTTTAGTGCTTCAGGTTTACCGATACCTTTGAACGGATCAATTTGTATTGCCTGGATCAATTGACGAATCCGTTTAAGGATAATGATATTTCCGCTCTTCTTCCAGTATTCGAGATCAGTCAGCGCTTCGTCAGTAAAATTTATAGTTTCCATATATCATCAAGGTTAAGTTTGGTGACTTTACCTTGATGCTCTTGCTCAATTGATTTTTGCAGATGCTGAGCATTTGCTTCTGAAGAAAGCAAGTAAGCAGTATCATCCGTTATTTCACTCGTTTTATAATCAACATGCAGGGCATCCAAAAAAATCCGGATAGCAGTTTCCTGATCTGCATCTGCAGGATGTATGGTTAATGTTGTCATATATCAAATATACCCGTTTTTATTTCAACCGTCAAATCTGTCTAAAATACAACCCGATACAGCCCCTGCAAATAATGGGGCAAATCCGAAATCAAAATCCCTAATTCCGAAATTTCCTTACAACCCTTTCGTTATCGCTTCGTAAACAACATCCTGAATCCTTGGCCTGATATTAAGGCTGCCCAATTTACTGGACACCGAGGGGTTCACCCTGTTTGACAGGAATACATATACCAGGTTGTATTTAGGATCAACCCAGATACAGGTGCCTGTAAAACCGGTATGTCCAAAAGCCTGATCTGACGCCAGTTTTGAAGGATAGTGTCTTTCGGCTATCGGGTCCCAGCGGTCAAAACCCAGTCCGCGGCGGCTCACCGGCGATTGTTTGGAGGTGAACAGGTCAACAACCTCCGGCTTAAAATATTGGGCACCGCCATAACTCCCCTTGTTTAAAACCATCTGGTATAATATGGCCACATCATTGGCACTGCCAAATAAACCGGCATGCCCGGCAACGCCACCCAAAAGCGCTGCTGTTGGGTCATGTACATATCCATCCAGTAATGACATACGGTACTCCTTATCATTTTCGGTAGGGATTATCCTGTCGGGCGTAAAGCGGTATAAGGGTAAGAAGCCTGCAGTTTGCATTCCCAGCGGAGTATAAAAATGCTGCTGTACATAAATGTTGAGCGGCACGGCAGTAATGTTTTCAACAACCTCCTGCATAAATAGCATGCTAACATCACTATACACATATTGCCCGCGCGTTTTTAACGGCGAGTTCAGCATATCGGGCAGCATTACATCTTTATAATAGTCTTTGCGCAGGTAATAATGATCAGATACTTTTGTGGGGTAAGCGGCAGACGAATCGGTACTGTGATCAGTTGGCTTTACCTTTTCAAATGACTGGATATCGGGGATCAAGCCTGCCTGGTGCAGCAGCACTTCGCGGATCCGGATGTCGTTTTTATTGCTTTTACGGGCAAGGGGAATATAATCGCCAAGGGTTTTCTCCAGACTTAGTTTACCCTGGTCGGTAAGCTGCATGGTTTCCATGGTAGTTGCCGATACCTTGGTCATGGAGGCAAGGTCAAAAATATCGGTCAGCTTGTCTGGGATCACATTATCATAGGTGTGATAACCGTAAGCTTTATTAAATATCACTTTACCATCTTTTGCAACCAATACCACGCAGCCGGGAGTGGCATGCTCGCGGATAGCTTCCTGTGCTATTTTATCTATTCCCTGCAGGTTGGCAGCATTTATGCCAGCTTCTTCAGGAACAGTGTATTGCAGTCTCGTTTTCTCGGTAGTAAAGCCCATCCCGGTTTTATAAACCGCACTGTAGTTTTTCGCTAATTTTTGAGAGATACTTACCCCGCCGAATATAGCTTCGGCACTGTACATGGCCGATACCTCGGATACCCGTTCTGTCCAGATCACGGGGGCGGTTATAACATCAAGCTTGCTCAATAGCGAACCGTTGCCAAAAGCCGCGACAATTATATTCTTGTTTTTTTGATTGGTACTGATAAAATCAATCACATCCGGATTGCTTAAATCGGCATCATTTACCTGTACTATAATGGTGTTATAAAACTTCAGATCGGAAGTAAGATTGGCCAGCGTTTTATTACCCGAATAAGTGGCACCGTCAAACAGTTGTACTTTGTTATATTTATTAAGCAAGCTATCAAAAACGGCGGCGTACTGGTTATTGAAATGCACACTGGCAATTTTTAAATCCTCCAGCTTTTGCAGCGGCACCAGGTATGAGGCATTGTTAAGTAACACGGTGGAGTTGCCAACCAACCTTTCTTCGGCAATGAAGGCCTGCCCTGTTAACGGTGGATTTTGCGCGCAAGCGGTATTAAATAATGCAAACCCTAATAGTACTAAAGGAACACGGCCCCATTTATTTTTTATCATATACTTTAACTCCGTTTATATAGCTTTGGGTCACTTTGGTTGCCGGGATCTCGCTGCCTTTTACTTTCATAATATCTTTATCCAATATCACAAAGTCGGCGTATTTACCGGGTTCAATGCTGCCTTTTTCTTTTTCTTCAAAATTGGCTTTGGCTGCCCAAATGGTCATTCCCTTTAATGCTTCAATCCGGCTCAGGGCGTTTTCAGGCTGAAAACCACCTTCCGGGAAACCTTTCAAATCTTTGCGCTCAACCGCTGCATAGAACGTATAAAGCGGATTAATGTTCTCAACCGGGAAATCGGTACCCAAAGGGATCCACCCGTTTTGCTTTAACAATTGTTTATAGGCATAAGCCGTTTTAAGCCGTTCGCGGCCCAGTCTTTTACCGGCCCAGTACATATCCGATGTCGCGTGTGTAGGCTGTACCGATGGGACAATACTGTATTGGCCAAACATGTCCAGGTCTTGCGGCGATACGATCTGCGCATGCTCGATACGCCACCTCAGGTCGTTTTTGCCTTTTAAATTAGCCGCATAAATCTTAAGCATTACCCGCACAGCCGAATCGCCAATGGCATGGGTACACATCTGGAACCCGCGGGCCGCTATTTTTGGAGCTATTTCTTCGAAATGTTTTGGGTTACTCAACAAAAAGCCGCTCCATTTGGCCGAGTCGGCATAAGGTTTTAGCAGGCAGGCCCCTCTTGAACCGAGTGCGCCATCGGCATAAACTTTAAATGCCCTTACATTTAAACGGGGTGTTTTAACAACTCCCTTCTTAAACAGGTAATCATAATTTTCCTGCCTGTCGGCCAGCATCACATACAGGCGCATTTTCAGGTCGCCTTTATTTTGCAGCTCGGCAATGGTGTTTACCATGGTATAAGGCAGCCCGCAATCATCAACAGTAGTTAACCCAGCGGCAAAACAATTTTTCTGTGCCGATAGCAAGGCTGTATCTATAATAGCAGCTGTGGGCTCCGGAATTTTACGGGTAACTATACCTACCGCGTTATCAACCAAAATACCGGTAAGTTTCCCGTTACTGGTTTCTATTTCGCCGCCGTTAATGGTTTGCCCCGGTTTAACACCGGCAATGTTCAGTGCTGCCTGATTGGCTATAGCGGCGTGCCCGTCAACACGGCTAAGGATCACCGGCCTCATCGGGAACAGCGAATCCAGCTTTGCCTTATCGGGGAAATGTTTATTAGTCCAGTCGTTTTGGTCCCAGCCGTTACCAATGATCCAACCGTCGGTATTACGTTCGGCATAAGCTTTTACCGAGTCAATAATTTCGGGCCAGCTATGGGTGCCTACCAGGTTTACTTCCTGCAGGCCCATACCATATTCATAAAAATGGGCGTGGGCGTCAATAAAGCCGGGATAAACCGCGGCGCCCTGCGCGTCAACCACTTCGCGGGCGTTGTATTTTTGTTCAAGGGAATCGGCATTGCCTACTGCAAGTATCTTTCCTCCGCTTACTACAAATGCGCCTGCTGTTGTAAAATTGCTATCTACGGTGTACACAACCGCGTTTTTTACCAACATATCGGCATTGTATTCCTTTTGTTTGCAGGCCGCTGCCAGTAATAGCAGCGCGGGCAATAGTCTCTTCATAAAGTAATTGTATGTTTATTGTAATTGTATTAAACCACAAAAGTATATACAACTATCAAATCATAAAGTTATGCCTTCAAATATTTAATTTAGCATCGAAATAGAAATTGGAGGGAGTTTTTTTTAGATGTCAGACATTATTCAGCTTTTACCGGATGCCGTTGCCAACCAGATTGCCGCGGGCGAAGTAGTGCAGCGACCGGCCTCTGCGGTAAAGGAATTGGTAGAAAACGCTATTGATGCAGGTGCGGATAAGATCCAGCTCATTATTAAAGATGCCGGTAAATCACTGATCCAGGTTATTGATAATGGCTGCGGCATGAGCCTTACCGACGCCCGCATGTGCTTTGAGCGCCACGCAACTTCAAAAATACGCAAGGCCGAAGATCTCTTTGCCATCCGTACCATGGGTTTCAGGGGCGAAGCCATGGCGTCTATCGCCGCTATTGCCCAGGTAGAGCTGAAAACCCGCCGCCATGAAGACGAACTGGGCAGTTGTATAACTATTGAAGGCTCTGAAGTGATAAGCCAGGAGCCATGTGCAACTAACGCGGGCACATCCATCTCCATAAAAAACCTGTTTTATAATACCCCGGCCCGCCGTAATTTTTTAAAGAGCAACCCGGTAGAGATGCGCCATATTATTGACGAGTTTCAACGTGTGGCCTTAGCACATCCCGAAATCTTTTTCACCCTTCACCATGATAGCCAGGAAGTTTATCATTTGCCTGGCACCACGCTTAAACAAAGAATAGTACACCTGTTTGGCAATAATTATAACCAGCGGCTGGTACCTGTTGAAGAAGATACAACGATTATTAAGTTGCGCGGTTTTGTAGGCAAGCCCGAGTTTGCACGTAAAACCCGGGGCGAGCAATTCTTTTTTGTAAACAACCGCTTCATCCGTGATTCGTACCTTAATCATGCTGTAACAACAGCGTTTGAAGAACTATTGCCCGATGATTGTTTTCCGTTTTATGTGTTGTTTATCGATATCGACCCTTCAAAAATTGATATCAACGTACACCCTACCAAAACTGAGATCAAATACCAGGATGAAAAGGCTATTTATGCCATAATCCGGTCGGCAGTAAAGCGGTCATTAGGCAGATATAACATTACGCCCAGCCTGGATTTTGACCAGGAAAACAGTATCGAGCACCTGATAACCCCCAAACCATTTGAGGAGATCATCGCCCCTACTATTTCTTTCAATCCAAACTTTAACCCATTTGCTGATAAAGCAGAAAAACCCAGGCAGGAGCATCCCTTTTTAAGGGAGAGCGGAGGTTATAAAAAAGACCCCATTCCACAAAACTGGGATACTTTGTATGAGATCAGCAAAAAGGAAACCCTTTTTCAGCACGAGATCCACGAGGAAAAAACCATAGCGGTTGATGAGCAGGATGTAAGTAAACCAAGCGAGCGGCAACTGTTCCAGATCCATAACCGGTTTATCCTGTCGCAAATAAAATCGGGCTTTATGCTCATTAACCAGCAGGCCGCGCATGAGCGTATTTTGTACGAACGCTTTTTACAACAGCTGCAAAATCATTCGGGTGTGAGCCAGCAAAGCTTATTTCCGCAGTCGGTAACACTAAACGGTGCCGATTTTGAGTTATTGAAAGAGCTTTTGCCTGATATCCGGTCGCTGGGTTTTGACATCCGCGAATTTGGAAAAAACACCGTGGTAGTAGAGGGGATCCCGGCCGAATTGAACAACGTTGGTGAGCATGAGCTTTTAGAACATTTACTGGAAGGTTTTAAAAACAATATGGCCATCCTTAAATTAGATAAACGGGATAACCTGGCGAGGTCACTGGCCCGTAACGGCGCTATTAAATCAGGAACAAAGTTATCCCTGGAGGAAATGAACCAGCTTATCGACCAGCTTTTTGCCTGTGAATCACCTAACCAGGCATTGAATGGTAAGCCCGTAATCAGTACCTTTACTATGAACGAATTAATGGAACGATTTGAAAAATAGCCCCAGGCTAAATTATATATGAACGGATACAATCAATCGCCTTTTGCCAACCTTACACCTGTTGTTAAAAATCTGCTGATTATAAATATAATATGCTTTTTGCCATTTGTATTGTTTGGGCAATTTTATGAGGCCAAAATAGTGCCATTGTTAGGCGGTTTTTATTTTAATTCGCCTTATTTCAAGCTATGGCAAATCATTACTTACATGTTCCTGCATGGGGGGTGGGGCCATATTTTCTTCAACATGTTTGCCTTGTTTTCTTTTGGCCCTATTGTAGAATATGCTATCGGCTCAAAAAAGTTTTTTAACCTCTATTTTTTATGCGGAATAGGGGCAATTCTGTTTCAAATTGCGGTACAGGCCATAGAGGTGCATGGCATAACCGGCAGCTTTACCATTGCCCATCCCTCACTTCAGTCATCTTATGCAGAATATGGCGAAAATGCTGAAAAACTTATTGATATTTATGCGACACCGATTGTGGGGGCATCAGGAGCAATATTTGGTTTGCTGATTGCTTTTGGCATGCTGTTCCCAAATCTTGAACTGATGATATTGTTTATACCTGTGCCCATCAAGGCAAAATATATTATTCCTGTATATGTAGTGATAGAATTATTTTTAGGGGTAAAGCAATTTTCCGGAGATTCGGTGGCGCATTTTGCACACCTTGGCGGTGCGCTTATCGGGTTTTTATTAGTTAAAATTTGGCGATTACAACGGCCAAACAATTTTTATTAATAACAGTAGTTATCTTTGTAATACAGCTTTATTATGAGCACCCTTTGGCAAAATATCCACTACAAAATGCTGCGCTCCGGCAATAGGCTGAACCTGCTTATCGGCATTAACGTGATTGTTTTTCTGGCGATAAACATTTCGGCAATAGTTGAACAGTTACTAACGCATTTTGGGGGCAGTATCATTTTACTTTATGCCGATAAGTATTTAAACATGCCGGCATACCTGCCAGATTTGCTTAAACGCTTTTGGACGCCGTTAACCTATATGTTCATGCATGCAGGTATACTTCATATCCTGTTCAATATGCTTTGGCTATATTGGATGGGGCAAATATTTGAAGAGTACCTTGGTAATAAACGTACTATAGGTTTATACTTAATGGGCGGCCTGGCCGGTGCTGTGTTATATCTGCTGGCCTTAAACCTGCTGCCTGCATTTACCAGTGCTAACGCTGCACAGAACAGTACCATAGTTGGTGCATCGGCCAGTGTAATGGCCATTGTTGTGGCAACGGCCACTTTGTTGCCCAACTACACCATATCATTAATTTTATTTGGGCCGGTAAAATTAAAATGGCTGGTATTTGTAATCCTGGTTATTGATTTTTTGGGTATAGTTGGTGCAAACGCGGGCGGCGAAATAGCCCACCTTGGTGGTGCTTTAATGGGATTTGTGTATATTAAGCAATTACAAAAAGGCCATGATTGGGTGGGCGGAATAGCCGGGCTGTTTAAACGGAAACCCAGGCTAAAAGTGGTATCAAATAATATGGGCAAAAACGCATCCGACTACCCGCGCCAGGAAGAGGTCGACCGCATTTTAGACAAAATATCGCAATCGGGCTACAATAGCTTAAGCAAACAGGAGCGGGAAATTTTATCGCGTGCAAGCAAACAGGAATAAATGATAAAAAAAAAGCAAAGTATTTTTAGCAGGGTATTATTATGGATAAACCTGTTTTTTTGTTTTGCTTTACTAATAGGATATTTAGCCCCCTCGGTTGATCCGCGCAAGTATTGGTTATTCGCCTTCTTCGGCCTTGCCTATCCTCCTATACTGTTGGTTAATATAATCATGATGCTGTATTGGCTGCTGCGTAAGCGCTGGCAGTTTTTATTTTCGCTGGTCAGTATTTTAATTGGCTGGGGAGTACTTAATAACAATATCGGGTTCAGATTTAAATCAAGTTTTTCGTTGCCCCCGGGGCTCAATGTTGTACATGTCATGACCTACAACGTGCATAACTTTAAACATTTTGGCTTCAATAACGATATATCAACCAAGCATGAGATCCTGGAGATCATCAATAGCGAGCAGCCGGATGTGATAGGGTTCCAGGAGTTTTATACCCGCAATAAAGGGCAGTATGAAACACGCGATTCGATCAACAAAATATTAGGCAGCAATAACTTTTACTTTGAACCCTTTAGTTTTAACAGCCGTGAAGCCATTGGCATGGCTATCTTTTCGAAATTCCCTATCCTATCAAGAGGGATGATCCGCCTTGCGGCCGACAGAACATCCGGCAACCAGTGCTTATATGCTGATATAAAAAAGGGAGATAAAATTTTCAGGTATTATAATATCCACCTGCAATCCATCAATTTTAACCCGGACGATTATAAATATATCGACAGCGTATCAAAAAAAGGAAAAACCGACATTAAATCAACCAAGCGCCTGGGGAGCAAGCTTAAAATAGCTTTTATGAAAAGGGCTGAACAGGTTTTCAAAGTAAAAGCACATGCGGCTCAATGCCCTTACCCATATATTATAGCCGGCGATTTTAATGATACCCCGTCGTCATTCGCTGTTAACCAAATGGCCAAAGGCTTAAACAATTCATTCCGCGAAAAAGGCTCGGGCTTGGGCCGCACTTATAACGGCGATTTCCCCAATTACCAGATAGATTACATTATGAGCAGCCAGCAGTTTTCGGTTTTCAACTACAAGGTGATCGAAAAAAAACTTTCAGACCATTATCCTTTACGCAGCGATCTCGTACTAAATTAACATAAGTCATTGCTCTTCGTTTGTAAAAATAAACCCGAAAGCCGGCAGGCAGTAACTTAAAATTGAAAAAATCGTAAGTTTGCGCTCATGCAACAAAATTTGTTTGTTTACAACACTTTAACCCGTAAAAAAGAATTATTTAAGCCCATTAACGCGCCGCATGTTGGCATGTATGTTTGCGGGCCTACTGTTTATAGCGATGTTCACTTAGGCAACTGCCGTACTTATATATCTTTCGACCTTATGTTCAGGTACCTTACAGCTATTGGCTACAAGGTGCGCTACGTACGTAATGTAACCGATGCAGGCCATCTCGAAGGAGACGCCGGCGACGAGGGCGAAGACAAAATTGCAAAAAAGGCCAAGCTTGCACAGCTTGAGCCAATGGAGATAGTACAAAAATATACCGTTGGCTTCAGGGATGTGATGAGGATCCTGAACAACCTACCCCCAAGCATTGAGCCTACAGCTACCGGCCATATCATTGAGCAGATAGAAATGGTGAAGGAAATACTTGCCAGGGGCTATGCTTACGAGGTGGATGGTACCATTTATTTTGATGTTGAAAAATATAACAAGAGCCAGGACTATGGCATACTAAGCGGCCGTAATCTCGAAGACCTTTTAAATAATACCCGCACGCTTGGCGGCCAGCAGGAAAAACATGGCAAGCTTGATTTTGCCCTGTGGATAAAAGCCAAACCCGAACACCTGATGAAATGGCCTTCGCCATGGGGCGTGGGCTTTCCCGGTTGGCACCTGGAATGCTCGGCCATGAGCCAGAAATACCTGGGCAGCCACTTTGATATTCATGGAGGCGGGATTGATCTTGTGCCAACGCACCATACCAATGAAATTGCCCAAAACGTAGCTTGCTGCGGTACCAACCCGGCTAATTACTGGGTGCATACCAATATGCTTACGGTAAACGGGCAAAAAATGTCGAAATCATTAGGTAACAGCTTTTTACCGCACGAATTATTTAGCGGTGAAAATTCGATACTAAATAAAGGCTACAGCCCCATGACGGTAAGGTTCTTCATGCTGCAGGCCCATTACCGTAGTACACTTGATTTTGGCAACGAAGCAATGGAGGCATCCGAAAAAGGGTTTAAACGCCTTATGAACGCCTTCACCCTGCTTACCGATGGATTAAAAGCCTCTGCCACTACCGAAGTTGAAATAGCACCATTAATGGAGCGTTGCTATGCGGCTATGAACGACGATTTTAACAGCCCGGTTTTAATAGCGGAGCTCTTTGAAGCATCGCGCATTATCAATTCGGTATATGATGGTAAATTGAAAATTGACGGCGCTAATCTTGAGCAGTTAACCGCGCTTATGAATTTATTTGTGGTTGACGTACTGGGTTTACAAAATGAGCAGGCGGCTAATGACGATCTGCCAAAAGTGTTAAACTTTATTGTCGATCTGCGCAGCGGTGCTAAAGCCAATAAGGATTATGCCACGTCAGATAAGATCCGTGATGGTTTATCACAGATAGGTTTCCAGCTAAAAGATAGTAAAGAAGGGACTACCTGGAGCAAAGCCTGATAACAGGCCACGATTTTAAAGCGAGTTGTAGTAGCTGAATAATTTAGCTAAGGCAGCATCGCTTTTAAAATTAACTTTGTTGGTTTTGATATACTCCTGCATTTTATCGCCCTTGTCGCTCATTGCTGCGAGGATGGTTTTTTGCGACGGCCTGATCTTTGTCATTTGGTTATTGGCAAAAATGTAGTAGCTATTGGCCGTCATGAAAGTTTTGGTGGTCACCTGCGAAGCAAAGCCCGTTGACTCAAGTACTTTTTTCTTGTAATAACGGAGCAGTTTAACCTTTCCGTCTCCTACTACCTGGTAAAAAGTTTTTGAGGTTTGATCGTCCACAGCCGGGAAGCCGCTGCTAAAGTTCATATCTGTTTGGTCACTTTCTTCAAGCGCGATGCCTTTTATTGAAAAACCTTTCACCGGGTCAACAAAGGCCTGTACCGATGAATCCCGGGGGCTCTTAAACAAAAGTTCATCCCCGTAAATATTATAGTTCAATATTGCATTAGCTATTTTGCCGTTAACGAAATAAACAGTGCCATTCAGCCAGTTATCGGTAAGGAGGGCGCTGCCTTGTATGCCATCATTGGTTTTAAGATAATATGGGCGGCCGGTATAATCAGAAAGATATTGCGCTTTTGCCTTTACACACAGCAATAAAAGTACAAATACGCAGCATAGCTTATACTTTTTCATGAAAGCAATTTATATTGATTTAAACAAAAACAGATTAGTTGGGTTATGAAGTTAAGTGTTTTTTTATTCAACTTCATTATTAAGTAAATTTAAATATTTACGCATATTTTATATGATCAAACCCGCGCTCTGCAATTATTTGCCCATATCTTCGTTTCAGGATAAAACAAAAATAATGCAATTGTTAAATTATGCTATGCTGCGTAATGCATTTTGACTATTGCGTTTCCGACTTAAAATTTATTACTAAATTGCTCCCTAAAACCCGAATATAAATATGAAGAAAATAATATTAGCTGCTACATTTATTGGTTATAGTGCTTTTGCCCTGGCGCAGGACGCTGTTAATGTAAACAAGGTAGTTAGTGTTGAACAAGCTTTTGATAAGTTAGTTGAACGTAAAGGAATAAAAGATGGTTTCCTGGCAGTTGCCGATCCCGATGGCATCATATTTAAGCCCGATGTAGTAAAGATTGTTGATTTTTATAGTAAGATTGATAAACAAGCCGGAAAGCTTAGCTGGCAGCCCAAGTTTGCCCGGATCTCGGCCAATGGCGACCTGGCGTTCACCGCGGGCCCCTATGTATATCAAAACGGCAAAACTGATGATGATAAAGTGTTTGGCGATTATGTGTCTATCTGGCGTACTAACGCCGATGGTAAATTAAAGCTTCTCATCGACCTTGGTATCCAGCATCCTGAAGCTGAAGAAGAAGTCGTTACCGATTTTAAAGAACCCGACCCGGCGCACCGTTCAGGCCCAAGTAAAGACCCATTCGGCGCCAAAAATGTTATTATTGGTACCGATAAAACATTTAATCATGGGTTAACATTATCGGCTATGGCCAGTTATAAGGAATTTTTAAGCCCTGAAGGCCGCTATTATTTCCCCGGCTTTCCGCCAATGACCGGTACCGATGTGGTGATGAAGTTTATCAATAACGAAGCCATCAGCATCACTGCCGAAACTACCGATGGCGGCCGCGCCGCGAGTAATGACCTGGCTTATACCTATGGTCACGCCCGCATTACCAAAGGCAATGTTGTAGGCAACTACAATTATGTAAGGGTTTGGGAAATTGACAAAACAAAAAAATGGAATATCCTTCTTGAGATTTTCTCACCTATTGAGAATGAGTAGTCTTTGAGTGATTAGAGGTTTGTTGTGAGAGATTAGAGACTGGAGATTAGAGATTAGGGTAACAGGTTGCCCGTAAGGACGCGGCGCAATAAGTAATAGAAAGGCCTTGTAAACTATAAATTACAAGGCCTTTTTACTTTATCGACTATTAAAAACTAATCTTCAACCACTCCTAACCTAACCTCTAATCACTAAAATCAAAACAACTGCTCAATAACATCAGCTGCTGATAATCCTTCGGCTTCCGCATGATAGCTGCGCACTATACGGTGGCTTAAAATAGGTTTGGCCACTGCCTGCACATCTTCAATATCGGGCGAGTATTTACCGTTAAGTACCGCGTGGCATTTAGCACCTAATACTAAAAACTGCGACGCTCTTGGTCCTGCGCCCCAGCTTAGCAAGCGGTTAATTTGTGGTGTGGCAAACTCGCTGTTGGGGCGGGTTTTGGATACCAGTTTCACCGCGTACTCCATCACATTATCGGTAACCGGGATATTGCGCACCAGTTGCTGAAAATAGATGATCTGCTGGGCGTTTAATATTTTATTTACTTCTGCTTTAGTAGTACTTGTGGTGTTCTTAACAACCAGCAGTTCCTCTTTAAATGAAGGGTAGCTGAGGGCTACATTAAACATAAACCTGTCCAGCTGTGCTTCGGGCAGTGGATAAGTCCCTTCCTGTTCAATAGGGTTTTGGGTAGCCAATACAAAAAAGGGCTGTGCAAGCTTATGTGTTACGCCTGCTGCGGTAACCGCTTTTTCCTGCATGGCCTCAAGCAGGGCTGCCTGCGTTTTTGGCGGCGTACGGTTTATCTCATCGGCCAGGATAATGTTTGAAAAAACCGGGCCGTGGATAAATTTAAAATTGCGGTCTTCACCTAATATTTCAGAGCCGATGATGTCTGAAGGCATCAGGTCGGGCGTAAACTGGATCCTTTTAAAGTCAAGGTCAAGCACCTGCGATACCGTTTGCACCAGCAGGGTTTTTGCAAGCCCGGGCACACCAACCAATAAACAATGCCCGTTACTGAAAATAGAGATCAGCACAAATTTTATCACTTCATCCTGACCTACTATTACTTTACCTATTTCGGCACGTATTTGCTGGTAGGCCTGTTTTAAAGCGTTTGCGGCTTCTACATCAGAGCTGTGTTGCATAAAATTATTTAGATGATGATTTGGTTTTGGTCTCCGGGATTACGGGCGAGGGATTGGTATTTACCCATTTCTTCAACACATCATATGCCTGATATTCTTTATCAATTTTAATGAAAGTTTCCTTGCGCCGTTTTTCGAACCATTGAGATACAGTTCTGTTAACCTTATCATTATAGGCATATTCCTTAAGTTTAGGGAAATCCTGCTCTAAATTAGCTTTATGGGCATTGGTAGCCGATTTAAGCATCAATATTTTGTAGCTCTTTTTACCGTCGGCACCGGTAAACAGATCAGGTTTTGAAATGCTGCCGATTTTCATCGTATCGGTAATAAGCGCAACTTTAGGATCAAGTTTATCGGTAGGGATAAAAGTTGAGCGGCTTTGTACGTCTTCGGCATTAAGCATCATGCCACCGTTGTATTTAGTGTCTTTATTGTCTGAGTAATAGGCTGCAGCGCTTGAAAAATCGACACCTACATTCTTGTCTTTTACAAGTAAGTTGTAAATACTATCGGCTTTTGCTTTTGCCCTATCCAAACTGGCCTGGGTAACAACCGGTGTAATGAGGATATGCCTTACGTGAACCTGTTCGCCGCGGCGTTCAATCACCTGTAAAAAGTGGAAACCAAAATCCGTTTCAAACACCGGGGAAATCTCGCCAGCTTTTAACTTGAAAGCGTTTGCGGTAAATTCCTTCACAAAAGTGGTACGGTCGGCAAAACCAAGGTCGCCTCCTTCAGGTGCCGAACCCGGATCCTGCGAATAAAGCCTGGCCAGTGTACCAAAGTCTTCGCCCTTTTTAACACGTTGCCTTAACTCTTCGGCCTTAGCTTTGTAAAGGTCTTTTTCTTCTTTAGTTAATTTAGGCTGAAAAACAATCTCACCAACTTCAACTTCTTTATTAAATGAAGGCAAGCTGTCCTTAGGGATTCCATCGTAATATTTTTTAACATCCTGAGGGGTAACATTCAGCTTCTCGGTAATGTGCTGCTGCATTTTTTGAGCAACCATCTGCTCTTTCAGGTCGGGCCTGATCTCATCTTTATACTGGATAACCGAACGGCCTAAAAATGCTTCCAGCTTTTCCTGCCCGCCCGCGCGCTGCGTCATTTCACGCATACGGCGATCAACGTTGGCATCAACATCTTCTTCCTTTACTTCAATACTATCAATTGCGGCTTGCTGGGCAAGCAGTTTTTGGGTTAACAAAGTTTGTAAAATACGGGCTTTAACAGATGGGTCAGGTTGGTTTCCCTGTACCAGGAAGTTAGCGTAAGACAGTTCAATGTCTGATAGCAGTATCGGGCTGTTACCAACTACCGCTGCAATTTTATCAAGCGTTTTGCCGGATGTGGGGGCAATAACCGAATCGGCTTTAACCAGTTTTTTTGCTGCTGTATCTGATGCTACCTGTGCCTTTGCAAATGTAATTGTTAAAATAAAACTTAGTACTAATACTCCTAACTTTCTCATGTAACGCTGTTATACTAAATAAAACGGGATAGTTAACCCGTTAAAAACTACGAATTTCGGTAAAATTTATTAATTATAACCGAACAAATATTTTCTGCAAAACCAACCGGCTATAATTGTGCTAATATGCCTATAAAGCTTGAAACCGTTTAACTACTTTTGGTTAAAATTTGTTAAAGTGAAAGTTGAGAATCCCGCCGCGTTTCGTTTTTTGTTAGAGGATGAACTTTACCTGCTCAATGCAGATAAAATGTTGTATGATAAAATTGCCGAACCTGAACTCACCACAGCGGAGCCATCATCACCCATTATTGAACAAATAACACCCGGATCTGCAACAACCAGACCTGCTTTAGCCGCTGAACCTCAGCCTGTAATACCAACGCCGGTTGCCGGATTTAAGTATAAAGGCCAAAACTTAAAGAACTTCCTGGTACTTACCAGTTATAGCACTGATGAGTTTATAAAGGCCGAACATTTAACAGCCCTTGAAAATATCCTCAAACGTAAGGAACTTGGCCCCGATGATGTAGCTATATTTAACCTTGCCAACTACAGTGAAACGAAATTTAGCCAGCTGAAGCCATTTTTTAAGCCAACCAAAGTGCTTGTTTTGGGAGGAGATGCACTTCCGCAGGATATCAAAGTGCTTAAGCCTAATAAGCCGGTAACCTCAAACGGAATCACTGTACTGTACAGTTATTCGTTTGATGAAATGATGAACAATGTAGAGTATAAGAAGACCTTTTGGGAACTGGTAAAAACATTATAAATAAACCCGCCATTAAATTAATATGCAGCAGTTAGTTTTCGCTACCAATAACCGTCACAAGCTTGATGAGGTTTCGGCTAAACTCAATGGGGCCATTCAGCTTTTAACCCTGCACGATATTGGCTGCTATGATGATATTGAAGAAACCGGCACTACGTTTAAAGCCAACGCCTCAATCAAAAGCCATTATGTATATGCTGAGTATAAGCTTAACTGCTTTGGCGATGACAGCGGGCTGGAAATTGACGCCCTGAACGGAGAGCCGGGTGTATACTCGGCCAGGTATGCAGGTACCCACGGTAACCACGCCGCCAACATTAGTAAAGTACTTGATAATTTAAAAGGCGAAGCAAACCGAAAGGCCCGCTTCCGTACCGTAATTTCCCTGATCTGGAACGGCGAAGAGTACTTTTTTGAAGGAACGGTTGAAGGCACCATCCGGCAAGAGCCGAGTGGTAATAGCGGTTTTGGCTATGATCCTATTTTTGAACCGGAAGGTTACGACATTACTTTTGCCGAAATGAGTATGGACGAAAAAAATAGCATTAGCCACCGTGCAAAAGCAATGGAAAAGTTGATCGCATTTTTAAATGAAGCTGGTGAATAATCATTTTAGTACACTCAGCCTCAACTTAACGCGTTACAATAACAGTTATTTATAAATAATAAAGGTGCTTTTTTTCTAATGGTAAAACGTTTAACTAAATTTATTCGATATTAGCAGGAAGAAACGAAACCTTAGTGGTGTAAGCCCCGTAAAATAGAGCTATAAGGAATAACCTATGAACATTATTAAGCAAATCGGTAAAATTTTATCGGAAAGGGATACCAACCCTAAGTTTATTAATAGCCTTAAAAAAGTTCGGGAAGCGGACCAGATTGCCGAATCAATCAATAAAAGGTTAACTGAATTAGAAAAACGCACCCGCCAGCAGGCGGTGAATTTATAATTACACACTTTGGCAGGATTTATGCTATTTATGCATAAAATATACTGTCATGAAAAAGTTAATTCAGACCTCAATCGCAATCTTTTCACTTGTTTTGGTCATTTCGGCCTGCTCGTCAACCAAAAGCACAACTACGTCTAATGTATCGCGCGGTAAATTTGTTGGTACCTGGACCTGCAATAATGTAAGTTACGACGGCCTTGTACAAAATGCAGTACAGAGCGTATTTGATCAGGCTCCCCCCGAAGCCTTTGTTGGCAGCACGTGGAAGCTCACCAACAGTGGTAATGGTATCTACACTTTAACCAACGGAACATCGCAAACCATTTTCTGGTCGGTTTATAACGGTGGTACAACCGGTACACAATTCCAGTTCAAAAAACTTTTTGAAGGCGATAAAGCCAAAAACGTATCCGAAGGATATCGTTTGGATATTGCCAGCAACGATGGCTCAACCATGACCTTGAAATCGCCGGTTACCGTAGGCAATACCACCGGATACATTGTATATTCGTTTACTAAAAACCCTTAATTGAGGTTAAAGCTAAAAGGCGAAAGGTTAAAGGTTTCCTTTCCAGCTGATAAAATGAAAAAGGCGAAGTTCTCAAACTTCGCCTTTTTCATTTTCAGCGCGAGGCCAAACCTTTTACCTTTATCCTTTCACCTTCTTACTCGGCTGGTGCAAATTTTAAGCATACCGGGTTGCCAATATCAACTCTGATGCCTGTTTGGGCAAGTTTGCCGGTGTTTTGATCTATTTTGAATACCCACATGTTATCGCTGTTCTGGTTAGCCACTATCAGGAAGTTACCTGTTGGGTCGATAGCAAAATCGCGTGGGTTTTTGCCATAGGTAGACTGGCGCGCTACAAAAGTAAGCAAACCTGTTTCCTGGTTAACAGCATAAATATTGATTTCGTTGGTTTCCAAACGATTTGAAGCATACAGGAAACGGCCATCGGGCGAAAGGTGAATAGCTGCACCTGCAGTTTGGCCGGTAAAGCCATCTGGCAGCATAGTAATGGATTGTTTTTGTTTTAGCTTACCATTATTGTAATCAAACGCAATAACGTTCGATCCCATTTCGGTTACCAGGTAAACAGTTTTTTTATCAGCCGAAAATTCCAGGTGCCTTGGGCCCTCACCTGCAGTAACACTTACAAAGGCCGGTGTTGCGGGTACAATACGGGGCTCTTTTGAAGGACGGTAGCGGTAAACGTTTATTTTATCGGTGCCAAGGTCATTATACAATACATATTTTTCATCGGGTGTAAGGACCGCCATATGCGCGTGTGCAGATTCCTGCCTTTCCTTGTTTATGCTATGGCCATCATCATGTACCGTTTGAATTCCGTTAGCTATTGAACCATCTTTATTCAAAGGCATTACCGCAACGTTGCCGCTTGAGTAGTTAGCTATGATCAGGTTTTTCTGTGCTTTATCAACCGAGATATGGCACGGATCGGCGCCCAGTGTTGATTGCTTGTTGATAAAAGTCATTTTGCCCGTTTTGGGCTCAAATGAAAATGCGCTTACCTCGCCCTTAGGCAACTCATTAACTGCATAAATAAATTTATTATTGGCGCTTAATGTTAAATACGACGGATTATTTACGCCATCAATTTCACTAAGGTAGGCCAGCTTGCCAGTTTCGGCATAAAAACGGTATACAACAATGCCCTTGCTTTTGCCGGTGGTGTAAGTGCCAACCACAAGGTCGAAAGTTTTAGGCCCTGTTTTTTTATTTTGTGCGAATGTTAGCGCCGGTGAAAGCATAGCTATGATCAAAAGAAATTTCTTCATGGTTGATTATATAAGGTCTATTAATTAATTCACAAATAGCAAAAAATACTGACAATCATATAGCTTTAAGCTTTATAAATTCAGCTTTTAGCCTTACAATCATTGCTGTGCAAGATAACAAAATAGACAAAAAAAATGCCCCGCTGTTTAACGGGGCGTTTCATTATTTCATCAGGTGTTTTAACTGGATCACTTCTTTTTCATCGAGGTAACGCCAGCGGCCCCGCGGAAGGTCTTTTTTGGTAAGGTTAGCGTAAACTACCCTGTCCAGCTTAACAACCTCGTAACCCAGGTGCTCAAACATGCGGCGCACAACACGGTTTTTGCCGCTGTGGATCTGGATCCCAACTTCACGTTTTGATCCGCCGGCTACGTATGATACCGCGTCGGGCTTAATTACGCCATCTTCCAGCTCAAGGCCGAAAGTTAATTTATTCAGGTCGCCTTGGGTTAGGCTTTTGCTCAGTTCAACCTGGTATAATTTAGTGATGCTGTTACGCGGGTGCGATAGCTTATCGGCCAAATCACCATCGTTTGTCATTAACAACAAACCGGTGGTGTTACGGTCAAGGCGGCCAACGGGGTAAATACGCTCGCGGCTTGCCTTTTCAACCAGGTGCATTACTGTACGGCGTTCCTGCGGATCATCTGTAGTTGTGATATAATCCTTTGGCTTATTTAACAATACATAAACCATTTTCTCGCGTTTCAGCGTTTCGCCGTTATATTTAATAGTATCCTTAAACGGATCAACTTTGGTACCTAATTCTGTTACCACTTCGCCGTTTACAGATACCACGCCTGCGGTAATCAGCTCATCGGCCTTACGGCGTGAACAAATACCCGCGTTTGATATGTAACGGTTCAGGCGGATCAGCCCATCGTCTTCTGATTTTTTTGCAGGAGAATTTTTACGACTGCGCATGGTTTTAGGGGCATCCTGTTGGTTTTCCCTGTCATGCGGCCTGTGTGCCGGCCTTTCGCCAAATGGTGATTTCTCTTTAAAACCACCTTCGCGTTTTTTGAAGCCGCCCTCGGTTCCTCTTGGTGCAAATTTACGTTCGCCCCCTGCATCACCGCCAAAGGTTCTTTTAGGTTTGCCCTCAAAACTTGCTGATGAACGGGTACGTGGAGATGAGTAAGGTTTTTTTTCGCCTTGTGCTTCGCCGCCGAAACTTCTTTTCGGCCTGTCGTTATCACCGGTTGTTGGCCTGCCGCTGTAAGGTTTACGCGGGCCGCCACTAAATGGCTTCCTTTCGCCTGTGCTATCGCCGCCAAAGTTTCTTTTTGGCCTGTCGTCGCTGTCGGAAGCAGGCCTGCCAGAGTAAGGCCTTGGCTTAGCGCCTGATCTTTTATCGCCAGATGATTCCCCGCCCCTAAAACTGCTTTTGGGCTTATCGTCACTGAACCTGTTGCTTTGGAATGTTTTTTCCGGCCTGGAAAGTATTTTTTTCTCTCCGTTTGGAGTAGCTTTACCTTTTGGGGTTGATGCTGATTTTTTTGGTCGGTCGTCGGATCTTGAACTCCTTGATGACGACTTTCCGGGTTTGTCGTCGCGACTACCTGCTGGTCTCTTAAATACCATAATTTTTTGTTTAGCGCTTTCGCAGCGTGAGGGTCAAAGTTACGCTTTTTTGCCAATTTTTATCTAAAAAGATCAAAAAAATATCCTCTTGCAAAATCGCCGTTTAAACGGTTTTAAACACCGTTTTTGAACCAAAAACCAACTCTAAAAAAGTTAGCAAAATGGTAAGTATTTGATTATGTGATCTGTATAACCTACCTTTGCAGCACATTCTACCAAATGTATAGTTAAATGATAGGAAAAGAAATGATTAAAAAACACTTACTTACGTGCTCCGTAACACTGGTGCTGGTTCTCATTTCAGAGCTTAATATTTTCGGTACAACGATCATCGAAAAGGCTGCAAAAGCGGCAACTTTAAGCACCCGAACCTCAGATTTTATTTTTCTCAAAAGCTCAAAGGCAGTTGCTTACAACTTTGCCAATGAGGCTTTACCAGTTAATGACGCAAGGGTTACGCGTAAACTCAACAAATCGCTCAGGCAGCACGACTTTAAAAGTGTGCAGAGCAATGTATTGCACCGGAAAGCCGAGCTATGGTTTCCGATCATCGAGCCCATTTTAAAGTTTTACGGTATCCCGGAAGATTTTAAGTACATCCCCCTGGTTGAGTCGGGCCTTAAATCGGGCACATCACCAAAAGGAGCGTCGGGTTTTTGGCAATTTATGCCAGGTACTGCACGTACCTACGGACTTAGAGTAGGCCATGGTGTTGATGAGCGGAAAAACCTTCGCAAATCAACTATTGCAGCCTGCAAGTATATCAAAGAACTATACGATGAATTCAACAGCTGGACACTGGCAGCTGCTGCCTACAACAATGGCTCGATTAAATTAGCGCGCGCCATTAACAGGCAAAATGAAGATAACTACTTCCGCATGAAGCTGAACCGCGAAACCGGTTCATATGTTTACAAGCTAATTGCCATGAAAGCTATTATCGAGCAGCCAAAAGAGCACGGGTATGATAATTATTTTTATATCCCGCCTGCATCACAGTTGTTAGCGATTAATTAATGACAGGTAATCATACTGTAAATTAATTAAAAGATTACATTACGGAGCACTTTGAGGCCGGTCATCCACAGTGGATGATCGGCCTTTTTTGCTTATATTTGTAGCAAACTGTTGATAGTTTAAGCCAAAAATTTTAGGAAAGCAGCGTTTTGTAAAAATCTGGCAACTATAATAATTAGCTTCAAACAATGTCAATAAATCCATATTAATAAAGTATGAGTACAAAACCTCTTGTTGACCTGGGCGAGCAAAGTGAAGTTGAAGTTTATGGTGCCCGGGTGCATAACCTGAAAAATATAGATGTTTCGTTTCCGCGCAACCAGCTGGTGGTAATTACCGGCTTAAGCGGCAGCGGCAAGTCATCGCTGGCGTTTGATACTATTTACGCTGAAGGCCAACGCCGTTATATGGAAACATTTTCCGCCTACTCACGCCAGTTTATGGGCGGGATGGAGCGGCCGGATGTTGATAAGGTATCGGGCCTGAGCCCGGTGATTGCCATTGAGCAAAAAACTACCAGCAAAAACCCACGCTCCACAGTAGGTACTATTACCGAGATCTACGATTTTATGCGTTTGCTCTTCGCCCGTGCCGGCGATGCTTACTCTTACACCACGGGTGAAAAGATGGAGCGCATGAGCGAAGACCAGATCCTGAAAACCATCAGCGAAAAATTTGACGGTCAGCCGGTTAATATCCTGGCCCCGGTAGTAAAGGCACGTAAAGGCCACTACCGCGAATTGTTTGAATCTATCCGTAAGCAGGGCTTTTTAAAAGTTTGGGTTGATGGCGCTATCGCGGATGTTGAACCCAAAATGCAGGTTGACCGTTACAAGATCCACGATATTGATATTGTGGTTGACCGTTTGGTTGTAAGCGAAAAGGACAGCAAACGGTTATATACCTCAGTGCAGCAGGCCCTGAAAATTGCCAAAGGCATTATCCGTATTGCCGATAAAGACAATAACGTATCCTATTATAGTAAATACCTGATGGATCCGGTATCGGGCATCTCATATGATGAGCCTCAGCCTAATACATTTTCGTTCAACTCGCCTTATGGCGCTTGTGAAAAATGTAATGGACTGGGGTATATTTTTGAAGTAGATGAAGCCTCGGTGATCCCTAACCCGAAACTGAGCATCATGAACGGAGGTTTAGCCCCTATTGGCGAGTACCGAGAAACATGGATCTTCCAGGTGTTGAAATCGCTGGCTAAAAAGTATGAGTTCTCGCTCTCAACCCCTATCGAAAAGCTGAACCGCGATCAGTTGGATATGATCCTGAATGGCGCACCCGAAACATTGAGTGTTGCTGTTGAATATAATAAGTGGAATGTTCAAAGCTACCAGATCACGTTTGAAGGCATCATCCGTATGCTGGAGGAGCAGCAGGAACGCCGCAACGACGAGGGGATGGACGATATGGAGAACTATCGTGTGCTCCGTACCTGCCCGGTTTGCGAAGGTGCAAGGCTCAAAAAAGAGTCGCTGCATTTTAAGGTAGATGGTAAAAACATATTTGAACTGGCCTGTATGGATATCAATCACCTGCAGGATTGGTTTGATGGCCTGGAAGACCGCCTTAACGAGCGCCAGAATGTGATTGCTAAGGAAATCCTGAAAGAGATCCGCGCTCGTATTGTTTTTTTGCTGGATGTGGGTTTGAGCTATTTAACGCTTGACCGTACAGCCAAGACCCTATCGGGCGGTGAAGCACAGCGAATCAGGCTGGCTACGCAAATTGGTTCACAGTTGATGAATGTGATGTACATTTTGGATGAGCCAAGTATTGGTTTGCACCAACGCGATAACGAACGTTTGATCAACGCCCTTAAAAATCTGCGGGATTTAGGAAACACGGTACTGGTTGTTGAACACGATAAAGATATGATACTGGAAGCCGACCATGTAATTGACATGGGCCCGGCAGCAGGAGTACATGGCGGCGAGGTTGTTGCCCAAGGCACCCCGGCCCAATTAATGGAAAAGCATACGCTTACCACATCCTATATTAATGGTGAGCGCGAGATCGCTATTCCTAAAAAACGCAGAGAAGGGAATGGCAAAACCCTGAGCCTGAAAAAAGCTACCGGTCATAACCTTAAAAAAGTATCGGTCGATTTTCCGTTGGGTAAACTGATTGGCATAACAGGTGTATCGGGCAGCGGTAAATCAAGTTTGATCACCGAAACTTTATATCCTATCCTGAACCATCATTTTTTCAGGGCGAAGAAACAACCGCTACCTTATGAAAAAATTGAGGGGCTGGAGCATATTGATAAAGTAATTGAGATAGATCAAACGCCTATCGGCCGTACACCGCGCTCAAACCCGGCTACCTATACCGGGGTGTTTTCGGATATCCGCAATCTGTTCGTGGCACTACCGGAATCAAGGATCAGGGGATATAAACCAGGTCGTTTCTCCTTCAATGTAAAAGGCGGCCGCTGCGAAACCTGTCAGGGCGCCGGCATGAAGGTAATTGAAATGAACTTTTTACCCGATGTACAAGTACCTTGTGAAGAATGCGGAGGCAAACGATATAACCGCGAAACACTGGAAGTGCGCTACCGCGGCAAATCCATCAGCGATGTACTGGATATGAGTATTGAGGACGCTACGCCATTCTTTGAGCACATCCCATCCATCTATCGCAAAGTAAAAACGCTGAACGATGTTGGTTTGGGTTACATCACCTTAGGACAGGCTTCAACCACGCTATCCGGCGGAGAAGCACAGCGTGTTAAGCTGGCTACCGAGCTATCGAAAAAGGATACCGGCAACACTTTTTATATCCTGGATGAGCCTACCACTGGTTTGCACTTTGAGGATATTAACGTGCTGTTAGGTGTGCTTAACCAACTGGTTGATAAAGGCAATACCGTTTTGGTTATTGAGCATAACCTTGATGTTATTAAAGTGGCCGACCACGTAATTGACCTTGGCCCCGAAGGCGGTTCAGGCGGTGGTAATATCCTGTTCTCGGGTACACCCGAAGGTTTGTGCAAAGTGAAGAACAGCTTTACCGGCAAGTTTTTGAAAAAAGAAATGGGGTTGTAATTATTAAAATTCTGATAAATGATAAACAAGGAGATCTATCGTAACGATAAATCTCCTTTTCTTTTTTCTTAGCTTTATGTTTTTAACAACACCTTCATGAAAAAAATATTACTCATGCTATTCATAGCTGGTTCTTTCGCGGCCTGTAATCAACCTAAATCAATAGACACCGCCGGCGGCATCCCTACTAATAAAGACCTCGCCAAAGTTTTTGAAGATTATTTCCAGGACGGCTTAAAACTTTACCCGCTTAATGCAACCTACATTGGCGACAAGCGCTATAATGATCTGCTACCCAATGATGGTTCGGCGGAGTTTTTAAAAAAAGCATACGATTACAACTCGGTTTACTTGTCGAAGGTGAAAAACTTTGACCGGGCTGAACTGAACGAAGACGACAAGCTATCATACGATATATTTACCTACGAGGTGCAACTGGCCCTTGATAATTTCAAGTATCACTTTGAGTACATGCCTTTTAACCAGTTTTATGCCCTGCCAATTACCATAGGGCAGTTGGGTTCGGGTTCTGGTGCGCAGCCCTTTAAAACGGTTGTTGATTATAACGACTGGCTTAAGCGATTATCCGCTTTCCAGATCTGGGCAGATACAGCCATAGCTAATTTTAACAAAGGCATCAAAACAGGCGTAGTGCTGCCAAAATCGTTAGTTGTTAAAATGATCCCCGAAATGCAGGACCTGGTATCAAAAGATGTAGAAAAAAGCTTGTTCTACGGACCAGTTAAGAATATGCCGAAGGATTTTTCGGATGCGGATAAAAAACAGCTGACCGAGGCTTACAAAAAAGTGATAACTACCATAGTTAACCCAACCTACCAAAAACTGGCCGATTACCTGAAAAATCAATACCTGCCCCACGCACGTGCAACCTCGGGTTTTTCATCCCTGCCGGATGGTACTGCTAAATACACCTATTTAGTTAAACAACAAACCACTACCGATAAAACTCCGGAAGAAATTTACCAATTGGGTTTGAAAGAAGTTGCCCGGATCCGTGGCTTAATGGATAGCATCAAAACCAGTGTTGGCTTTAAGGGCGATTTGAAGGCGTTTTTCGAATACATGAAAACCGACCCTAAGTTTACTCCTTACAAAACCCCGAAGGATGTGCTTGATGCTTTTGAAAACATTCACAAACGCATGGAGCCAAACCTGAAAAAAATGTTTAACCATGTGCCTAAAACCCCTTTCGAGATCAGGCAAACCGAAGCCTTCCGCGCGGCATCGGCCAGTGCCGAATATAACCAGGGTTCGGCAGATGGTACCCGTCCCGGTATTTTTTACGTGCCGATATTAGATGCCACCAAGTTTAACACCACATCGGGCATGGAATCGTTGTTTTTGCATGAAGCAATTCCTGGTCACCATTACCAAATTTCGTTAACCCAGGAAAACGCTTCATTGCCAAAATTCCGTCGCTTTGATGGCGGGGAAACTGCCTATGTAGAAGGCTGGGCGCTGTATTGCGAATCATTAGGGAAAGAGCTCGGCTTATACACCGATCCGTACCAGTATATGGGCGCGTTAGGCGATGAGATTCACCGGGCTATCCGTTTGGTTGTCGATGTGGCTATCCACACCAAAGGCATGACCCGCGAGCAGGCTATTAAATATATGATGGATAATGAAGCCATCAGCGAGCAGGGTGCAACCGCAGAGATTGAGCGTTATATGGCCATCCCGGGTCAGGCCTTGAGCTATAAAATAGGCGCACTCAAAATCCGCGAACTGCGCACCAAATATGAAAAGCAATTAGGCGGCAAGTTCAATATCGCCGAATTTCATGACCAGGTACTGAAAGATGGCGCTATGCCAATGGCGGTTTTTGAGGCTAAAATGGATGCCTGGGCTGCGAAGAAGTAAAAAGAAAATTGCTATAATACAACGCGTCATTGCGAGGCACGAAGCAATCCCCGACCTACAGAGCGAATCTGCATAGTTTGGGATTGCTTCGTGCCTCGCAATGACGCGTTTAGTTTTTAGATCTATCTATCAACTAAACACTGCCAGCACCCCAAAATAAACCAGCATACAACCCGAGCTGATGAAATTCATACGCATGGCGTTTTTAAAATTAGCATTCGCCGTTGATTGGCCTACTTTATAAAACCAATAATTGAAAAAGAAAAATATTGGCGCGGCGCATACTATAAAGAAATAAAAGTTAAGCATCATCCCAGCCAGGTGCCAATACCAGTAGGAAAGGCCTATCCCCGCGGCAAACAATACGCCCGAAAAAATAAAGGAGCCTTTGTAGCCTAAAACGATACTAAGCGTTTTATCGCCCCGCCTGCTGTCTTCTTCATGCTGATAAACCTGGGTTAAGGGGTATGATGCCCCGATGAGGCAGGAGCTGATAGCCCCTGGAATGATCAGCCCTAAATCCCAATGGTCAAACAGGCTTGTGCCGGTCAAAGCGGTGTAGGTGGTGTAATAAATAAAGCATCCCTGGAAAATAAACACCGTTAAAAAGCTGATGATGGGATATTTTTTTAAACGGGTAGCAGGATGGCTGTATAATTTTGACATAATGCCATAAATAAGCACAGCACAGGCAAACTCCCAACTAATGATAAAGCCAAGCAAAAACGCGATAACCTCCAGCAGAATGGAAAAATAATACAGACTGAGATCCACTTCGGGCGGTTTGGCTAACAGGGCAATGCTATCTTCATCCTTATCAAAATAACTGTTATAGCCATTGCTGGCCGGGAAAGCAAGGAAATGCCATATAAAAAATACAAGTACGGCTGTTGAAGCTTTCACCACATCGGCCCGGCTAAAGGCAAACAGATACACCGGCAGCAAAAAAACAGAAAACACAAACCTTAAATGCGCAAATGCCGACCGGGTAGGGATAAATTGTTTAAACTTCATGGCGTGTTTTTACATTATAATTACTGCCGGAGGCAACATCAGGTTGCCTGATTGCGGTTATAAACATACAACCTTAAGTACAAAATTCCTTCAGTATAAATTATTATGTTTGAAACAGCGTTAATGTAACATGAATAAGAAAATTTATATAGTTGTACTTTTAATTTTCGCCACGACAGCGGGCTTCGCGCAAACGGTATCTAAATCAGATATCAGCTTTAAGATTAAAAACCTTGGCTTTAATGTTGGCGGTACCTTCGGCGGTTTGCAGGCCGATATTAAGTTTAAGCCTAATGACCTGGAAGGCAGCTTTATCGAAGCGTCAGTGTTATCCAATACGGTTAATACCGATAACGAAAGCCGTGATAAGCATCTTAAAAGCGAAGATTATTTTGACGTAATTAAATATCCAAAGATCACACTAAAGTCAGTTTCCTTTAAACGTAAAAGCGGGAGCAACTATACCGGCAATTTTAACGTAACTATAAGGGATAAAACAAAGTTGATTGAAGTACCTTTTACGTATATGGAATCAGGTAATACAGCACAACTGAAAGGAAACTTTATGATTTTGAGGACAGATTTTGGAATAGGCGGCAAAAACCTGATCCTTTCAAATGAAGCCAATGTTTCGGTTGAGGCGGAGATCAGCAAATAAAACGCTTAATCATTTTTAATGGAGAGTTGCATCAGTGCTATCGGGATAGCAAATCCCGCCAATCGAATTGCCCAGCAGGATATTTACCATTTCATGGCTAACGCCTTTGGGCTGGATGCAACCAATGCAGCAAGATTAAAGGGGATTTATGACCATTCGGGAATTGATTACCGCTATTCGGTAATTCCTGATTTTGGCTATCGGGATGCGGCAGATTTCACTTTTTTTGAACAGTCGGCAGGGCTCGAACCATTCCCTGACACACAGAAAAGGTTAAAGCTTTACGAAAAAGAAGCTATCGCCATAGCTGTAAATGCCGCAAAAAGCTGTCTTCAAAAATTTGGAGATGACATTACCGGCAGCATTACACACCTGGTAACCATTAGCTGTACGGGTATGCACGCACCTGGGATTGATATCGAACTTGTGGACCGGCTGCAGCTAAACTGCGATACCGAACGTACCTGCATCAACTTTATGGGCTGCTACGGTGCCATAAACGGGCTCAAAGTAGCCGACTATATCTGCCGCGCCGATGCCGGTGCCAAAGTGCTTGTTGTTAGTGTAGAGCTTTGTACGCTTCATTTTCAAAAAGTGAATACGCTGGATAACTGGGTTGCTAATTCGCTATTTTCAGATGGGGCTGCTGCCGTTTTGGTCGAAAATACGGCTAACCGTTTAGCCAGTGGCAATTACTTTTCGCTCAAAAATTTCTATTCGGAATTTGTTACTGAAGCCCGCAATGAGATGGGCTGGTACGTGGGCAATACCGGTTTTGAAATGAAGCTTACATCCAAAGTATCCAAACAAATCAAAAAACATATCAAAGCCCTTACCGACCGTTTTTTGCAAAAGGCCAAAACCCATATAGATGATATTACGGCCTACGCTGTCCATCCCGGTGGGCGTACCATTTTGGAAGCCGTTGAAGATGCGCTGGAGTTGCCGGAAGAAAGCAACGCATTCGCTTACCAGGTGCTGCAGGAATACGGCAACATGTCATCGGCAACTATTTTATTTGTGCTGGATAAAATGCTGAAAGCCGGTAATCTGGTAGATCAGAAGATATTGAGTTTCGCTTTTGGGCCGGGTTTAACGGTTGAGGGAATGATACTTGAAATGCACTAAGCCATTATGAGCGACGTAATTGTAATTGGCGGGGGCCTGGCCGGATTGTTTAACGCCATATTATTGAACCGCGCGGGGCTAAAAGTTACAGTTATCGAAAAAAAAACCTACCCCATGCATCGCGTTTGCGGCGAGTATATCTCGAACGAGGTGATCCCCTTTTTGTCTTCGCTGGATATCAATCTTGATGAACTGAATGTTGCCCGCATCAACCGGCTGGAGGTAACAGCGGCATCCGGCACCAAACTTTCGCAAAAGCTTGACCTGGGCGGTTTTGGTTTAAGCAGGTTTACTTTCGATAATTTTCTGTATCAAAAAGCCCTCGCCGAAGGGGTTGACATTTTAACCGGCACGCGGGTGGAGGATATCCGTTTTGCTGGCGAAAAATTTGAAGTGGTAACTCCCGGCGAAACATTAACAGCCCCGTTGGCTATCGGCTCGTTCGGTAAACGCTCCAATCTCGATCAAAAACTTAAACGGCCGTTCTTTTATAAACGCAGCCCATACCTGGCCGTAAAATTTCATTTGCAGATGGATTTCCCACAGGACCTCATCCAGCTTAATAATTATAAAGACGGCTATTGTGGGGTAAGTAAAACCGATGGCGACAGGTATTGCATGTGCTATATGGCCCATCGTGAAGACCTGCGCAAGTACGGCACTTTACAGGCTCTGGAAGAGAACGTGATCCGCAGGAACCCTTACCTTGATGAGATCTTTCGTAACGCTAAGTTTTTACTGGATAAGCCGGAGGTGATCAACGAGATCTCCTTTGAGAAGAAGGCGCCTGTTGATAACCACATCCTGATGAGCGGAGACACCGCCGGGATGATAGCTCCGCTTTGTGGCAACGGCATGACTATGGCCATTCATTCGGCTAAAATCCTTTCCGAAAAAATTATTACACACTATAAGCCGGGTAGCTTTAATGCTGAACAGCGCGCTAACCTTGAGCAGGATTATGCCCAAAGCTGGAACAAACAGTTTGCGCAAAGGCTTTGGGTTGGCAGGCAGTTACAGCGTTTGTTTGGTAACGATAATATGACAGCCTTTACTTTAAATACGCTGAATCACCTGCCTTCTGTTGCACAATACCTGATAAGTAAAACTCACGGCCAACCATTTGTATAGTTCAAGCGTATATATTATAGAAATTTAATCCAAAGTTGATAATTGGTTTTAATAATTAATTGCCAGCTCTTGGCTTTGTACATTTGATGCTATAATATATGCCTGATTTAAGTTACCGTACAGATACACTGGAGATCATGGACGATTTTAATCTCCCCTCTGCCGAAGTAGCTCCGGTGCTTGAAGGCCTGGGGAAGATGAACGCGTTATTTGGCGGCCATAAAAACATTATCAACTTATTGAATAAATTATCTGTAAGTACGGGCTATTCTGTTAGTGATTGGGGCTGTGGCGGAGGGGACACCCTGATAGCCATTGCTAAATGGGCCGAAAGCAAACAAATCGATCTTAACTTAAACGGCGTTGACGCAGCACAGGCTGCTGTTAATTATGCCCGAAAACAGGCGAAGGATTATAGCAACATTAATTTTATCCAAGCCGATGTTATTGACGAAGCATATCTCATTAAACCGGCTGATGTGATCATTTGCAGCCTGTTCACGCACCATTTTGATGATGAGCGCTGGATTGAGCTCATCAAAAACATGCAAGCCTCGGCACAAAAAGGAATTATCATTACCGACCTGCACCGGCACTGGCTTTTATACCATGCCATAGTGTTAATAACCCGTGTTTTTACCCATAATGCCATGGCACAAAATGATGGCCCCCTTTCGGTTAAGCGTGGTTTTAAAAGGCACGAATTGTTGGCATTATTAAAAAAAGCACAAATTGATAACTTTAAATTAACATGGCGCTGGCCTTTCAGATGGGAGTTAATCATCTATAAATCGTAGCTTTACGCTATGAATTTGCGTGTACTGGTTTTAACAACCTCGCTTGGCGTGGCAATTACGCTCTCGGCAGTTAACTTTTATTTTCAGCATAAATGGTACGATGTAATGGTTACTTTTTCGGTGGCCCTTGGTGTAAGTTACTTCGTTTTCTACTACCTTATCGAAAAATATATTTACTCCCGTATCAAGTTAATTTATAAACTGATCCATAACCTGAAATTAGGCCGCGATCTTAGGGACGCCCTTGGCGAACACGTAAGCGCCAACCCCATTGCCGATGTAGAACAGGAGGTAAAGGAATGGGCCAAACAGAAAAAGACCGAGATAGACGAATTGCGTAAGCAGGAAAAATTCCGCCGTGATTTTTTATCCAATATTTCACACGAGTTTAAAACCCCGCTTTTTGCTATCCAGGGTTACATAGAAGCCCTGCAGGACGATGATCTGGAAGACAGGGAAATGGCCCGACAATTTTTGGAGAAGGCCTCGAAAAATGTAGACCGCCTAAGTTATCTGATTAAAGACCTTGATGAAATCTCCAAACTCGAATCGGGCGAGATGCCTATCAATTATACTAAATTCAAGATCAACGACCTGATCAAAGAGGTTTTTGAATCATTGGAGATCAAAGGCAAGCAGTACCACATCAAACTTATATTTAAGCAAAAGTATGATGAGCCTATTGTGGTGAATGCCGACAGGGAAAAAATAAGACAGGTGCTCGTGAACCTGATAGATAATTCGTTTAAGTACGGTAAAGAAGAAGGCAGTACTTCGGTAAGCCTTTTTGTACTGCACGACCAGGTTTTGGTTGAAGTTACCGATGACGGCATTGGTATTGAAGAAAAGTTTTTGCCAAGACTGTTTGAGCGTTTTTTCCGTACAGACAGCAGCCGTTCAAGGCAAATTGGAGGCTCCGGGCTGGGGCTTGCTATTGTAAAGCATATCATTGAAGCCCACCAGCAAACTATCAATGTGCGCAGTACAGAAGGGCTTGGTTCAACGTTTGGTTTTACATTGGCAAGGGCTAAGCAGACCATTCCTTTCCCAAATTTACCTGTGTTAAAAAGTTAACAATAATTTAACATACTAACTGTACCTTTACACCAATTTCAAATCACTATGTCGCTAAACAGTATATTCCAGTATTTTGTACCCAAGGATAAAAAAATATTCTTCCCGCTGTTTGAACAAGCCGCGGCCAATGTTGTAGCCATGGCTACCATACTGGTTGAAGCAGTTAACTCAAACAACCCTGCAACCCGCGAGGATCTATATAAACAGATTGACAAGCTTGAAAACAAAGGCGACGAATATACCCACCAGATTTACCTGGAGCTTGGCAAAAACTTCATTACGCCTTTTGATCGTGAAGATATCCACGCCCTTGCAACAGCTATTGATGATGTGGCCGACTATATACAGGGCGCGGCAAACCGCATGAGCCTGTACAGGATAGATGATTTGAATGAGCACATCCGTAAGCTATCTGACCTGATACTGCAGGCCAGTGTTGATTTGGAAAAAGCTGTAAAAGAACTGAAAGACCTTAGGAATGTACGTAATATAGCCGATTCATGCATCAGGATAAACAGCGTTGAAAACCAGGCTGATTATGTTTTTGACCGCGCTGTAGCCGACTTGTTCCTGTATGAAAAAGATGCTATCCGCCTTATCAAATACAAAGAAATATTAGCAGCCCTTGAAACCGCTACTGATATGTGCGAAGACGCAGCTAATGTTATGGAGTCAATCTTAGTTAAAAACGCTTAAGTAAATCTTATCCCCAGCTAAATGGTTACTTCCCTACTTGTAGTTATTGTTGTACTCGCCCTGTTGTTTGATTACACCAATGGCTTTCATGATGCCGCAAACTCTATAGCTACCATTGTATCTACCAAAGTATTAACACCGTTTCAGGCTGTGTTAATGGCCGCGGTATTCAACTTTGCAGCTTACTTTTTTATTAAAGATCATAAGGTTGCCAATACCGTATCTAAGATCGTATTGGAGCACTACGTTACCCTGCACGTGATCCTGGCTGGCCTGGTAGCCGCCATCACCTGGAACCTGTTTACATGGTGGTTCGGAATCCCTTCAAGCTCGTCGCATACCCTTATTGGGGGCTTTGCCGGTGCTGGTATGACTAACGCACTTTATATGGGTGCCAACGCCCTGCATGCTGTTGAAATGCAATATGTGCTTAAAATCGTTGCCTACATCGTACTTGCCCCGTTTATTGGTTTAATTATAGCTTATGTTGTAACCATTTTAATACTCCACCTGTGCAAAGCTGCCAGACCAGCCACTGCCGAGCGCTGGTTTAAACGCATGCAGTTAGTATCGTCGGCAGCTCTGAGTTTTGCTCACGGTGGTAACGATGCTCAAAAAGTAATGGGGATCCTGTACGTAAGCCTTATTGCTTCAAAAGTGATAAAGCCAGGCTCAGTAATGCCGGAGTGGATCCCTTTAGCTTGTTACTCAGCTATTGCTGCGGGTACCATGTCGGGCGGTTGGAAGATCGTTAAAACCATGGGCTCAAAAATAACCAAGGTTACCCCGCTTGAAGGTGTAAGTGCCGAAACTGCTGGTGCTATCACCCTGTTTATTACCGAGCGTTTCGGGATTCCGGTTTCAACAACACATACTATCACCGGCTCAATTATAGGTGTGGGTTTAACCAAACGTGTATCGGCCGTGCGCTGGGGCGTAACCATTAACCTGGTTTGGGCCTGGATCATTACCATCCCTATTTCGGCCCTGATTGCCGCTGGTGTATTTGCATTATTACATTTCTTTGCATAAACAAACCGGTAGTAATTTTGTTAGCTTTACTTACTATATGAAAACAAGACTACTCATTATCCCCATCTTAATAGCTTTAATTACGTTAACCAGCTGTGATACGCTAAACCAGGTAGCTAACGCCACTATTCAAAACCAGGGAACACCAACGTCGCTTGAAATAGGCAACGGTTTAAAACAGGCCCTTGAAATAGGCACAGGTAAAAGCTCTGATCAACTATCGGCAGTTAACGGATTTTTTGGCAATGCCGCTATCAAGATCCTTTTCCCGCCCGAAGCACAAAAGGCTGAGAGAACCTTACGCGGGCTTGGCCTGAACAGCCTTTGCGATAATGTAATCCTTTCGCTTAACCGCGCAGCCGAAGACGCTGCAAAACAGGCAAAACCTATTTTTATTGATGCTATTAAGCAAATGACCCTGCAGGATGTTACCAATATTTTATTGGGCAGCCAGGATGCTGCAACACAATATTTTAAACGTACAACTACCGCGAAATTAAGCCTGCAATTCAAACCTGTTATCCAGGGCAGTTTAAATAAAGTGAACGCTACCAAATACTATACTGACGCGGCCCAGGCTTACAATAAAGTTCCGTTTGTATCAAAGCTTAACCCTGATATCAGCGATTATGTGACCCAAAAAGCCATCGACGGCTTATTTGTAGAGATAGCCAAAGAAGAGCTTAACATTCGTCAAAATCTTGGCGCGCGTACTACGCCTTTATTACAAAAAGTATTCGCTTTTGCTGATAGGAAAAAAACTACAGGACAATAAATAGATAAAAGAAAGAGATACAAAAAAAGCTGCGTCGATGTTATTCAACGCAGCTTTTTTATTGGGCATATTATTTTTGCTTTTGGAATTTAACCTTTACAGTAACAACTTCGGGTTTGTTGTTAGTACTGCCAACCCATGAGGGGCCATTTTTTATAAGCTCTATGGCTTTTTGATCGGCCGCTTCATTCAGGCCTTTTTTAATACTAAACTCGTCTGTGATGCCGCTCGGGAATACCGTAAATGTTACGGTCACGGTGCCGGCAGTACCATCAGGCAGTAAAGCATTAGTTTGTAAATATTTTTTCAGGCTGCCCCAGCCCAGTTGCGGATGTGCCGCAGTGACACTTACCTCGCCGTTGTCATCGTCTTTTTTAGTTACAACCACCTCGCTAAGGGCCCTGGAATCGGGCTTAAGCGCTACTTTAATGCTATCGCCGCGTGTGGCGTTAACCTGCCTCGGCTCATAACCAATATAAACCACATCAAGCGTCGCCTTATCTCCCGGCGAACTAAGTGCGAATTTTCCATTAACATCAGTTACCGTGCTCCGGTTGGTGCCTTTGATCCTGATTGCCGCACCAATTAAAGGAGAGCCGTCATCTCTCGAAATAATAGTACCGGCAATGTATAATGATTGTGCAGCCGCTTTACTGCTGCCAAAAACAGTTGCCGGTGAGGATGTAACACCGTCAACCTTTCCGGGTAATTTAAATTGCAGCGGGGCTTTTGATTTAGCTACAGTAGTATTCGCTCTTAATGCTATCACATCCTGGCTTACTGTATCTTTTTTTGCAATTGGAGCTGTGTATCCTGCTACTATCCGCTCACTTAAATTGCCTTCTTCTTTCAAAACAACTTTATCTTTAGCAGCAGCGGGCGGAGTTGCCGGTACTGTTAAAGGATTGCTGCCCACAGGAGGCGGAACATCATTCGAAGCTGTTTTATTGTCGCCAGCGGAAATTTCCTGCTGATAAAGCGCGTTAGCCGATTGCTTTGTCCGTCTTGGTTTTTTATTTACTGCAACTGATGGGGCCTGTATGGGCGTATTGGCACTTGCTTTTTTAACTGTATCGCCGGTCTTTACGGTATCGGCGGCAGCTGCCATGGGCGGGGTCGAATTTTTGTTTCCTGCGATGTTATTACTTTGCAGTTCAGCTTTAGGAGATCTGTTAAGATAAAGGCCTCCCAAACTTAATGCTATTAAAACCGAAGCCGCTATGGGCCAAACGGTCCACGGTATTACACGGCCTTTATTTTCTCCGGTACGCTGCCGCAATCTTGAGCTAAGGTCAGCAAGGTTTAACTGTTGACTTGTCCCCATGTTGTCATATCCTTCCAATGCATCCATCAAAAAAGGGTCGTTTAGTGCCTCCATCTCCAGTTTATGCATAGCACGGGCGTCAAGCTCTCCGTTGAGATACTTCTGTATTTGCAATATATTTGCCTTTTTACTATGCACTGTTCCGTTCGAGGCAAATTTTTAAATTCCTCTTACCGTTCTGGATATAACTTTTTACCTCATTTAAAGTATATCCTGTTATCCCGGCAATTTCCTTATAACACTTCTCTTTTAAATAAAACAGGTCGATACTTTGTTTTTGTCCGCCGGTTAACCCTGCTATGCAGTGCTCCAAAGCTTTCAACGCCTCTTCCCTGTTATTATCATCAGGATGCAAAAAGGGGGTAAATTCCACAACTTCATCTAAATTAACCAACTCCATCTTTTTACCCCTCCGTAACTGCATCAAGCAATAATTGCGCCCAAGTACATACACCCAATTCCTGAACTGGTTAATCTCATGCTTTTTAACCTTATCAACCAGCTCCTCAAAAATGCCCATTACCGCGTCTTTGGCCAGTTCTTCATCTTTCAGATATTTAAGGCAAACGCCATAAACAAGGGGCATATATCTTTCATATAAGCTGCCCAAAACTGTTAGGTTACCGCTTGCGCGATAATCACTAAGTAGTTCTTCGTCTGTTGATTTCCCTGGTTTCTGGGGTTTTATAAATAGGCTCATTAAACATACAAAATTAATTTATTAAAATGGTTTATGGAAATTAACCGCCTGCAGACAGCTCTATTTAAGGAAAATAAGCTAATAACCAGTTTTTTTTCATAGGTGTTGGTTCATTTCTGTTATAAACCATGAATACACTAAGTCCCGACTGAAAGGACAATAGCATAAAGTTTAAACAAAAAAAGCGATGCCCGGAAGCATCGCTTTTCTATAAATATCGTAACAGTTTTACCTTGCAGGTTGTGGCTTTGGCAGCTCTTTGCGCGGGATCATTTCGGCACGTTGAGCCGTATGGTAAACAAATGAAGCAACAATGGTAGCGGCTTGTTTCAGGTCGTCTTCAATAAGACGATCGTAAGTGTCCTGATTACTATGATGGGTGCGTGAACCGTAATCGATAGCATCCTGGATAAACTGGAAGCCCGGAATACCAACGGCATCAAATGAAAGGTGATCGGTGCCGCCGGTATTACGAATGGTAAGCGTGCTGGCGCCAAGATCTTTAAAAGGGTCAAGCCAGGCCTTAAAGATAGGTGCTGCGGCCGAATCTCCCTGCAAATACACTCCACGGATCTTGCCGGTTCCATTATCCAGGTTGTAATAGGCCGAAAGCTTTGCTTGTTCGGGTTTAAGCTCCATCGTTTTAGGATCGCCAAAATGATTGGCCACGTATCCGCGCGAACCAAATAAGCCCTGCTCTTCCGAACTCCATAAGGCGATGCGAATGGTGCGTTTGGGTTTAAAGTTAATCGCTTTTAAAATACGCATGGCCTCCAGCATTACCGCGCTGCCCGCTGCATTATCGGTAGCACCGGTAGCAGCATGCCATGAATCAAGGTGGCCGCCAAGCATTACTACCTGGTCTTTCAGCTTTTTATCCGTTCCGGGAATTTCAGCGACTACATCATAACCCTGCAGGTCATCGGTAATGAATTGAGTTTTAATATCAGCTTCCAGTTGTACCGGCTGGCCGCCTTTTATAAGACGCAAAATGCGCTGGTAATCTTCGCTGCTGGTTTCAAGCTCGGGTGCTACCGCTTTTGCGGTATCGGCGTATGAAGCGCCGTTGGTTGTAAACACTGTACCATCAGTACCGCGGGCCTGGCTTAACACCAAGGCAGCTTTTTCATCAACCAAAAATTGGCTTAATGCAGTCCTGAAAGCACGTAGCTTACGGAAAGCGGCCATTTGGGCGGCGTTGGGGTCCACAGCGTTCCTGCGCGGGCCGGCCGGCGTAGCTTTCGCGTTGGCCATTTCGGTAAGTTCCTCATTGGTATAACGGGCGGCATCCACTTTCCAGGTACGTTCTGTTGGTGCTTTAGTATCAAATATCACGATCTTGCCGGCCAGCTTACCTTTATATTGCTCAAGCTCTGCTGCCGAATCGGCTTTGATTATCATCACTTCGCCTTTGATCAAGCCATGTGTACCTGGTGTCCATGCTTTAGGTATGGCGATAATAGCATGATAGTAAGGAACCGTGATAGCTGCATAGTTTTTTTGAACCTCCCAGCCTTTGCCAAATTTACCCCAGGCTTCCAATTTGGAGTTGGCCATGCCCCAGGTTTTAAGCTGATTAACAGCCCAGTTTTGAGCGCGCTTTAAGCCCGGAGAATTGGCAAGCCTTGGGCCCGAAACATCTGTAAGGTAAAAAGCCGTTTCCATTACTTTTGAATGGTTAAGGCCTTCTTCCCTTATTTTTTGAACCATGGCAGCATCAACAGGTTCCTGTGCAAACGATGGTACTGCAATACCAGCCGTAATTAAACACGAAAAGAGTAGTTTTAATTTCATATATAATAAATTATAAGATCAGTTAAAACAAACCTATTTATTATAAATTAAAATTGGGAATATATTGTGTTAACAAAGTTGTTACATGGCGGAGGATTGTTAAGTTACTATCGCTTAACTGGCTGCGGCTTGGGTTAGCAATACATCCCAATAAAAAAGGGCTTATCCGTTACAGATAAGCCCTTCAATATTATAAAGCTGATTTACTTAATTACAGCTTGCGTTTAACTTCCACGTTTTCGTAAGCTTCAACGATATCGCCAACTTCAATGTTGTTAAAGTTGTTGATGTTCAAACCGCACTCATAACCTGCGCTTACTTCTTTTACGTCATCTTTAAAGCGTTTCAGTGAAGCCAGTTCGCCGGTGTAGATCACCACGCCATCACGGATGATGCGGATCTTGCTGTTACGGTTAATTTTACCATCCAATACCATACAACCTGCAATAGTACCCACTTTGCTGATCTTAAAGGTTTCGCGGATCTCAACGTTAGCCACAATCTTTTCTTCAAAGGTTGGTGCAAGCATACCTTCCATCGCCGCTTTGATCTCGTTGATCGCATCGTAGATGATAGAGTACAGCCTGATATCGATCTGTTCAGCTTCGGCCAATTTACGGGCACTACCTGAAGGGCGTACCTGGAAACCGATGATGATCGCGTCGGATGCTGATGCCAGCAATACGTCTGATTCGGAGATCTGACCCACCGCTTTCGAAATGATGTTCACCTGGATCTGCTCGGTAGACAGTTTCAACAATGAATCTGACAAGGCCTCGATAGAACCATCCACGTCACCTTTAACGATGATGTTAAGCTCCTTGAAGTTACCCACTGCCAAACGGCGGCCGATCTCATCAAGAGTGATATGTTTTTGTGTACGTAAGCCCTGCTCACGTTGTAATTGCAGGCGTTTGTTAGCAATTTCACGTGCCTCAACTTCGCTTTCAAGCGCATTGAATTTATCGCCTGCGGTTGGCGCGCCCTGCATACCTAATACCTGTACCGGTGTTGATGGTCCTGCTGAATCTACACGCTGGCCACGCTCGTTGGTTAACGCTTTAACACGACCGCTGTAGCAGCCTGCCAATATCGGGTCGCCTACTTTTAAGCGGCCGGCCTGTACCAGGATGGTGGTAACAATGCCACGACCTTTATCTAAAGCTGCCTCAATAACAGTACCTACGGCACGTTTGTTAGGGTTAGCTTTCAGTTCGAGCAATTCGGCTTCAAGCAATACTTTTTCCAATAGCAAGTCAACATTTAAGCCGGTTTTGGCCGAAATTTCCTGCGACTGGTATTTACCGCCCCACTCTTCAACCAAAATATTCATGGCCGATAATTGTTCCCTTACCTTATCGGCATTGGCACCCGGCTTATCAATTTTGTTAAAGGCGAAGATGATTGGTGCACCTGCAGCCTGCGCGTGGTTTATGGCCTCGCGGGTTTGCGGCATCACGCTGTCATCGGCAGCTATCACTATAATTACAATATCTGTAACCTGTGCACCCCTTGCACGCATCGCGGTAAACGCTTCGTGACCCGGTGTATCCAGGAAGGTGATCTTTCCTTTATTGTCAGGCAATGTTACTTCGTAAGCACCAATGTGCTGGGTTATACCACCCGCTTCGCCGCCTATTACGTTGGTTTTACGTATAAAGTCGAGCAATGAGGTTTTACCGTGGTCAACGTGGCCCATGATGGTTACGATTGGTGCACGTGTCACCAAATCGGCCGGATCATCAACCTGGTCAAGGTTGGCTTCCTCATCCTGCGGCTTCACAAATTCAACCTGGTAGCCAAACTCATCGGCCACAATTGAAAGTGTTTCGGCATCAAGTCTTTGGTTAATGGAAACGAACATACCCAGGCTCATACAGGTAGATATGATCTGCGTTACAGATACATCCATCATACTTGCCAGCTCGTTGGCTGTTACAAACTCGGTAACCTTCAATACTTTTGATTGCAGTTCCTGTTCCATTGCCAGTTCTTCGGCACTTGCAGCAACGTCATCACGTTTTTGACGGCGGAATTTAGCACGCTGTGCAAACTTGCCCGACTTACCTGCTCCACTTAAGCGAGCAAGCGTAGCCTTGATCTGGTCTTGTATGTCTTTTTCTGAAGGTTCTTCCTTCGGTCCTGTATGTTGAGGCGGATTATTGCGGTTGTTCCTGAAATCCGGGCGGTTACCACCGCCATGACCTCCCTGGCCCTGACCTGGCCCGCTGTTTCCGGGTGCTCCATGTGTACGGTTCCTGAAATCCGGGCGGTTAGGATTAATGGTACCACCACCGCTTGGCTGTTGACCTTGTTGCGGGTGATTGCCACCACCGCCCTGCTGGCCATGCGGATGGTTACCGCCGCCTTGTTGCGGGTTGCCCTGGCTATCTTTACGCTTACGTTTGCGTTTATGATCGGCCGAGTTATTATTTGAATTTGATGATGAAGCTACCGGGTTGCGTTTTGGCGCGTTAACAGGTAACTGGATCTTACCAATAATATTTGGCCCGGTTAAACGCTCGGCTTTAGCCCGGATCACGTCTGGTTCCTGGCTGTCATCAGCCGGTGTTTCAGTAGCAGCCGGAGGTGTTACAACCGGTGTTTGTTCAACTATCGGTGCAGCAGGCGCTTTCGGCTCTTCAGCCTTAGGTGCTTCAGCAACCGGGGGCACAACAGGTGCTGCCGGTTTTGGTGCTTCAGCCTTTGGCGGTTCGGGCGCAGCAGGTGCTACCGGTTTTGGCGCTTCAACTTTTGGCTCGGCAGGCGCCGGTGCAGGTGTTGGCGCAGGTGCCTGTGCAACAGGCTCTGGCTGTTTAACAACTTCAACTGGTTTTTCCGCAGGTTTCTCGGCCTGCGGCTGTGGTTTAGCACTCAGGTTGTTAAGGTCGATTTTTCCAACTACCTTAACACCAGGTAATACGTCATTGCGCTCATCAGAACGTGCAGGAGCTTGTGCTGCCGGAGTCGGCTCGGCCGGTTTAGGTTTTTCAACCTGCGGCTGTGCAAAGTGCCCTGTATTCTTGATCAGTATCTCTTCGTTCTCAAAATCGCGCGAACGGCGGTTCTCAACCGGCTTTTCAGGAAACTGTGCAGCAGGCTCTTCTTTCCTTATCTTTCCGATACTGATCTGCTTAGCTTCCTCCTTAATACTTTTGTCAACAGCAAATTCCTTTAACAGGGCATTGTACATGTCATTATCCAGCTTGGCCATAGGATGCTTGTCAACCTTGTATCCTTTGGTAGCTAAATAATCGACAAGGGTACCCATGCCAATGTTCAGTTCTTTTACTGCTTTAATTAATTTTATGGATTTGTCTTCTGACATTTAATATTACTTACTTTCTCTGCTAATTTGGTGCAAAAATACGCTTTTTATTTTGCTTATTACGTTTATTCAAACTCCGCATTCAAAATTGATAACACTTCTTTTACAGTTTCTTCCTCTAAATCGGTGCGTTTTACCAGTTCACCAACGGTTAGGGCTAATACTGATTTTGCTGTATCCAAACCAATGCGTTTAAATTCGTCAAGGATCCAGCTATCAATTTCGTCTGAAAATTCTTCGATGTCCACATCTTCGTCATGCTCATCGGCTTCACGGTAAACATCAATTTCGTAGCCTGTCAATTTTCCTGCCAGCTTAATGTTATGTCCGCCACGGCCGATAGCCAATGATACCTGGTCGGGTTTTAAATACACAGCCGCTGTCTTTTTCTCATCATCTAATTTAATAGAAGTGATTTTGGCAGGTGATAGTGCACGCTGAATATATAGCTGAACATTGTTGGTAAAGTTAATAACGTCGATATTTTCATTTTTTAACTCACGTACTATACCGTGGATCCGTGAACCCTTCATACCTACGCAGGCACCAACCGGATCGATACGGTCATCATATGATTCAACCGCAACTTTAGCGCGTTCGCCCGGCTCACGTACAATTTTCTTGATGGTAATCAGGCCATCAAAAATTTCCGGCACTTCAAGCTCAAACAAACGCTGTAAAAACTCGGGCGCGGTGCGCGAAATGATGATCTTAGGGTTGCTGTTCAGCATATCTACCTTTGATACAACAGCTTTAACGCTATCGCCTTTCTTAAAGTAGTCGGCCGGAATCTGCTCTGTTTTTGGCAGCAACAGTTCGTTACCTTCGTCATCCAGTACTAAAGTTTCTTTTTTCCAAACCTGGTAAACCTCGCCTGTAACAATTTCACCAACGCGGTCTTTATATTTTTTGAAGATCTCGTCTTTCTCTAATTCCAGGATCTTTGATACCAGCGTTTGGCGGGCGGCTAAAATAGCACGGCGGCCAAAGCTTTCTAAAGTGATCTGTTCAATATAGTCATCACCAACCTCAAGGTCGGCGTCATACAGGTGTGCTTCGGCAAGTTCTATCTCCAGGTCATCATCTTCGCTAAAGCCATTTTCCATAACTTTACGGGTGCGCCAGATCTCTAAGTCACCGTTGTCGGTGTTCACAATTACGTCGCAATTTTCGTCCGTACCGTACTTTTTCCTGATCATGCTTCTGAAAACGTCTTCCAGTACGCTCATCATGGTAGGGCGGTCAATGTTCTTGAAATCTTTAAATTCCTGAAAAGAATCAATTAAATTAATATTGCTCATTTTTTACTTAAATGATATTAAAACCTTTGTTTCTGTTATTTGGTCCATTGGGATAACGCTTTCTATAACCTGCGCTTTTTTCCCTTTTTCTTTTACTTGTTCTTCAATGGTGATGGCATCCTCCGTAAGGCCGGTTAATGTGCCTTCGCGTTTAGCCCCATCTTTCATTTTAATGCCCAGGTTGCGGCCAACATTTTTGGCATATTGCCTTGGCGACGATAGCGGATAATCAATACCCGGCGATGAAACCTCCAGGTTATAAGCGGTTTCAATTACGTTTTCCTCTTCCAGATGGAAGCCGACATGCCTGCTTACCTGTACACATTCATCAATGCCGATACCGTTATCACCATCAAGCAGTATAATCAGCTTCCCGTTCGGGTGCATTTTGATATCCACTATAAACAGGTGCGGCTTATCTGCTATTTTCTCTTCTACCAGTTCTTTTACCCTTTTTTCAATATTCATTACCCACCGGTGTTTTTGACAGAATAATTTTGATTGATAAAATAAAAGAGGGGACTAATTGCCCCCTCTTTTATTAACGGTTGCAAATATAATCAAAAATATTAAATTTTCAAGCATATAGGTAGTTTATTGCTTAAAAATCAAATCTGTATAGTGCAGGGTTCCGGGTTTACTATGGCTTCTTATCAGATCGGTCAATGTGCTGCCGGCTTCGAAATTATAATAACGGAAAAAATAGGTTTGCTGTGTGTTGAAAGCTGTATCGGGTGTAAAAATAATCACATTATCTTTAATTACATAGCGTCCGGGCTGTACAGGTTGCAGGTTTTTCAACGAGGTATCGGCTGGCATGCGATAAACAGCCATGAGCGTTTCCCAGGCTTTGGCAGATGAGTCGCGGCCGATGTCGTTAATGATAGCCGGATCGAAGCCTGTTACCTGTAATGCTTTTCCGTTATTAACTGTCTTAATGGTTATTGGTGTTTGGGTTGATGTTCCTGTACAACCAAATAAAAACATTAGCGGAAGTAATAAAGGAAAAAGTTTTTTCATTTGGCAAGATAGGTTTATTGTAATAAAAAGCGGATATTTCTGTTTACAACACAAAACCTGCCACAATTGAAACCGAGATCTTTATTCCTGCTTTTCTTAATATCCTTTTGCTGTGTTAAAGTTAACGCCGATGTGCCGCCCCGTATTGACCTCGACCGCGTTAAAACAAAAGCTAAGCAAAGCTTTTTATTTTGCCGGCAGCGGGGATACAACACTCGCTATTGCATTTTAATTGACATGTCGCTGCCATCGGGTGTTAAGCGTTTTGTGGTATGGGATTTTAAGAAAGACAATATGTTGATGAGTGGACTGGTAAGCCATGGCTGTGGGCGCAACCCATGGAATGGCATATGGTCAAAAGACAAACCATCATTTAGTAATATGGATGGCAGTCATTGTACCGCTTTGGGCAAATACGAAATAGATGGCCGTGCCTGGAGCGCCTGGGACATTCATGTAAAATATTACTTAAACGGGCTGGAGCGTACCAACAACAATGCCCTGGCAAGGCAAATCGTTTTTCACTCCTGGGAGCGCGTTGCCGAAAATGAAGTTTATCCCAATGGTACACCCGAAGGCTGGGGCTGCCCTGCTATCTCAAACAATATCATGAAAGCTGTGGATGTGCTGTTAAAGAAACAAAAGAAGCATGTGTTGATGTGGATATATCAATAGCATGGTTTGCGACCGTTTATAACGAGCGCAATTTTAAACAGCTGTTATACAACGCATGTTCTATCACTATTGAGATAATTAAACTGGCTTTCTTCAAACTTCCCTTCTAAAGCGTCCAGGCCATTTTGTATTTTAAAGTTTCGCTCCTGTAATGTTATAGGGATAAGCCAATAAAAAAATATTGTTTTATGGTTATTGCCAGGATCAAACAATTCAAGATCAGGTCCATCTAAATAAGGTAAAGAAATTAAACCGTAGCTGCACTCTGAATTTTCCTGCCATGGCCGGCCAAAATTAACCGTATGCCCTAAATTGAGATTTTGATCAATATTATAAAAGTAAACTACACTTGTTAACAGTTCCAATATAGAGTTATCCTGAATAGCGGAAAACAAGTGTAGTTCGATGGGCTTTTCATGTGAAAATGTAGACATACCGCATGTTGCGTAAGCCCACATTTTTCTGTTGTCAGTTGGTTTAAATTCTAAAATTGTAAGTTTATTATCAAGTTCATTGATAGGCCCCGTTGTCCATATCTTCTCTTCAAAGTTGCTCCCCCAATTTGATATATAAGGCTCTTTGATCAGTTTGTTGTAAATGCTCATCATTGTAAATTGCATTTTTATTAACTTGTCTATCTGGCTAAGCACATGGAATCCCGAAATTAATTCGGGACGACGGGTGGAGGTAGTTACCCTACTTCTTCAACGTCCCCTCAAATAATTTATAAATGCGCTTATACTCATCGGCCCAGCTGCTGGGTTGTTCAAAGCCGTGGTCTTCTACCGGGTACGAAGCCAGCTCCCAGTTTTCTTTGTGCAGCTCTATCAGTTTTTGAGTGAGGCGAATGATATCCTGGTAGTTCACATTCTGGTCTATCATGCCATGCAGCATGAGCAGGTTGCCTTTTAAGCCCTTGGCAAAATAAATAGGCGAACTTTTTCGGTAAGCCTGTTCATCTGTAAAAGGTTCATTAAGGATATTCGAAGTATATTCATGGTTATAATGCGCCCAGTCGGTAACAGAGCGGATAGCGCCACCTGCAGCAAAAACATCCGGTTCGGTGAACATGCCCATAAGCGTAATGAAGCCCCCGTATGAGCCGCCGTACAAACCGACATGCTTCGGGTTAACGCCATATTTTTCAACCAGCAATTTTACGCCATCAACCTGATCGGTGAGGTCTTTGCCTCCCATATGGCGATAGATCCCTGTCCGAAAATCCCGGCCATAACCGGCACTCGCCGTATAGTCGATATCCAAAACAGTATAACCATTATCGGCGAGCATGTTATTGAACATGTACTCGCGGAAGTAATAACTCCACGAATAGGTGACATTTTGCAGGTAACCCGCACCGTGGACAAAAACCACAGCTGGTTTTGCAGGATCTTGCTTTTTAGGCTGATACAGACGAGCATAAACATCGGTACCGTAGCGGTTTTTAAAGTTGATGATCTCCGGGTCGCGCCAGGAGTACGACAAGTATTCGGCCGAAACAGAGTTGGTTATTTTTACGGCTTTTGCGCCCGGTTTATTAGCTTGGATATATAATTCCCAGGGGCGGTTTGAATAAGAGTAACGAATAGCCAACCATTTTTCATCCGGCGAAAGTGTTACCTCATTGCCGCCCTTCATACCGGTAATTTTAACGGGGGTGCCGCCCCCAACCGGGATCCTGTAAAAATGGGTTATTCCCGGATGATCAATATTAGCAGTAAAGTAAAACGTCTTTTTATCTTGGCTTAGCTGCAAAGTTTGCACTTCCCATTTGCCGCTGGTGAGTTGTTTTTTGGCGCCGCTGGTTACATCAACCACATAAATATGCGAGTAGCCACTGGCCTCACTTTGGTAAAAAAAATGGGTATCGTCAATAAAACCGGCATTCCCGGGGTCATCAATGCCGGGGCCACCGATCCAGGCCTCATCCCGCTGACGGTCAAGCAGGCTTAGCTTGCCGGTTACCGGGTCAAGGCGCATGATCCAGCAGTCTTTATTATCCTGTGCCGAGATGATGACCACCGCGTTACTGCCACTTTGATTCCATAAAACGCCATCAATATTTACCTGCCTGTCGGCGTTTTCTTTTTGGCGGGCTTTTAATTCTTCGGGATAATCTTTTAAGTAATCGGGCAGGTCTTTAATGCCGGGGATCTCTGATGTAATAACCGGGTAAACAGCTTCCCGGCGCTTATCGTAAATAAACGTCTCTGAGGTCGACGATGGCCGGCCCACTTTTGAACGGTTAGGTATGTCCTCGGTGAAACCCGATGCGGTAACATAATTAGGTACTATGGCATTCTGAACCCCGTCGGCACGTTTGGTAAGTTTGTAAGTGATAAACCTGCTATCGGGGCTGATCTGTACAGCACTCAGTCTGTTATCACCAAAGGCAATCTCCTTCAACTTATCAGGTTTGAGCAATGCCGTTTCTGTTGAGTCCTTTTTTTCGTCTTTAGCCTCTTTTTTAATAATATCAAATAGTTCAAGCTGTTGTTTTTTGAGCCATTGTTCTTGCTCATTAGGCTTATCCTTGCTTTTTTTATCGGTAGTGGCGCGTACAAAATTGGTGAGCTGTACCAAGCTGCCGCTATTCAGGTTCAGGGCAAAAAGATTATTATCTTCTTTGTAAATGATCTTTGTTTCATCGCCGCTGAAAACCGGACTTTCCTCCTGTCCTACGGTATTGGTTAGCCGGGTAGTTTTATTAGCTTTTACATCGTATAAAAACAGATCGCCATTTTTACTAAGTATCTTTTGGCTGTGCTTTTTGTTCCATTCGCAGTTACCCGGCGCCAGATCACGCTGTTCGGCAATGCTGACTTTTTGTACCCTGTTATCAAGTGGGTTAACCGAATATAAGCGCGTATCTCCTGAAGCATCATCATCCCATTTAAAGTAGATCTTTTTACTATCGTTAGCCCAATTGATATTGGAGGGAGATACACCGATCCATTTAGGGTCGCGCATAATTTTATCGATGCTAAGGGAATCCAGCTTTTGGGCAAAGGCGCCTGTTATCGGGATCAGGAACAATAAGCCTAACAGTTTTTTCATATCTCAATAAAGCATGCAATTTAACAGTTTGGCTAATGATTGCTATTTTTAAGCATTTTATTGTTACAAAATGGTACTACTGGGCAACGGATTTTTATTGAGGGCGTGGCAACCGGGTGATGAAGCATCACTTCAAAAGCATGCGGATAACCCGAAAGTATCGGCTTTTTTGCGCGACAGGTTCCCGTATCCTTACACTATGGAGGATGCGCTATTTTGGGTGAACCTGGCCCAAAACCAGAAACCTTTAACCAACTTTGCCATAGTAGTTAACGGTGAAGCCTGCGGCGGCATTGGTGTTGAACTTTTTACCGACGAAAGCCGCATAACGGCCGAAATAGGCTATTGGCTTGGTGAAGAACATTGGGGAAAGGGCTTAGCAACCGCGGCAGTAAAACTGGTGACCACTTATGCTTTTGAACATTTTTCGCTATTGCGCTTAGAAGCCGGTGTGTATAATAGAAACAGGGCATCCATACGGGTGCTCGAAAAAGCAGGTTATATTCAAGAGGCCGTACTACGAAGGTCAGTTATTAAAAATGGCGAGGTGATGGATAAATATATGTATGCTATTTTTAAGGATGAACAACTAAATTCACAGGATGCCTAATTTGTATATCATAGCAGGTTGTAACGGTGCCGGTAAAACCACGGCAAGCTATACAGTTTTGCCCGAATTGCTTAACTGTAATGAGTTTGTAAATGCAGATAACATCGCGGCGGGACTATCTCCCTTCAATCCGGAAAGTGTTGCATTCGAAGCCGGCCGGATCATGCTGCAACGAATTGATGAGTTGCTGAACCGGGGAGTTGACTTTGCCTTTGAAACAACGCTTTCAACCCGGAGTTATGTATCTTTGGTTAAAAGAGCCCGGCAAAAAGGATATGAAGTTACTTTATTGTTTTTTTGGTTGAGCTCTCCTGAAATGGCAATGGAACGAGTAGCTAAACGAGTCAGTAAAGGAGGCCATAATATCCCTGCCGATGTAATAGAACGGAGATATTACCGGGGAATAAGAAATTTGGTATCTTTGTATATACCTCTTTGTGATAAATGGCTGATTGCAAACAACACGGATCTTGGGCCGGTGTTTGTTGCACAAAGTGCGGATGAACTTAAAATCAATATTATAACACCCGATATTTGGGAAACGATTTTATCGCAAGCTAATGACAACAAAAACACATAAAATGGATATAAACGAGTTTGCTGAAAAAGTGCTTGAAGGCATGAAGCGGGCAAACCGCAAACTGGTTGAAACTGCCGCTGCCAACAACGAAAGCCTTATCATTGGAGATAAAGACGGCAGTTTCAAAGCTGTACCCGCAAAAGAGCTTTTAAAAACCCTTCCCGCCAAATAACAATCACTTATAACTCCTTCCGCATTACATAATCGTTCATCCAGTATTTACCAATGGCTATATCCTCTTCATAGGCTATGGTAAACCCCATTTTTTCATAGAATGATTTGGCGTTATTGTACCTGTTGACGTTAAGTTCCAGCGTTTTCTTACCGGCATCTTTAGTTTTTTGGGCCACCTCGTTAATCAATACTTTTCCGTAGCCCTTGCCCTGCGTTTCGGGCAGGCAGTAAAGTTTATGCAATTTGTAGATCTCCGGATCCTCTTCGCGGGGCGAATAGGCTGCAAATGCCACCGGATTGCCTTCTTCCTCCAGTAACAGGTAAGTTTGCTGATTTTCTTTAACCTGTTTGGTTATTTTCTCTGTCGTGTAAATCTCGCCAAGCATAAAGGATATCTGTTCGCGCTCAAGAATGGGGCTGTAGGTTACCCACCATGTTTTATCGGCAATATCACGGATAGTTTCCACATCGTTTAAGGTGGCAGTACGTATTGTATACATCTTCAAATTTAGTTTTGTGTTATTAAGAAAAGTCGTATGTCTTAACTTCTTTCTTCCCAGATCATGCACAGGTGCAAAATGGTTTCAACCGCTTTTTGCATATCCTGTACCGATACCCATTCGTGCCGGCTGTGAAAAGCATGTTCGCCGGCAAAAATGTTAGGGCAAGGCAAGCCCATGAACGAAAGCCGTGAACCATCGGTACCGCCGCGGATACTGCATAACTTAGCTGTTAAGCCTGTGCGGTTAATGGCCTCCATTGCATAATCCACAATTTGCGGATGCTGGTCGAGCAAACCTTTCATATTGCGGTATTGCTGGCTCACGGCAATATCAAACGTTGAGCCTGGGAATTTCTTCAATACATTATCAGCAGTTTGGCGGATAACATCAACATGATCTGCGAGTTTATTTTCATCAAAATCCCGGATTATAAAATCGATAGAAGCGGTTTCCACATGCCCTTCCATACCTACCGGATGCACAAAGCCCTGCATTCCTTCAGTATGTTCCGGCGAAAGTTCATCAGGGAGGGCAGCAATAATTTGCCCGGCAATTTTAATAGCACTTTCCATTTTCCCTTTGGCAAAACCGGGGTGTGAGCTTACACCGTTAATAGTAAGCCTCGCCCCATCTGCCGAAAAGGTTTCATTCTCCATGTTGCCTGCGCTTTCGCCATCCATAGTATAAGCGGCAAAAGCACCCAGCCTGGCAATATCCACATGATCAACACCATGGCCAACTTCCTCATCGGGTGTAAACAGGATCCGGATATCACCATGTTTAATTTCGGGGTGGCCGATGAGCTGGTAGCAGGCATCCATAATTTCGGCCACACCGGCTTTGTTATCGGCGCCGAGCAGCGTGGTGCCACTGGCTGTTATTATATCGTTGCCCAATTGGTTTTTCAGATCGGCATGCTCGGCCATGCGGATCACCTGGGTATTGTCATCCGGCAATATTAAATCCTGGCCCTGGTAGTTTTTATGGACTAAAGGTTTTACATTCTTTCCGCTGCAATCGGGCGCGGTATCCATATGCGAGCAAAAGCAAATTACGGGCACCTTTTTATCAGTATTTGACGGAATAGTAGCATAGACATAACCGTACTCGTCTAAATGTGCATCGGCTATACCCATAGCCAACAGTTCATCAACCAGCAGCCGGGCAAGATCTTTTTGCTTTTCTGTTGATGGAAATGAAACCGAAGAAGGGTCTGATTGCGTATCAATGGTAACGTAGCGCAAGAAGCGTTCGGCTACTGTGAACTTAATGAATGAGTTAAAATTCATATAAAGCTTTTATATTAGGGGAAATTTAGGCGGTGGTTAATGCCATCTCCAGTTGTAAATATTGATTAAAATTATACATTGAAAAAATATTTTCTACTTTTTGTTTTGGTTTGTGCTTCGGCTATGGCAAAAGCCCAAAGTGGTTTTAATTATTATGAATGGGGCATTGGCGGAGGTGTCAATTACGCTCGTGGGTTCGATGACCTTAAAAAACAAGTATGGCATCCCGGGGGTACGCTCAATTTAACTTACAACTACAGTCCTTATGTACCAATGGCGCTTGATTTTCATTTTGGAACTATTGAAGGCGGCGGCCTTACACCCAGTACAGACGAGTTTGGCCGCAAATCAAAAAATAATTTTTTAGCGCTTGTCCTTCGTGCCGATTTACAAATGGGCGAAATCATTGATTATAGTAACAGCGGCGTTTTAAACGTACTTAAAAACTTTTATATAGGCTCGGGCATTGGTGCAATAAAAAATAAGATGGCGTTTGTACAACGTTCGAACCCTCCCGGATATGAGAACCATGGGCCGGTTGGCGAAACCGAGGGTTTTCAGGGAAAAGATAAGAGCATCAACCTTATGATACCGTTAAGATTGGGCTATGAGTTTAAAATTTACGATGATTACGACCAGGTAGGTTACACCATAACCCTTGGCGTTCAGCACAGCTATACTTTTGGGGAAGGGCTTGACGGCTACAATGATAACCCTCAAAAATTTAAGAACAATGCGCCCGATCAGTTTGTTCAATATAGCATTGGGTTTAAGTATAACTTTGGCAATACAGTATCCTACACTAAATTGGTCAGAAATTTCAGGTAATGAACATAGAAGAACTGCGCGATTATTGTTTGCAAAAGCCAGGCGTTACCGAGGGCTTCCCCTTTGGCGAGGATACGCTGGTTTTTAAAATTGCTGAAAAGATCTTTCTGTTAACAGGTTTACAAACCGGCGACAGGTTCAATGTTAAATGCGACCCTGAATGGGCTGTTGAACTCCGCGAACGCTACCCCGAAGTGCAGCCCGGCTACCACATGAACAAAAAAATGTGGAACACCGTGCAAATGAACGGCGCTCTTACCCGAAAACAACTCTGCGAAATGATTGATCACTCATACAATGAAGTGGTTAAAAGCCTGCCGAAGAGAGTGCAGGCGGAGATAGCTGTATTATAAGCAAATTCATATTATACTCATGGGGCTATTCAGTTTTTTCGGTAAGAAGGATAACGGACAATTTGTATCGGAAGAAGCATTCAGTGAAAAATCGGCAATACAGCTTAACATGTTGCCGGTACTTATGGAAAAGCTCAGGGAGCTAAATGTTGACGAAGACAGGGAGCTGATGCTTGAGTTTTTCTTTTACACCAATACATATCAAAAGGCCCAGATATTTGCGCAGGAATTATCCAATTTAAGCTACCAGGTAAAATTCGGTGTTTCTGAAGGGGATAAAAAACTATTCATTATTACCGGCTGGTCTGACAAAGTAAAAATGAAAGAGGCAGTTGTAGCATCATGGATTAACCAGATGTGTAGCCTTGCTTATAAATTTGATTGTGAGTTTGATGGCTGGGGCACCATTCCCGATCAGTAATATTATTGTGTGCCGCATATCTAATTGGCATTCTTAAGCTATATTTGAACAACGTATTTACTTATGAAGATAGTTTTCGCTGCCCTTATCACCTGTTTTATTACCCTCTCTGCCAAAGCTCAGCTTACTCCTTTTGAACTAAGTAAGGATAAAAATTATACAGCCACCTACGTCCAGGTAATTGATTACTATCAAAAGCTTAACAAGCTATACCCGCAGCAAATGAAGCTTATCAATTACGGCACAACCGATGTGGGTAAACCCTTAACACTTGTAGTGCTTTCAAAAGATAAGGTGTTTGATCCGGCTGTGATCAAAAAACAAAACAAAAGGGTATTGCTTATCAACAACGGCATCCACCCTGGCGAGCCGGAGGGCATTGATGCAAGCATGATGCTGGTGCGAGATCTGCTTAAAAACAACACGTTGCCAAAAGATGTGGTGATATGCCTGATTGCACTTTATAATATTGACGGCAATCTTAACCGTGGCCTGAGCCGTGTAAGTCAGAACGGTCCATCGGCTTACGGCTTTAGGGGTAATTATCGCAATCTCGACCTTAACCGTGATTTTATTAAGGCTGATAGCCGCAACGCTTTGGCTTTTACACAGATCCTCACTACCTGGAAACCCGAGATCTTTTTAGATAATCATACCAGCGATGGCGCCGATTATCAGTATGTGATGACGCTCATTGAAACACAAAAAGAAAAGCAAAACCCCATCCTGGCTGATTATACCACCAAAACACTTACACCGTACCTGTACAGCAAAATGAAAAAGAGCGGGTACGAAATGATCCCTTACGGCGCCGGTGAAGAAGGGCTTCCTGATTCGGGTATCGTTAGTTTTTTAGAAACCCCGCGCTTTGCTACCGGCTTTACGGCCCAGCATAACATCATTAGCTATATTACCGAAACACATATGCTGAAGCCTTTTGATAAGCGCGTGTATGCCACTTACGATTTTATGCAGCACCTTATTGAAATTAACCAGCGCGATGCCAAACTGATAGGAGAGTTGAAACGCGAGGCCGATGAGCAGGTAACCAATCAAAAAACGTTTGCGTTAGGCTGGATGGTTGATAAAAGTAAGGTTGATACTATTACTTTTAAAGGTTATGAGGCAGGCTATAAAACCAGCGGCGTGAGCGGATTGCCGAGGCTATATTATGACCGTGATAAGCCCTACACCAAAACCATCAAATATTACAACACCTATAAAGTTACCGCCACTGCCGATAAGCCTGTTGCCTATGTAATTCCGCAGGCATGGGGTAAGGTGATTGACCTGTTTAAGCTGAACGGGGTGCAGATGAAACAACTGGCCCATGATACCACGCTTAACTTGCAAATGTATTACATAACCGATTTAAAAACACCGGCCCGGCCATTTGAGGGCCATTACCTGCATACCGGCGTAAAACTTAACCCGGTGGATATGCCGGTTAAATTTTATACCGGCGACTATGTAGTATATACTAATCAGCCGATAAACCGTTATATCGTGGAAACGCTGGAACCGCAGGGTGTCGACTCATTTTTTGCATGGAACTTTTTTGATTCGGTGCTGGGCGAAAAAGAGTATTTTTCGGACTATGTTTTTGAAGATATAGCTGCTGATCTGCTAAAAAAGGATCCATCGATTAGACAAAAACTGGACGATGCCAAAGCGAAAGACCCACAGCTGGCCAATAATGCTGGTGCGCAATTGTTCTTTGTTTACCGCAATTCGCCTTACTTTGAAAAAACTTTTATGCGCTACCCGGTAGGCAGATTATTAACTAATACCAAACTCGACCTTAAATAAATGGAATATTTACAAACGGCCCCGGTGGCCTGTGCTATTTTCGCAATAACAATTATTACTTCACTTTTAGCTTTTTCAAACAATAACCTTTATGGCCGCATGATGCTGCACCCTTACACAGTTTCACGCGGAAAGGATATTCATACCATCATTACCAGCGGACTTATTCACCGCGACTGGATGCATTTGTTTTTCAATATGCTGTCGTTTTACTTTTTTGCTTTTGGGCTTGAGCCGTTATTAGGCCACGTTCAATTTGCCATATTGTACACTGTAAGCTTAATTTTAAGCGACATGCCTACTGTGCTCAAACACAAAGATCATTACAGTTATTATAGTTTGGGTGCGTCGGGTGCGGTAAGCGCGGTTATTTTTAGTGCTATATTATATAACCCGCTAGCTCAAATGATGATATTGCCTATACCAATTCCTATCCCGGCAGTGATATTTGGCGTATTATATTTAGTGTATTGCCACTTCGCATCAAAATATTCGCGCGATCAGATCAACCATGATGCACACTTTTATGGCGCACTGAGCGGCTTAATGATCACCATTATATTTCACCATGAAATTTTGCCCGATTTTTGGCAGCAGATTACAATGGCAGTTTCAAATCTTGGCCATTGATAAACTCCCCGTCAGCATTAAATAAAAAGCTCATAGGTTTTTCGGGGTTCTTGATAATCTCTAACAGCAGGAACCCCCAATTTTTCCAAAAGTTTTCCAGTACCTGTCCGTAGGTTTTGTTCATCCAGTCGTCAAACAGTGGTTTGCTGCTGGTGCCGCGCAGGGGCAGGGCTTCTAAGGATATGGTGTCACCAATATGGAAAATATCGTACTCGGGCAGCCGGTTAAATAAATAAGCCGAATAAAAGAAGCGGGCGTTCAACTCTTCAAACTGGATAGGATGCAGAGTGTGATCTGCAATTTTATCCAAAGCTTCTTTATGATAGCGGGCGTTGGCGCCGTTATCCTGCAGGCAAAGGATCAGGCCAAAATCTTTTATCCTTAATGAAAAGGTAAGCGTATTGATCTCATCGCGATAGCCAAAAACGTTTTCAGCATTATCAACCTTAAACAATACCCGGCTATACGGCTTAAAGCCATCAAACTCAACCGGCAGATTGATACTTTGCAGCATCATGTGTAGGTTATTGAACTTGTGGATAATGGATTGCGATATGTTAAACTCCTCGCCCTGCGAGTGTTGGAGTTTGATGCCGGCCTGAATCTCGTTAAAAATAATTCCGTACAGCAATTTGCCCGCCCACAAAAACAGTTTATCCTCATCAAGCACCTTTACAGCTTCATAACCGGTATCAAAAGCAGCAGCAATTTCGTTTTCGAGCGGTTCAAGATAGCGTTCGTTAACTTCGGCTGTGCAGGGCAGTTTCAGGTCTTTGTAAGTCGCCATGCTTTCGTCGAGCAACTTAAAAGGCTTATCTTCCAGCTCATAACGGCTCATGAGCCATTGCGGAAATACCTGGATCTGCTCCTCGGGCGAATTAAGGTTTTGCCCCGTAAGGAAACATTTATTGTTGCTGAAATTGAAATTGGTGAACGGTGAATAAATTTGTGCCGGCATGGCCGCAAAGATAAGCACGATTTTCGTACTAAAATTTTAGCTTTGGTTTTTAACATGGAACTGACATATCAACCCTACGAGCTTCAGCTGAAGCATGCTTTTACGATAGCCAAATTTTCGCGTACCTCTACCCCGGTTATGCTGGTGCAGATCAACCACGAAGGTAAAACCGGTTACGGCGAAGCTTCAATGGTGCCTTATATGGGCGAAAGCCATCAAAGTGCCACCGAATTTTTAAGCAAGGTTGATATTGACCGGTTTAGTTACCCTTTTGATTTTGGAGCGATCATCAATTACCTCGATAGCATTGCTCCTGGTAATCCGGCCATTAAAGCAGCTCTTGATATTGCGTTGCATGATCTGGACGGCAAATTGAAAAACCAGCCCTGCTGGCAACTGCTCGGCAGCAACCCTGCGCTGATGCCAGTTACCAGTTTCACGATAGGCATTGATACGCCCGAAATGATCATCAAAAAGGTAAAAGAGGCAGAAGGGTTTAAAGTGATTAAGGTTAAACTTGGCCGCGATACCGATAAAGAATTGATTAATACTATCCGTTCGGTAACTGATGTGCCGCTTTACGTAGATGCCAACCAGGGCTGGACAGATCTGCAACAAAGCCTTGACATGACCTACTGGCTGCACGAGCAACGCGTACAATTGATAGAACAACCCATGCTCAAAACTGATCCCGACAGCAATGCCTGGCTCACCGAGCACAGTCCTATTCCTATCATTGGCGATGAAGCCGTTCAGCGTTTTGAGGATGTGGAAAAGGCCAAAGGTGTTTATACCGGTATCAATATTAAACTCATGAAATCTGCAGGGTTGTATGAAGCCAAACAGATGATAGATAAAGCCCGTGAGCTTAACCTGAAGATCATGATTGGCTGTATGACAGAAACCAGCTGTGCCGCTTTAGCAGGTTTAGCCATTGCCCCGCAAGCTGATTGGGTAGATCTTGATGGTCCTTTTTTGGTAAGCAATAATCCGTATCTGATGCCAGAATTTAATGATGGTAAATATATTCTGAATGAGGATGCAGGTTTGGGGTTGAGGTTTTAAGCAATCTAAGCAGGTCGCGGCTTTCAGCTTTTAGCATTCTGCTTTTAGCTTCTTTACAAATCCAATATTCTTCAAACCATCTTTGCCTCTCGTCCGTTATTCTGATACATCTAAATAAAAAACATCATGGATAAATTAGAAATTAAAGGCGGATGGAATGAGTTGAAAGGCAAAATAAAACAAGCCTATGGCGATCTTACCGACGATGACCTTGCCTGGCAGGAAGGCAAAGATGATGAAACACTTGGCAAACTTCAGCAAAAAACGGGCAAAACCCGCGATGAACTGGTAAAGTGGATAAACAGTTTATAAGATGCTAAAAGCTCCGGAAACGGGGCTTTTTTATTGGAATAGTTTTATCCAATGACCATCCAAAACTATTATTACCAGCTACATTGTTGAGGATTGTTAACTTTGCCCAATGAAAGTTACCAAGCCAACCATACTTGTTGTAAATGACGATGGCATTACCGCTCCGGGTATCAAAGCCCTGATGGATGCTATGGCCGAAATTGGCCGTGTTGTAGTTGTTGCCCCGGATAGTCCGCAATCGGGTATGGGGCATGCCATTACCATCGGCAAACCTTTACGGCTTGACCAGGTTGACATTTACGAGGGCATTGAAATGTACCGCTGCTCGGGCACTCCGGTTGATTGCGTAAAGCTGGCTGTTAACAAGATCTTTAAAGGTAAAAAGCCTGATCTTTGTGTTTCGGGCATTAACCATGGCCTTAATAACTCTATCAATGTGCTGTATTCGGGCACGATGTCGGCGGCGGTTGAGGGAGCCATTGAGGGTATCCCGTCGATAGGTTTTTCGTTAGATGATTATACTTTGCAAGCCGATTTTGAGCCTTGCATCAAGTTTGTAAAAGAACTTGCTTTACAGGTTTTAGCCCATGGTTTACCACAAGCCAGTTTGTTAAATGTAAACTTCCCGAATACAAAACACATTAAAGGCATTAAAATTTGCAGGCAGGCGGCAGCCAAATGGGCCGAAGAATTTGATGAACGCATGGATCCGCATAAAAGGCCTTATTACTGGCTTACCGGCGTTTTTCAATTAAATGATGGCGGCGAGGATACCGATGTGTGGGCTTTGGAACAGGGTTACGCTTCGGTTGTGCCGGTGCAGTTTGATATGACTGCACACCACGTTATCCCTTACTTAAACAACTGGAAATTCAACCTGTAATCATGCTAAACAAAAACGACGTATCCTTAGGGCTGCTCATTGGCGCTATACTGCCAGGCGTTAGCCTGTTTGTTTTTGGATTTCTGCTTAAAAATCAACTGTTTTTCATGCACAAGCCGGGGATCCCTTACTTTGTCGCTTTTGCCATCAATCTGTTTATCATTCGTTACTTTTATGGCAAGGGGGCCGATAAAACGGGAAACGGCATTGCTATGATCTCACTGTTGTTTATGCTGGCCATATTTATTTTTAAATTGCAATCCTTATAATGAAATATTACCTGGTAGCCGGCGAAGCTTCGGGCGATTTGCACGGGGCTAATTTGATGAAAGCGCTCAAATCGCTTGACCCTGATGCTGAGTTTCGCTTTTTTGGCGGCGACCTGATGCAGGCCGAGGGCGGCACACTGGTAAAGCATTATGCCGATATGGCTTTTATGGGCTTTGTTGAAGTGGTTGCCAACCTGCAAACTATTCTTAAAAACATGCGATCGTGCAAGCAGGATATCTCGGCTTACCACCCCGACGTATTGATCCTGATAGATTTTCCCGGCTTTAACCTCAAAATAGCCGAATACGCCAAAGCTAACGGCATACCGGTTAACTACTATATTTCGCCCAAAGTTTGGGCCTGGAACCAGAAGCGGGTGTTAAAAATCAAACGCATTGTTGACCACCTATTTTGCATATTGCCTTTTGAGGTGGCATTTTATAAAGAGTGGGGAATGGATGTTGATTACGTAGGCAACCCTTTACTTGATGCGGTTTCGGCGTTTAATCCTGACCCTGATTTCCTGCAAAAAAATAAACTTGGTGTAAAAAAAATTATAGCACTGTTACCCGGCAGCCGCAAACAGGAAATCAGCAGACTGCTGCCCGATATGATCCGGGCTTCGGCTAACTTTCCTGAATACCAGTTTGTAATTGCCGGTGCACCGGCTTTTCAGGCTGATTATTATGCGCCTTACTTAAACGGGGCCGAGATCCCCGTTGTATTCAACGGCACTTATGATCTGCTGAATCATGCCCATGTAGCTCTTGTAGCTTCCGGCACCGCGACACTTGAAACCGCGCTGTTTAATGTGCCGCAGGTAGTGGTGTATAAAGGCGGGAAATTAACCATCGCCATAGCGCGCATGCTGGTTAAACTTAAATTTATATCGCTGGTTAACCTGATCATGGACAAAGCGGTAGTGAAGGAGTTGATCCAGGAAGAGTGTACGGCTAACAAGATAAGTGAAGAGTTAAAACTGATTGTCAATGATGTAACCTATCGCCAAAACATGCTCAATAATTATGACGAGCTTGATGTGCGAATGGGACAACCGGGGGCATCAGCCAAAACAGCCGGGTTGATTGTTAAATACGCTATCGATAACAAGTAGAAAACGGCTATCATGCTGAGTATGTCGAAGGGTCGCGAGCAGAGGCCCAACTCACCATGCTTCGACGGGCTACCAATGACACTTCAACTTCTCAGGATTCTATTTCCTTATCATTATTTTCTTCTGGTTTTAGTTCGGATTGGATGATGTCCTGTTCCAGCTTTTTTTCGTCTTTCTGGTTCCGCCTGATGATCCAAACCAGCAAAATAATAACTGCAATAACTACAATTATTACTATGGGATAATTAACCTGGTCCATAATGTTTGTATTTATGTAGAGTATATAATTTTACAGATAACAATACACCATACAGACAATCAGTCTTTAGCTCCTGCTCGTGCAGGATCAATATGACCGTAACCGGTTTGTTCATCACCTGGTTAACGGTACTATGCGTAGATGGTGCAATATGATGTTTAACCGCATTGGTCATTCGCCCGATGCTTGATCCCAAATAACCGTGTCAGACATTTCCTTTAGGTGACCAAAGGGTTAATATATTGTTATTTAACATTATACAAAGATAGCATTAAGCTTGCCCGGCTTTACTAAAAAAAATAGAGCCCTGTTTTTTGCAGGGCTCCACGTTTTCATAGGTGATGTTAGTACTCGATAGGTAGATGTATATATGTTGATCAAGCGGCAGACAGCGTTTGCTGTGCTGCTACCTGCTTGTTGTTGCTCATAAATTGGGTTTTAGCCCTGTAGTTTTTCAGATCTTCCCTCAACAGCTCCAATAATTCGGCATCAAAGCGTGCAAGTAATTTAGTTATTGCGGGTGTTGGTTTATATGCTTTCATAGGTAGATGTAGTGTAGGTGATGTAGTTTATATTTAGTTTAAGCTGCCGGCGTTAAATAAGGCGTTTTAGTTTTGATAGCTTTCAAGTCGCTCATGATGATGTTTTTAAGTGCGTTATCAAAGCTTGCTATTAGTTTGGTGGTTGATGTTTGTTTTTGCGTTTTCATGTTGTAGGTTTTGATGTTTTTAATATTTTAATGTCTCCGTTTTAGTCTTTCTTTTTTTCGTTTCCGTTTTCGGTGAGGTTATCATGGCGGCGTTTTGCTTCTTTATATTGCCTTAATATTTGCTCCTCATCGCGTGGGTCTGAAGTTTTTGTCGGTTCCACTGGGTTTTCCCACTCTTTCTCTTCTTCAGGTTTAACCGCTTTGTCTTTTGCTTTCATAACAACTGCGTTTGATAAGTACTGATCTAAATCAATGCCAAACTTTTATCGGAGAGCAAAAAAAGTCATTAAAAAATCAGATTTATTTTACAATACGATGTAAATGGCTGTAATACAGGGGTATTTTTTTAGAAGAAATTTTTACTTTTTTTGATCAATTCAACGCCGACAACTATTCAAAGCAGATAAACAGGCATACGTTACCGAACATCAGTAGCAGTAGCGGACGATTTTTTGTAGTTTAACAAATGCACTATGATCACTATTACTGATAAGGCAGCTCCAATAGCACACACTCCGTTCCACTCATAGTTTTTCCAAACTAAGCTGGCGAAGAACGTGCCTAAAGCCCCGCCTATAAAATAAGACACCATGTACACTGTATTGATACGATTGCGGGCTTCCGGGATCAATGCGAAAATAATAGACTGGTTAGAGATATGAGTAGCCTGCACACCCATATCCAAAAGGATAACCCCGATGATGAGCCCGATTATACTATGGCTCGAAAAATAGAATACAATAAAAGAGATCAGGATAAGCGAAAGTGTATAAATTGATAATTTGTATGCGTCCATTTTATCACTCAGACGACCCATAAAGCCAACGGCTACCGCACCGAAAGCGCCAACAAGGCCAAACATACCCGCAGCGGCGCTGCCCTCATTAAACTGAGGCTGTTTTAACAGGAATACCAGCGTTGTCCAAAATGCGCTGAAACCGGCGAAACATAAAGCCCCTCTGAATGCTGCCAATCTTAATTTAGGTTGGGTTTTTACTAAATGGATCAATGATTTCATCAATTTACCATAATTGCCTTTATAATCGGGTTCAATTTCGGGCAAAAACAAAAATATCATGAACCAGATGAGCAACATTAACCCTGCAGCTATATAAAACATGCTTCGCCAGCCAAAATGCTCGCCTATAAAACCGCTTAGTGTGCGTGACAGTAAAATACCGATTAATAAGCCGCTCATTACAAAGCCAATCTTCTTACCCCGCTCATATGGCTTGGCTAAGTGGGCCGCCATTGGGATCAGCAATTGCGGAATAATCGATGATACGCCCACTAAAAAACCCGCTATCATAAGTATGGTTACGGAAGGCGCCATGGCGCTGGCTATTAACGATATGATCATGAGCACAAAATCAATTAAAATAAGACGCTTACGCTTAAGCATATCCGCCAATGGCACTATAAATAATAAACCTGTAGCGTAGCCAATTTGCGTAAAAAGCGATATTTGCTGCGCTTTTTTATCGCTTACGCCAAAAGTATTCGCCATATCGGCCAGTAATGGTTGGTTATAATATATGTTGGCTACCACCAAACCTGTAGCTATGGTCATGATCCATAAAGTTAATGGCGTAAGATGCGGATGTTGTTTTTCGGTATGTGTTGATGACATATTTTAAAAGGCAGTATATTTTTGCTGCAAAAGTGTTAAAGCATCTTTAAAAAAAAACCTTTGTAAAGTAATTTTTAGGATGTAACTGCGTTTAGAACATAAATTGTTTTAGCAGACAATCGTTCTTTAAAGAGCTAAAAGCAGCATTAAGGCAAAAAAATTGTGGTATTTTGGAGTTTTTTAAAGAAAAACTGGCGATTGTTTTGCTTTAAGCATACGATATGCTTTAAAATTTAATTTTAATAGGGATTTAGATTCTAATTTTACTTTAAAAATCATTTAAAATTAAATTTTTGTAAACTTTATAAATAAAACCGCATCTTTTTTTGATGAAAATGAACGAGGTGGTAATTATTATAAAATAATTTGAAAAAATTAGTAATTTAATAATGTTTTATTCTTATTTTTGACAATAAGATACCGGATGACAATGTAATTGATAAAACTTACAAAACAATTACAAAATATATTTTCAGAATATCAAAACTTAGTGTTACTTTTACACCGTGTTAAAAATAACGCAATACATAAAGTAGTCTTCTCATAATTTAGGTTTATAATTGGTTAGTAAAGGCCCCTGCCCATCAGGGGCTTTACTTTTTTATAAGCTTTTGCTTCCCCGGAAGCAATTTTGGGGCAAGCCAGGTGCATGTATATTTTAAGTTTAAATTAAACAAGCCGATAGTAAAGGCGCTGAGACAGGATCGGATAAAATAAATAACAATAGAATTTCATTTTAATTCACAAAATTCTATATTTGCAGCCCACTGCGGGGGATTAGCTCAGCTGGCTAGAGCGCTTGCATGGCATGCAAGAGGTCATCGGTTCGACTCCGATATTCTCCACATCTTTTCCGCAAAATCCGCCGAGTTTCGCATGAAATCGGCGGATTTTCTTTTTTCACATACGTTTTAGACAGTCTGGGATATCCAAAAATCGATGCCGAATAAGACCCGTTGCTACCTGATAAAAGACGGACACTTTGGGAATAAACCTGGAAATACCCTATAGTCATAAATTAACAAGGATATTTGCATCAATCAGGTTATATTTGTCAAAACAACACCAATTAAAATAAATTACTGAATTCTTTATTGGTTGCTACGAGTGACTATTCATCAAATTTTAATCATGCTTAAGTTTAAAAGCTGTTATATATTGACATGCCTGCTCTTTTTGTGCGTCCCATCTCAAATTTATGGACAGGCTGCTATAAACTTTACATCTATTACAATAAAAGAAGGATTGTCCTCGAATACAGTAAATACGATTATAAAAGACCGGTTTGGATTGATGTGGTTCGGAACCGGAAACGGGCTTAATAAATTCGATGGCAGTAATTTCGTTATTTACAGGCATAGCGCATCTGGTAATAGTATTCCTTCCAACGAAGTCTTGTCCATGTTTGAAGATAAAAGCGGACGGATATGGGTTGGCGCCAGCGGAGGAGGGCTTTCTTATTACGACCGCAAGTTTGATCGGTTCGAACGTTTCAGGGGAGACGGTTCCTGGCAAGAAATTTCAGACATATCTGTCAGGGCTATTTGCCAGGACCACCAAGGCAAATTATGGGTAGGCACCTATGAAGATCTCCGGATAATTGATACGAAAACCGGCAGAATTACGCCTGTTAAGATTCCAGAACCTGATAAAAAGGACGCGGGCGCGTTTGTCGTCCTCTCTTTGTTCGAAGATAGTCGACAACGGATGTGGGTTGGTACCAATTACGGGTTGTACGTGTATGAATGGTCGTCAAATTCATTCAAGAGGTTTTCGCACAATGAGCAGGACAGGTATGCATTAAGTAATAACACGGTTAAAGCAATCATTGAAGATAAAAAAGGCAGCATTTGGTTTGGTACGTACGACGGGCTGAACAAGTGGACAGATGATGGGCATTTTGAAATTTTTCGTTCTGGCAATCAATCGTCCCTGAGCCTGGACAATAACGCAATTTTCACGATGTGCCTGGCTAAAGACGGCAAGATCTGGATCGGAACAGAGGGTGGGGTCAATTTATTCGATCCTCAACTGGAGGTTTTTCAGCAATTGACCGCAGATCCCAGGAATGCGGGCAGCCTGAAAAGCAATTCCATACGCAGCATATTTATTGACCCTGCAGGTATATATTGGGTTGGAACTTTTACCGAAGGGATCGGAAAATACGATCCTCATCTTGCACTCTTCAATCACAAGAAAAGTGACCCTTTCGATCCTCTCGGTTTAAAATCGCCGCTTGTAACCGCTTTCGCGGAATGCAGCAGCGGTGACATTTTTGTAGGGACCGACGCAGGTATTGCTTTGCTCGACAAAAAGACAGGCCTTTTGCATTCGTATGATATACAAAGTAAGTTGAAACGCCGCGGAAGCTCACTGGCCGTAACATCACTTTATATAGACAGGAAAGGAAACTTGTGGGCGGGAACTTACCATAACGGGCTTTTCCGAATCGACACCGCTACTCATAGGTATGTACAATATACAGCTGACGGCAATGGTCATGGAATTTGTAGCAATGATATTACTTGCATTAACGCCGACGCGAGTGGCAGAATTTGGATAGGTACACTGGGTCGGGGAATAGATATATATGATGAAAATAGCCATTCATTTTCACATCTCACAAGTCAAAACGGGGCCGGCGGCCAGAGCCGGAGTTTACCCGTTAACGGTTTTATCTCTTCTGTTATTCCGGGCCGGGACGGGCGCATGTGGATTGCTTCGATGGGAACTGGAATCGTAGTGCTTGATACTGAGCATCAAAAGTGGACGCATTACAATAAAAAAAATTCGGCACTGGCCGACGACGTGGTACTGAACTTATTTGTAACCAATGACGGCAGTGTTTGGTCTGGCACCAAACAGGGGATTAGCTACTTTGACGAAAATCAAAAAAAATTCATTTCTTACGGTGAAGATCAGGGCCTGGCTAATTCCTTCGTAAAATCAATTTTGCAAGACGATAAAGGTTTCCTGTGGTTAAGCACAGATCGCGGAATCAGTTCGTTTGATTACAAAAGAAGGGTTTTCCGCAATTTTACTAACGAAAACGGCGTACAGCAAGGAGCTTTTTCTTCAGGCTCAGGAATTAAAACCCGGGACGGCAATCTTTATTTTGGAGGTCAGGACGGCTTTAATTTTTTTAATCCATCGAGATTGCCGGTTGTCTCTCGTCCCGGACGGGTAATTCTAAGCAATTTAACCGTTGATAATGCGATAGTAAATCCGGGAAATGAGTCGCCGATTCATGAGCATATCAGTACCGCAAAAGAAGTCACTTTGAAATATGGCCAAAATTTTTCCATCGGCTATGTGGCACTGGATTATACATCTCCTAAACAGAATTTATATGCTTACCGGCTAAAAGGTTTTGATAAAGCCTGGAATTATGTTCAAAATATTCGGACAGCCAGCTATACCAATATTGATCCCGGGACATACAGTTTTGAGGTGATGGCCAGTAAAGATGAAAACCACTGGAATAACCCGGTGACGACGATCAGGATAACTATATTGCCGCCGTTCTGGCGAACAGTTTATGCCTATATTGCTTACGTGGTTATTTTAGGATCGGCTTTGTTTTTCATAAGGAGACGCGGTATTCAGAAGATCCGGAGGCAATTTGAGCAGGCCCAGGAGAAACTTCAAGTCAGTCAGCTTATTGAACAGGAAAGGCGGGAAGCTGAACGTTTGCATGAGCTGGACTTGCTGAAAATAAAGTTTTTAACAGATCTAAGCCACGAGTTTCGAACCCCGGTATCGCTCATTCTGGCCCCGGTCGAAAAACTACTTGAAAAATCTGTTCCGGGGAATGACATCGAGGATCTAAAAATGATCAATAGAAATGGTCGCAGGTTACTCAACCTGGTCAACCAGTTGCTCGACTTTCGTAAAATGGAAGAGCAAAAGTTGAAGCTCAGCCTTTCGGCGGGAGAGATTATGTCTTTTATCACCGAGTCGTGCGAAGCATTTCAGGATCTTGCTTTAAAAAAACAGGTTACACTGGAAGTTGATGTGCAACAGGAAGAGGTGCGGGCTTACTTTGACCCGGATAAACTGGAGCGGGTTATTTTCAACTTGTTGTCTAACGCATTTAAATTCACCCCTGCCGGCGGGGTGGTTTCTGTAAGCGCACGGACTGAAAAGAATTCGTTGTTGAGCACAGGCTTGCTGCTTAAGGTTACTGATACCGGAATTGGTATACAGGCCGATGATCTCGAAAAAATATTTGAACGCTTTTATCAATCGCGCCAAAGCAGTGCAATAGTCAACCAGGGTACCGGCATAGGCCTCTCCATAACCAAGGAATTTGTAGAACTTCACGGCGGCACCATTCAGGCGGAAAGTATAGCCGGACAGGGAACAAGCTTTTTAGTAAGGCTTCCGCTCACCGCTGCGGTGGAAGCCGGTACCTCCGAAGCACCTCCCGTTTCTGATAGAGAAAACGCTAAAGACAGGCAGGCCGGCAGTGAAAACCCTGAACTAAAGCCAACCGTACTATTGGTAGAGGACAATGACGAATTCCGCTCTTATTTGTCGGATCACCTGAAAAAATACTATCATATTATTGAGGCGGCCCACGGTAAAGAAGGGTGGCAAAAAACACTTGGCGCGCATGTTAACCTGGTTGTCAGTGATATCAACATGCCCCACATGGATGGAATTGAGTTGAGCAAAAAAATTAAAGCCGATAAGCGCACCTGCCATACCCCTGTAATATTATTAACGGCAACAACAGGGGAAGAGCATCAGTTAAAAGGCCTCAAAACAGGCGCTAATGACTATCTTACGAAGCCTTTCAATTTCCAAATCCTGCAAACCAAGATCGATAACCTTCTTGACCTGAACAAAAATCTAAAGGATACATATTCCAGGCAAATACAGATGGTTAGCCCTCAGGTTGAAATGGAGTCGGCCGATGTAAAGCTTTTAAATTCGGTCATGAAATATATAGAAGACCAACTGAGTGAGCCGGGGTTGTCAGTTGAAGAACTGAGCCGGCATGTGGGCATGAGCCGGGGGTCACTTTATTACAAACTTCTGGAAATTACCGGGCAAACCCCGGTGGAGTACATCCGCAACGTCAAACTTGACAAAGCAGCCCAGTTGCTGGAAATCAGTGATTATAATGTAGCTCAGATCGCCTATATCACAGGCTTCGGCACACCCAGCTATTTTTCGCGGATCTTTAAAACACGCTTCGGCATGTTACCGTCGGAGTATCTGACCATCAAAAGGAATATATCTAAAAACAAGGCCACTCCTGCAATTTAAGGCGTTCTATAGGCCCCGCTACCATCTTTTTACACAATGGCGCATGTATCGGAAGCTGCATTCGGATATTCAGGTGGTCAGACTCTCGAGGCAAAGTAATTCGACAACACTGCAGAAATCACCAATAATGGCATCGTTGAACAAATGTAACACGAATTTTGCGATTTGTCCTACCCTAATCACTTTAAAGCGATGATCTTCGGCATAGCAATGGGGGCATTCCTGCCGCCATATACAATTTATAAACTAAAAAAAACATTCTGATTTATTTGTATCGTCCGGATTAAGGTCCGCATTATGTCACCATCAATTTCGCAATCGATTGCGAAGCTGGTCATAATAAAGTTATCGTTGTGATTTAACAAACTATAAAATGAAAAACCTGATTAGGGGCCCGGACGGGAAGCATATTAAACTCAAACCTGGGCGAATTGCTCCATGGCACAAAAACTTCAATTTTTTTAAACCTGAATTATGAAAAAATCATTACAAACTATTCAAAAGAAACCTTTCTTGCTGCTGCTGGCGGTTTTGCTTTCCAGCCTTACAGCATTTGGGCAAGGCAGGAAAATAAACGGTACCGTAGTCGATGAGAAGGGCCTGCCTTTACCGGGCGCTACCGTTAGGGCCAAAACAGCTAAAGCAACATCTGTTACCGATGTTGCCGGCAATTTCACCATAACTGTCCCTACAACCGAGAAGGCGCTTATTGTGACTTTTATTGGTTATGCCGACCAGGAAATCCAGATTAACGGGCAAACACATTTATCCATTCGTCTTAGCCAAAGCAGTAACAGCCTTAACGATGTGATCGTTATCGGCTATGGTAGCCAAAGGCGGGAAGCTGTAACAGGTTCAGTCGCGTCGATCAGCGGCGAACGGATCCGTGATATTCCCGCGCCTAATATCAGCCAGGCCATACAAGGCAGGTTGCCCGGCGTAGAGGTCTCTCAAACTTCTACAAAACCAGGTGCAACGATGCAGATCCTGATCAGGGGCCAACGGTCGCTTACTGCAAGCAATGATCCTTTGATCGTACTTGACGGTATCCCTTTTACCGGCTCTCTTGGTGATATTAACCCTAACGACGTTAAAAGTATCGATATTCTCAAGGACGCTTCCGCCACAGCTATTTACGGCTCGAGGGGAGCAAACGGCGTTGTACTTATTACCACGAATAGGGGCCAGGTGGGAGGAGCCGCTAAAATTACCTATAACGCCTATTATGGGGAGCAAAAACTTTTCGCCAGATACCCGATGATGACCGGTCCCGAATTTTTAAAACTACGTAAAGCGGCAGGCCTGTATACCAACGCCGTAGACGAAGCGGACGATGTTAATACCGACTGGCAGAAGCTTTTTTACAGAAGCGGTATGGTTTTCAGTAATGACGTAGGTGTTTCCGGAGGCAGCCAAACGGGTACATATAATTTCGGCGGCGGCTATTATAAAAATCAGGGCCTTATTCCCACGCAGCAATATACCCGCTACTCCATGAGAGGATCAGTGGACCAGAATGTAGGCAAATACGTTAAAGTTGGCTTTACCACTAACAATAACTATAACCTTACGGAAGGCAGCCAGGTTGGCGTTGGCAGTGTTTTGGGACTTTCGCCCCTTGCCAATCCCTATAATGCGGACGGAAGCCTGAAAAGAACGGTTAAAACGCCACTGTCTGAAAGTTTCGTTTTGACCAAAGGCATCATCAATAACCTCCACGATCAATGGCTCAACGAAACAAGAAATTACGCCACATACAACTCCGTTTATGGCGAAGTAAAAATTCCGTGGGTAGAAGGCCTGAAATACAGGGTAAACCTTGGTCTGGATTACGTGCAAAGCAACAACGGCAACTATACCGGAGTTGGGATTGGCAGTGCCACGCCTACAACGCCGTCAACAGCGGGCGTAAGCAACTCAGCCCAATATCACTGGGCAGTTGAAAATTTGCTCACCTACGACCATACTTTCGCCCAAAAGCATAACATAAATGTCGTAGCCCTGTATTCTACCGAGCAAACCAGGTACAATTCTTCCAGCATGTCGGCCAAAGATATTCCAGCTGATGCTTTCCAGTTTTATAATTTGGGTGCAGCAACCGGCGAGATCACGATCGGCAACGGCAACTACAGCCAGAGCGGCCTGATGTCCTATATGGGTCGTGTGATGTATTCATACGATGACCGCTTCCTGCTGTCTGCCACCGTTCGCTCGGATGCCTCTTCCCGGTTAGCTCCAGGGCATAAATGGCACACTTACCCTGCGGTTTCAGCAGGCTGGAATATCATGAACGAGTCTTTCATGAAAGGCATTTCGGTCATAGATAATCTGAAACTGCGTGCAGGCTTTGGGCAAACCTCGAACCAGGCAGTAAACGCTTATCAGACATTAGGTACTTTGGGTACGCGTCAGTATAATTTCGGCGACACAAACTATGCAACGGGCTATTATGTAACACAGCTTCCAAGTCCAACTTTAGGTTGGGAATATTCCAAGACATGGAACTATGGAATAGACTTTTCTTTGTTTAAACATCGTTTATCAGGTACCGTTGAATATTATGTTACAAATACAAATGATATCTTATTGAGCGTAGGACTGCCTCCAACCGCGGGGGTTGGAAGCTATACAGCAAACGTTGGGCGGACTCAGAACAAAGGGCTTGAGCTAAGTTTAAATGGTACGCTCATCAATAAAAACGGGTTTACCTGGGATTTGGGTATTAATATCTATGGAAACAGGAATAAACTTGTGGCACTTGCTTCAGGTCAGACACGTGATGAGGGCAACGCCTGGTTCGTAGGCCATAATATAAACGCCATATACGATTACAAGAAAATAGGATTGTGGCAGTCTGGCGACCCTTACCTGAGCACCCTCGAACCGGGCGGAAATGTGGGCATGATCAAAGTGTTGTATACCGGTACTTATGACGCCAACGGTCAGCCAACAAGGGCTATCGGGGCCGCCGATCGTCAGATCATTGATGTTGATCCTAAATTCGAAGGCGGCTTTAATACGCGTGTGGCATATAAAGGCTTTGATTTTAGTGTTGTAGGTGCCTTTAAGAAAGGGGGCACGCTCATCAGTAGCCTGTACGGCTCAGGTGGCTATCTGAACCTGATGACAGGCCGCAGTAATAACGTTCAGGAAGATTACTGGACGCCTGATAACACAGGAGCAAAATACCCGAAACCAGGCGGCATCCTGAGTGGCGATAATCCGAAATATGGCAGTACGCTCGGTTACTTTGATGCATCCTATCTCAAAATCCGGACAATGACACTTGGCTATGATTTCAGCAAGCTGCTCTCAAAGCACGCGAACATGCGCCTGCGCACTTACTTCACCGTGCAAAATCCATTTGTATTTTTCTCCCCTTACCACAAAGAATCCGGGATGGATCCTGAACCAAACTCTTATGGTAATGAAAACGCAGCGGTGCCCCTGTCAAACAGTCTAAGAAGATTCCTGACAGTCGGCAGCAACGCCCCTTCGACCACGAACTATGTACTTGGATTGAATTTGACATTTTAACATTATCAACATGAAAACTTTAAAGATAAAAAGCGTCATAAAATCCACGCTTTTGCTAACGGTCTTATCTACGGGATGTAAAAAAGTGCTTGATGAACAACCGCGTTCCTCCTTCACCCCGGAATATTTTAAAACGGTACAGGGTGTTAATGGGGGATTAACAGCCATGTACGCGCACCTGCGTAATATTTACGGGCAGGCTTATTACTATAATTCGGGTGTTACCGGTACCGATGAAGCTACATGGGGCCAGAGCGCTGACGGAAACTTCAAAGATCTGGATTGCTCAGGCGTCGGTATCATATCTTCAACCAGTTATCCTACCAGTATCATATGGGGCGAGTCTTTTACAGACATCAATACTGCCAGCGGCGTAATCGAAAACGCCAGTGCCGTGGGGATTTCCAGCGCTCTGATTGCTGAGGCCCGCTTCTTCAGGGCATTTGATTATTTTTTGCTGGTGCAGTCCTACGGCGGCGTACCGCTTGATCTGGGTTCGGGAGCGTTGAAATTTAATATCACGCCTTCAAGGACTTCAGTGCGTAATACGGTACCCGAAGTTTATACAAAGGCGATTTTCCCGGATTTACTGCAGGCGATCAATGATCTGCCGGAAACCGGCCGGGTAACCGGCGGACTGACCAAAACGGCAGCTCGCCTTTTCCTGTCTAAAGCCTATTTAACTTATGCATGGTGGTTGCAAAATCCCAATAGTATCCCGACCTACCCCGCAAGTAACCGGACAGATCCCAATGGACACGACGCCGCGTGGTATTTTCAAAACGCCTACGATATCGCCACCACCGCGATTGATAATCCCGGTCCGTTCAAATTACAGCCAACATTTTACGATGTGAATGTTGGAACAAATGACCGTAACAGCGAAATGGTGCTTTATGCAGACCATACTCAAAGCAGTGAAAAATATAACGGTTCGAGTTTGACCTACGGAAGCGGCGGCGCTCCGGATAACTTTGCCGGCTGGATGATGACCTGGAACTATCCCAACATAATCAGTGGCGGGGTGAACTCCGTTCTGCGTGAGGCAGATCAACATTTAGGCCGGCCCTGGGTTCGCATGGCCCCTACTGTTGAAGTACTGAAAAACACTTTCGCTGATAAAGTAAACGATTCACGATATGACGGAACTTTCACAACCGTATATCGCGGAAACTGGCAAAAGGGCGGAAATACGGCCCAGACCTTAGCCAACGCCAACGGCTTGCCCGTTGCACAGGGGGGCGCGATACTCTCGTTCCTGGATAATGACGATCCGAACGTAGTGTATGCCAAAGGAAACGGGAATGTTGGTGCCGGATTACTGCCAGGTAGATCAGATTGGGTGGTCAACCCTGGCGATATAAGCCGGATAATTTATCCGGGACTCTGGAAACTGGGGCCTTATCGTACAGATAACGGCACAGGTTTGGGACAGCCAAATGCCGGTAGTACGCGTCCCTATCCAATTGCAAAATTTTCGGAGCTATACCTGATCGCAGCAGAGGCAGCAGTTAAAGGCGCCGCTGTTAAACCCGGAAAATCCGCACGTGAACTCGTTAACGTGCTGCGGGCACGCGCAGGAAAGTGGCGTTTCAATAATAATGGTAATGTAGTAAAGATTGAAGACGATAGCCAGGCTATGATGGCGGCTACTCCCGCAATCATCGACATGAACTATGTATTAGCGGAGCGTTCCCGGGAATTTTATGCAGAAGGCGGCCGCTGGTTCGATCTGGTACGGACGCAAAAGTGGGGGGAACTTGCTGCTTCCTTTACAATTGCAGGAACCACCTTTGGAGACCACACGCCGGTTAAAGTTACACGTTCCATCGACTCACATCTCTATCTTCGCCCTATTCCGCAGGGGCAGATAGATGCATTGGTTATGAGCGCTGCTGATAAGGCTGCCTACCAGAACCCGGGCTACTAAGCTGGAGAAATAATGATTTTTTAATGAGGCTGTTCAATTTGTGAACAGCCTCTTAATTTCTTCCAGTCGGTAATGCTTAGCGCACAGCATTTGCATAAATTATACGATGATCTTTCTCGTGTTTGAGGGGCAATTTATACAGCTTAATGCAGCTTTCCGGTTTAACATTTGCGCAATTGTATTGCGCAGGCCTATTCAGCGAACCCTGTTTTCTTTAAAACGGAGCTTGTTCAAAAATCAATCGGGATAATTAATCCGGGGATAAAATATTGTTCATAAGGCTAATAGTCAATATATTGTAAGAAAAAAGCAGCCATACTTAAAAAAGTGACTTGCGCTATAACCCGATAAACTGACTTGCAAACCGGCACGGGCTTGTATACCCCTGTCATAACTAAACTGATAAAATTGAAAAAGATATTTTTAGCAATAATTGCAGGCCTTTTTTGTGCCGTCGCCTGGGGCCAAAACAATCAATCCGCTCTTCGGGATCTGCGTTATAGGCTATGGTACACCAGGCCCGCCACCAACTGGAATGAGGCCCTGCCGATAGGGAATGGTTTTATAGGCGGAATGGTTTTTGGCGGCGTACAGCAGGAACGCATCCAGCTCAACGAATCTACCATCTGGGGAGGCGCCCCCAACAACAACATTGATTCGGCCGCTAAGCCTCATATTGAAGAAGTACGCGTGCTTTTGGCGCAAAAAAAATATCTGGAGGCGCAGGCGGCTGCCAATAAATATCTCGGCCCGAAGGGCAACAGCGGCATGCCCTATCAACTCGCCGGAAATTTGTATATCAATTTTCCCGGCCAAACGGACGTCAGCAATTATTACCGCGACCTGGATATCGAACATGCCACAGCTACAGTACGGTACAGCTCGGGAGGTGTTCAGTATAAGCGGGAATACTTTACGTCGTTCAAAGAACATGTGTTACTGGTACGGCTGAGTGCTGATAAACCGGGAATGATCAATTGCAAGGTAAGGCTCCAGAGCCCGCTTGTACAAGAGCTTACCGCAGCTAACCAGGAAATCGTTCTTTCAGGTAAAAGCAGCGATCACGAAAATCAAAAAGGCCAGGTTAGGTTTAACATGATCGCCCGTGCAAAAAATCATGGGGGTACTATACAAACGGATACTTCCGGGATGACCATCGCTCATGCGGACACGGCGACTATTTATCTCTCCATCGGCACTAATTTCATCAACTATCACGACCTGTCAGGAAACGCGCCTGGGCGGGCCCGCAACGATATGCAGGCCGCCTGTACCAAATCGTTTAATACCCTGCGCCAATCTAATATCAGGTTTTATCAATCGTACTTTAACCGGATAAAACTGGACCTGGGCATGACAAACGCGATCAAGCTGCCCACAGATGTGCGGATACAAAACTTTGCAGGTAACAATGACGCCCAACTGGCCGAACTGTATTTTCAATTCGGGCGTTACCTGCTGATCTGTTCGTCACAACCGGGATCACAACCGGCCAACCTCCAGGGCATATGGAACGGGGAACTGAAAGGCCCGTGGGATAGTAAGTATACCGTCAATATCAATACTGAAATGAACTATTGGCCAGCGGAGGCCACCCAGCTGTCTGAGCTGGGCACGCCTTTATTTAACCTCATCAAAGATGTTTCCGTAACCGGTAAGGCGACAGCCAGGCAGATGTATAGGGCCAGGGGCTGGATGCTTCATCATAATACAGACATCTGGCGGATTACCGGTGTAGTCGACGGCGCATTCTGGGGCTTATGGCCAACCGCAAATGCCTGGCTGTGCCAGCATCTGTGGGAACATTATCTTTTCACAGGAGATAAAAAATTTCTGAAGCAATATTACCCGGTAATGAGAGGTGCCGCTACTTATTTCGTTGATGTGCTGCAAAAAGAACCGGATCATGGCTGGCTGGTCGTAAGCCCGTCCGTTTCGCCCGAGCACGAATACATAACCGGGAGCCATGAGGTGTCGGTTTCTGCCGGGACCACGATGGATAACCAATTGGTATATGGCTTATTTACAGATGTTATATATGCTGCGGCAGACCTGAATACGGACAAAACATTTGCCGATTCGCTGAAAGCGCTGCGCGAAAAATTGCCGCCAATGCAGGTGGGCCGGTACGGGCAATTGCAGGAGTGGCTGGACGACTTTGACCGGCCAACCGACAATCACCGCCACGTATCTCACCTTTACGGACTTTTCCCGGGAAACCAGATCTCTCCTTTTATACATCCGGAATTATTTGCCGCGGCCAAAAATTCATTGGTATACCGTGGTGACGTATCTACCGGCTGGTCAATGGCCTGGAAGATTAATTTGTGGGCCCGGTTATTGGATGGCAATCACGCTTACAAGCTAATCAAAGACCAGATAAAACCGGTCATGAGCGGATCCGGCGGCACATATCCCAATTTATTTGATGCACATCCCCCCTTTCAGATTGACGGCAATTTTGGCTGCACTTCGGGGATCACCGAAATGTTGATGCAAAGCCATGATGCTGCAATCTATCTGCTGCCTGCTATGCCCGACGACTGGGATAAAGGCAGTGTAAACGGGCTGATGGCCCGTGGCGGATTCAAGATAGACCTGGCATGGTCAGGCCGTCACCTAACAAAGCTCGTTATACATTCGGCCCTTGGCGGGAATTGCCGGCTGCGTGTTAACGAACTGCTGAACAACCGGATGTTAAAAAAAGCAAACGGTGTTAACAGCAATCGATTCTATCGTATCACCGACATCGCGCAACCCATTATCAAAAAAAATGATAAAGATCTAAACGTAAAACTCCCGAAAAGTTATTTATATGATCTTCCAACCCTGGCAGGTAAAACATACCGCATTATTTGAGTAATTAATAAGATGAGTTGTAGTAGCAATTTCCCGCTATAAACATATAACAGGGAATTGGCCGGCGATATGATAAAAAAATGCCGGACAACCCGGGCTATCCAGCTCCGTCAAATTAAACATCGAAGTATAATGCCCTGCCTGCTGCCTTTGGAAAACAATATTAACAAAGATGAAACAAACCCAATTTAAACTTATCTGCACACTCATGGCGGCGATTTTCACCGTACATCAGGCCGCCGCCCAAACAAAACAAACCTTTTTATCTCCTCCCCTCATCAGATCGATTTATACCGCAGATCCCTCCGCACATGTTTTCAATGGTAAAATTTATATTTACCCTTCTCATGACATTGACACAGCCGTAACCGACAACGGCGGCGGCGATCACTTCGCGATGAGGGATTATCATATCCTTTCGCTCGATCATATCGACGGGCCTGTAACCGATCACGGGGTAGCCCTCGATATAAAAAATATCCCCTGGGCAGGAAGGCAGCTATGGGCGCCGGATTGTGCTTACAAAAATGGCGTGTATTACCTTTACTTTCCGGTGAAGGATAAACAAGATGTTTTCCATATTGGCGTCGCTACTTCCAAAGATCCCGCCGGGCCTTTTAAAGCCGAACCACAGCCAATTGAAGGCAGTTTTAGTATCGATCCGGCGGTATATACAGATTCGGATGGCCAAAGTTATATGTATTTTGGCGGTATCTGGGGAGGTCAGTTACAGCAATGGGCCACGGGCCAATACCAGCCCAACGGTTCTAAAACCGACCTTCAGAACGACGATGCCCCGGCGCTCAACTGTAAAGTGGTCAGGCTAAGTTCGGATATGAAGCAATTTGAGGGGCCGGTGAAGGATGTTATTATCCTGGACGAGAGCGGGCGTCCGCTGCTGGGAAAAGACCATGACAGGCGTTTTTTTGAAGGGCCCTGGATGCATAAATTTAAAGACAAATACTATTTCACCTACTCTACAGGCGACACGCATTACCTGGCATACGCTACAAGTGATAAGCCATTCGGCCCCTTCCGCTATAAAGGAATATTTTTGAAACCGGTGCAGGGCTGGACCACGCACCATTCTATTGTGGAGTTTAAAGGAAAATGGTACCTGTTTTACCACGACACGGAAATCTCCGGCAAAACACACCTGAGAAATGTTAAGGTAACGCCGCTTTACCATCGTTCAGATGGCAGTATTGCCCTGATTGACCCGTTTAAATCAAAATAAATTTAGAATAAGCCATATGATGAAGCGTAAAGGAGGATCAATTTGCTTAACATTTCGGAATGGATGCAAAAATTAAAGAAAGGCGACACTGCTTTTTTCAAACCACCCAAAGGCAAATTACTGGCAGACAACAGGGCCAAAAATTTCGAGCTCATTAATGATATTACTTCATTGGCGCATTTATACGAAATCAACTGCAATCTTCCAGTCAGCAAATCCATTTTCGGCTTTATTTATGCCGGACAGGATGGCAATTTTTTCCCGGACATAGATGGCAATTTTGTATTCACTCATCATATAATTATAACTGTAGTGACAAATACCATCGTCAGTAAAATCATTACCCATCTACCCAAAAATCTAAATGATGCCATTGCCTGTATCTTCGGGCATTCCGAATCTGCATTGCTTTGCATAACCATTTAAAGCACGATAAACGATGCCATTTCAAAACTTACAGACAAAACCATCCTGGAAAACGGATAGGCAAAAAGCCGATAACGGTTAATAAAATTTCTAAATTTACAAAATGCATGAAAAGTTATTTGCACTCCTATCCCAAACAATCACGCCGGAAGATAAGGCCTTGTGCAAAGACTTTTTTGAGTATGTACTTTTCCCCAAAAACCACATCTGTGAAAAAGAGGGAAGCATTCCGAAGTATCTTTATTTCGTGGTATCTGGCTATGTAAGGCTGTTTTATTACAACGAGAACGGAGATGAGGTAACCACACATATCAATTGTCCGCCAGGATTTATTACTTCCTACTTCCACTTTGTCAACCAAACAAAATCCAACGAAAGTCTGGAATGTGTAACGGAATGTGAATTATTGAGAATTACGAAAACGAATCTGGATCAACTAACACAGCAAAGCACAGTCTTCAGGGATTTCCGCATCTCGGTTTTCCAGCAATCACTTGCCTATAACGAAAACCGCTCAACAGAACTGGCAACACTAAGTGCCGAAGAACGCTATCGCAAATTAATGAAAAACTATCCGCAGATCTTACAAAACGTACCGCTGCAACACATCGCATCTTTTTTAGGAATGAACCCTAAAAGCCTAAGCAGAATACGAAAGGAAATCATTAAGTAACATTTGTGAAGTGCCTTTAAAAAGCCAATCTTGAATTTTGTACCATCATTTAAACATCAAAAACTATGGCACAGAAAAATTTGGCATTGGTTACAGGTGCAAACGGACATCTGGGCAATAACCTTGTGAGATTGCTTATCGAAAAAGGCATTCCTGTCCGGGCTTCGGTTCGCAACATTAAAAACCAGGAATCTTTTGCAGGACTCAATTGCGAAGTGGTTCAGGCCGACATCACCGACAAACAATCCCTGGCTAACGCCTTGCAGGATGTGGATGTTTTTTATGCCGTAGGTGCATCATTCAAACTTTGGGCAAATAACCCGAAAAAAGAAATTTATGACGTCAATCTTTCCGGGGCGAAAAACATGATTGAAGCCGCCGCAGAAGCCGGTGTAAAACGGATTGTATATGTAAGTTCCATAGCGGCGTTAGATTATTCCAGACTTCCTACAAAGGAGAGCTATGGCTACAATTCCGACCGCAGGGATATGTATTACAACTCGAAAAATGACGGTGAAAAACTGGCGTTCGAGTTGGCTAAGAAACGTAACATTGAGCTGGTTGCCGTACTGCCTTCCGCAATGATTGGCAGTGAAGCATTTGCACCATTGAACGTTTCCTATAACATCATCCACCTGATTTTGAAAAAACAAATTCCTGTTGAAACCAACATTACGCTCAATTGGATTGATGTAAAAGACGTTGCCGAAGGTTGTTATCTGGCTGCAACAAAAGGCAGGGATGGTGAGCGGTACATTCTGGCAAACGAAAAATGTATGTCGATAAAAGAAACTACCAAAATCGCCCAGGAACTCTTCCCTGAACTGAATATAAAACTGCCAGCCGCCGTTCCAAAACCCATACTTTTGACCATTGCCTGGCTGATGGAAACCGGAAGCAGAATCACGGGAAAAGCACCATTGCTCACTACCAAAGACATTAAAATGTTTTCAGGACTTCAACAAAATTTTGATATTTCAAAGTCCAGAACAGAATTGGGATTTATTCCAAGAAACCCGGTGCAGGTAGTGAAAGAAGCAATGGTCTATTTGATTAAAAATCGGAACAAAATATATTAGTTGAGATAGTCGGATATATAACATAAATGATTTTTAACCTCCTTGTTTTCCGGATCTGAAATAATTACGGTTACGCTCTGATAGTCCAAGTAGAAAATCCTCATTAGAGATGCTTTAATCGCATTTGTATTTGAGGCTTTTCAGTTGGCTTTAAAAATAACGTAGCATCGCTGAAAAACTTATACCTTCCGGTGCTCTCATCTTCTTTGGCTTCCTTTCCTGTTAAGCCTGGGCGGTTTGAAATTCTGTTTACTCCTTTGTTTGCAATTGCTTGTACTGCTGTACCATTTTTTTCTGCGGTTTTCATTTTTAAATGATAAAAAAGGTAAGGATAGCAATCGGGAAGCAAGGAGAGCGCCTGCCTTTATAACCAGTTAGTTTCGGGCAGGGGCAGCTTATTTAAACAATAATGATCTTATCGCCAAAGCATTCTTAGATCCCTTTATCTTAACATATAGATCATGCTGACCGGCAATGGCGGGTATCTTTGCAGATATGGCTGACCATTTATTCAATGAGCCCGTACTTTTAACTGGTATAACGGCGATTCTCCTGCCGTCTTTGTTTAGGTCATCGATCCATATTTCAACGCTGCCGTTATTAAGCGCCGCGGCGGTCAAAGAAATACTGGTTGCTTTGTTTGCCCCTCTCCCCATATCCACTCCGCCCAACATCACCCAACCTCCGGCATCATTGTTTAAGATAACGCCATCAACCTGAGATAACGTAACGCCCCAATAATTATTGGCGCCTGCTAAGGGCTGCTCCGAATAACCGTCTTTATAAACGAAAAGATCGAAATCCGCTTCCCTGCCTTCAGCAAAAAGGCCCAGGCTGGTACCTACCCACGAATTAAAATTAGGCTGGGCTTTGTCCAGTTCACTTGCATTGATGACCGTACCGATTTGATGCCATTGCAGACCATCAGAACTGTAGTAACCGGTTAGCTCATGCGCTTTTCGCTCCAGTTTCAGCCATGCGCTTTCCCCAATTTTGTTTTCTGTGCTGAACGACTGGCCGCCCATCGCGAAATTGAATATTTTTCTGCCTTCTTCAAACCCAGTACAAAGACGCACGTTTACCGATTCATTGCCGGAAGCAAGGTAAATCCCCGCCTCTTGCCCCGATGCCAGTGCATTCAGCCTTACCCGCGTAACGAGCGAATAATAATGTCCCGCCTCTTTTTGCAGAATGTGGGTCCTGCCAATTTTCGGCTTAAGCCTAAGCCAGCCTTTATTGTCAGTGACTGAATACTGTTGCGCAGCGTTCTTGTTGAAAAAATGCCAATACAACGACAAATTTGAACTTGAAAATTCATCCGACCTCGGTAAGCGCCAGGCCAGGCCGTTATTTGTAAGATTTGGACGTGTAAGGGGCATATCTGAGGGATAAGGAACAAACGGACGGCCGTCGGCTGTCCACTGAACCTGCAAAATCAGGTCCTGCCTTCCCTGGCCGCTCCAGTCATCCCCTTTGGGCGCATCATAACTTTGAGCGATACACCACCAGGTACCGTCACTTAACCGAAATGGAGACGACATATGATTGACTGATTTGAACCTGTTATCCGGATCTTTTGAAAATGCGAATATTTTTCCAAGGTTCTCCCATTTCGCTGAATCTGCAGTAAGTGATCTTGAACGAAGTACATACTGCCCGCCTGTAACATCACCAGCCATGAAGTAATAATACCAGCCGTCTCTCTTACACATCACAGGGCCCTCAGCCCAGCTGTATTTCTTGTCGTGATTGATCCAGTCCAGGTTAATCAATTTGCCTGTCAGGTGGCCGGAACGATCGATCTGCTGTATGCGATTAGCTGTCTGACTGGCTTTAATGATCATGTAAGGTGTGCCGTCGTCATCTACGAAAATAGAATTATCGTAGCCGATAGGCCCTGTATCCGGGGTTGTTTTAACTTTTTCAGGCGCAGACCATGGCCCCGACGGTTTCGTGGCGCTTGACATGTATTGCCCGCCCCCTGCGCTGTTTGAAAAATAAATACGATAAACGCCATAAAAATAGGTTATTGCGCCTTGCCAAATGCCGGCACCAGGCGCCCCGGACTTTAACTCATCCCAATCCGCGGGCACAACCCTTGAAATGAGCTCCCAATGCAACAGGTCTTTGGAATGAAGAATTGGTAAGTTAGGGACGAAATGAAAACTGGAGCCGCACATGTAAAAGTCATCGCCAACTTTTAAGAGCGTCGGGTCCGGATGATCCCCGGCGAGCACCGGGTTGACATAAGTTCTAACCAGGGTTGCTGCATCCCTGGGGTAAGGAACCGGCTTGATATCTTCTACCTTATTGAACTGGGCCATAGCGCCATGATACCAGAAGAAAGAACAAACAACTATTAAACTGCAACGGGAAATAATGGATTTGAAAGTCATCAGTATACAAATGAATATAAGACCTAAAAATATGATTACGGCGTTCGCCCGGATGTCCTGTATGTAACTAATCGTACAACGAATGTGCAAAACCGCCATATTGATAACGCTCATTGCAGATATCGAGTAGCTGATTATCCATATTGTCATTAGACTTTAGGTGACATGATCAAAGGTGCCGAATTATCAAAACAAGGCTATTGTTCCATTTTTAAGTCATTGCGGCAATAGTAATGAGTATAAAAAAAGGTAGGAAGTGTCTTTCCTGTATGTGCCTTTTTTATAAAAAACTGTTAAGAGTTGTACCGTGTGCTTTCCTGGTGATATGGTGAATGTCTTCCGGGCTGAACATGTGCAAGGCATCCGATTTGTCACTAATAATGATATAACAAATGATAAACATTAGGAACAATTGGCGCATTATCAAGCCTTTTGTAATATCCGACAGGCCGGTTGATTTAAATTTTCGGCGAATTAAAAAAAACATTCAATTTTAATTATTTAAGACACGTTTATGAAAACAGTTGTCAGGTATCTTATTAATGCTTCAGCGCTGTTGCTTTGCTTTCAAACTTCAACAGCACAACAGTTTGTCCATCCGGGGCTGCTTCAAAGTCGCGAAGACCTGGCCAGAATAAAAAATGGCGTTGCTATGCGCATTGAGCCTATTTTTACGGGTTATAATGAATTAAAAGATAATCGCCAGTCGCAGTTTGATTATAAAATGCAGGGGCCAATGGAGATGGTTGGCCGAAATCCTACCGTGGGCCAGGGTGTTTATGATGCTGACGCCAATGCGGCCTATCAGAATGCCATCATGTGGACCATAACAGCCGATCAACGTTATGCAGAAAAAGCAAAACAAATTATTGATGACTGGGCATCGACGTTAAAATCCATAACAGGCCGTGACGCCGTATTAATGGCCGGTCTTGGACCGTTCAAAATGGTTAATGCCGCGGAAATTTTGCGCTATACCAATTCAAACTGGCCAACTGTCAAAATTAAGCAGGCTGAGAAGCACTTTAAAGAAGTGATTTATCCGGTTATTAAAGATTTTGCACCTTTTGCTAACGGCAACTGGGATTCAGCTGCACTAAAAACAATGATGGCCATAGCAGTATTCTGCAATGACCGGCCAATGTTTGAACGCGCGATTGTTTACTATCAAAACGGCGAAGGCAACGGCAGCCTGCCCAATTATATTGTTAATGAAGAAGGACAGTGCCAGGAAAGCGGAAGAGACCAGTCACATACGCAATTAGGTATTGCGCATCTTGCCGATTGCGCCGAGATAGCGTGGCAACAGGGACTAAACCTTTATGGTATACTCAATGATCGCCTGCTCAGGGGCTTCGAGTACACCGCGAAATATAATTTGGGGGAGGATGTTCCTTATTTGCCCGCAATGGACCGGACCGGAAAATATTTGCATGCTCAGATAGCTACAGAAGGGCGCGGCAAATTGCGTGCGGTTTATGAAGAGGTATTTAATCACTATGTTCACCGGGCGAATAAAACGGCCACTTTTACGCAGAAAGCTGCTGAAAAGGTACGACCGGAACCGCAGGGTACACCGGGTGCAGACCATATTGGCTTTGGTACTTTATTGTACTCACGCAGCCTGCAAACTATTGATCCTTATACAATGGTTACACCGTGCCCACCGTCGGGATTGACGGCCGTGCCCGAGAATGGGTCCATTCAATTGACGTGGGTACCGGTACGGGGAGCCACTTTTTATCAGGTTAAAAGGGCAGTCAATGGGAAAGGAACGTTTAAAATAATTTCCACCAGGGTTACTAATGCACAGTTTCAGGATAAAAACGTAGCCTCGGGGCACAAGTATGTGTATACGGTATCGGCGGTGAATAATAAAGGCAAAAGTATGGACGCCTATCCTGCTGCTGTTACAGCGGGATTGCCCGCAGGATGGTCGGTTACCGATCTCGACCCCAAATCAAAAAAAGGACAAGCACGGTCATTGGATTCTGGTTTTACTGTTGAAGGTACCGGCATGGGATTTACCGGAAACGAAGAGCGGGCTACCTACGTCCATCACAAATTAGCGCCTTATCAAACGCTCGCCGTTCATTATCAGCCGCAGTTGACTTCGCAGTTCACCGGCTTCGGCATTTCGTTCCGGCAGTCTGCAAGGGGAAAGGGGACCGGGGTAAATTTGCTGATCTCTCCGGAAGTTTCGCAACAACTTGAGGCTCCAAAATGGGTAGTAACCTGTACGGCACGGCTTCATCCGGGCGATAGTTTAACACAGGCAGGAGCGACGCTCGATATAAAAGAACCTGTAGTATCTTTTAACCGCATGACGGGCAGTTGCTGGCTAAAGTTAGTTCAGGAGCAAAACCAGGTGAACGCATTTTATTCCGCGGATGGCAAAGAGTGGCAACTGATCGGGACTGTTGCGCGAAACCTATCGCTGACAGAAGCCGGCATAATCGTTTTTTCAGGGCTTGAAGCGGTATCTACAACGGTCAGGTTTGATCAGGTTAGGTTAGAATAACCTTTTAAAAAATATTAGTATAACCGGAAATGCTGACATCGTCAGGTCGGGTTTATATAACAAAAAGTCTATTTGGAACAACAATATTCTTTTTGATACCTATAAATTCGTTAACCATTTAGCCTGAGCAAACAAACCCGTGATCATATCTGCTGGTTGCACCATCAATTTTGGTGTGCCTGCGGTCGAAAAGCCCGGATTTTTACAGGACTTGATAAGCCGGGGCAACTGAGGTGCAATTATAAACTTTATTTAAACTGGTTATGACGTTACAGAATTTTAAACCGGAAAAATGAAAACTAAGCTTTCCCTGATTTTTTTTATACTATGTTCAATAGGTCGCCTTGCATACGGCCAGAGCGATACTTACCCGCTTGCAAGCACTAAGATTTCGCCATTCCCGGATGAAGCGGTCGTATTAAAACCGTCCCGGGTAAAACAACGGGAAGCGTTAAACACAGCATACCTGCTGTCTCTTGATCCCGACAGGCTGCTGCATAACTTCCGGGTAAATGCCGGGCTGCCGTCAACAGCCAAACCATTATCAGGGTGGGAAGCCCCCGGGGTTGGCCTCCGGGGACATTTCACAGGGCACTACTTATCTGCCGTTGCGATGCTGGCAGAAAGGGATAAGGATACGGCAGCAATGCGCCGGCTCAGTTACATGGTTAACGAATTGTATAAATGCCAGCAGGCTTTTGGCAATGGCTACCTGAGCGCGTTCCCGGAAAAAGATTTTGACACGCTTGAGCAAAAGTACGGAGGCGTATGGGCGCCCTATTATACCCTCCATAAAATTATGCAGGGGCTACTGGACGTTTACGTCCGCACGGGCAACCGGAAAGCCTACATGATGGTGAATGACATGGCTGCCTACGTTGACCGAAGAATGAGTAAGCTCAGCCCGGAGGCCATTGACAAAATGCTTTATACCCCGGAGGCCAATCCGTCTAATGAGGCGGGCGGTATGAACGATGTATTGTATAAGCTTTACGAGGTGTCCCATAACTCCAGGCACCTGGCTCTGGCCAGGGTTTTTGACAGGGACTGGTTTCTCAAACCATTGGCAAACAACCAGGATATCCTTTCAGGTCTTCATGCAAACACCCATATCGTACTGGTGAACGGGTTTGCGCAACGCTATATCATTACCGGAGATACGCTGTATCAGCATGCCGCGCAAAATTTTTGGGATCTGCTGACCGCTCATCATGCCTACGCTAACGGGTCAAGCAGCGGCCCGCGCCCGAACGTAGTTACACCAACATCGCTAACCTCTGAACACTGGGGCGTACCTGACCACCTCAGCAACACGATGACGAAGGAGATCGCCGAGTCGTGCGTATCACACAATACGCAAAAACTCACAGCGATGCTGTTTTCCTGGAGCGGCGATGCCAAATACGCGGATGCTTACATGAATACCTTTTACAATTCAACCATGGCCATTCAAAATGCCCAAAACGGCACAGTTGTTTATCATTTACCTTTAGGCTCCCCGCAAACAAAAAAGTTTCTGCAAAACGATGACTTCCGATGCTGTAACGGCTCATCCGTTGAAGCATTCGCAGCCTTGAACAGCGGTATCTATTACCACAACGATTCCACCTTATGGGTAAATTTGTATATCCCCTCCCGGTTGAACTGGAAAGCCAGATCACTTGTTTTAGAACAAAGCGGAAACTTCCCGGCGGACCCGGCTGCAGAATTTACTTTCAAAGAAGTGAAAAAAGCCAGGCTTACCGTTAAGCTGCTGATACCCGACTGGTCAAAAAAATTTGAAGTGTACATCAATGATCAGAAGCAAACGGTGAATGCTGCGCCGGGTTCTTATCTGTCATTGCAGCGGGAATGGAAGACCAACGACAAGATCAGACTGGTATTCCATTACGATTTTTACCTGAAGCCAATGCCCGATGATGAAAACGTTTTTGCTATTTTTTATGGCCCGCTTATGCTGGCGGCTGAAACGGATTCCGAATTTATCCTGAAGGGACACAGGGACGACATCTTAAAAAACATAACTGCCGCGGGTGGCAATGCTTTCCGGTTGAGGAACGAAGAAAAGACATTTGTTTTGCGCCCGTTAAGCGACATCAGCCAGCAATCGTATGGTGTTTACGCAACAATCAGGAACTATTGATCACCCGTTATGTCTCACGTACAACACAGGTTGCCAAGCCAATTATAAAAATTAAACTTCAGTTATTAGCCCGCATACAAATAAGTATGCTGTCTTAACGCTGTAACATATCTGAATATCAAATGAACAGAAGAAATGTACTTAAAGGTATGGCGTTAGGGCTGTCGTCGTTCTACCTTTCCAAAAGTTATGCAGGCCGGTTGTTGAAAGCGCCGTACGCTGCAGGTCCGTTTAAGCCGACCTGGGATTCGCTGGCACAATACCGGGTGCCTGAGTGGTTCCGCGATGCCAAATTTGGGATGTGGGCACACTGGGGGCCACAGTGCCAGCCCGAACAGGGTGATTGGTATGCACGGGAAATGTATATGGAGGGCGGACGGAAAAATAAATACCATCTGCAGAAGTATGGTCATCCGTCAAAATTTGGATTCAAAGATGTCATCAATGAATGGAAGGCAGACCAGTGGGACCCTGAAGAACTGGTGGGGCTTTATAAGAAAGCAGGCGCCAAATATTTTATGGCGATGGCCAATCACCATGATAATTTTGACATGTGGGACAGCAAACATCAACCATGGAACTCTGCCCGTATGGGCCCCAAAAAAGATATTATCGCCGGATGGGCCAAGGCGGCAAAAAATAACGGACTGCGGTTCGGCGTGAGCGTGCACGCCGCCCATGCTTGGAGCTGGATGGAAACCGCCCGTCGTGCCGACAAGGCCGGCCCGCTGGCCGGAGTGTCATACGATGGCAGCCTCACTAAAGCCGACGGCAAAGACAAGTGGTGGGATGGTGAAGACCCGCAGGAGTTGTATGCGCAAAATCATCCCCTGAGCGAAAATAGCCAGGATAACGGCATAATCCATAAACAGTGGACCTGGGGTAATGGCGTATCAATGCCGTCCAATGCATATTGTGAAAAGTTCTATCGGCGTACCATCGAGTTGCTCGATAAATATGGCCCTGACGTTATCTATTTTGACGATACCGTGTTGCCATTATGGCCAATAAGTGATGCCGGGCTTCGCATAGCCGCTCACATGTATAACACCAATATCAAACGCCACGGTAAGCTTGAAGCTGTTCTGTTTGGAAAAATGCTGAATGAGCAGCAGCGCAAATGTATGGCCTGGGATATAGAGCGGGGCCAGAGCAACAGCATAGAGCCCGAACCCTGGCAAACAGATACCTGTCTGGGCAACTGGCATTACGAACGCTCTTTGTACGATAACAACGGCTATAAAACTGCTAAAACGGTCATACATACATTGGTTGATGTAGTGAGTAAAAATGGCAACCTTATGTTGAACGTTCCGGTGCGCGGCAACGGCACAATTGATGCTAAAGAACGCGCCGTGGTAGAAGGCATTACCGACTGGATGAGTATCAACAGCGAGAGTATTTACAACACCCGCCCATGGACCACCTTTGGTGAAGGCCCGGCTATTGAAGATGCAGCGCCACTGAACATGCAAGGCTTTAATGAGGGAAAGGGCAAACCTTTCAGCGCAGCAGATTTTAGGTTTGTCAAAAAGGACAAAGTTCTATATGCTACCATGCTAGGCTGGCCTGATAATAACCCTGCTATTATTAAAAAACTGGCGCTTAACAATGTACCTAAAGTGCAGCGTGTGAGTTTGCTGGGCAATGATGCCCCGCTGGATTTTGAGCAAACCGCTGAAGGCTTGAAAATAAATCTGACGCAAAATATTCCCGGCGATACTGCATATGTGTTTAAAATAGATGGAGCTATTGCTTAATAACATTTCGGTATGCAATAGTTCATTTTTTTATTATCAAGGAGGCTTTGCCAACTTGGTATACTCTAGTCTTAATTTCATATATCAACTACTTATAATTGTCCATTATGATTCGCCAAATAATTATTGCTGGCCTTGTTTCAGCCCTGCTTTGTTTTAATAAAGCCAGTTGCCAGCCTAAACAAGCAGCCCCGCTATGGGGCAGCTGGACTCACTGGGGCGACCAACCCGACGGTACTTACCGTAACCCTGTCTTACCTGGTGATTACAGCGATGTAGATTGCATCCGGGTGGGTGCTGACTATTATGCCGTATCCTCTACGTTTCAATATTCGCCTGGTTTTGTGATCCTGCACTCTAAGGACCTGGTGAACTGGCGCATCCTGGGGCACGCCGTCAACGATATTTCGGTGATTTCGCCGGCTATGAATTACACCAGGATGGACCGTTATGGCCGTGGGATCTGGGCGGGTGCCATACGCTATCACAACAACCGTTTCTGGATCTACTTCGGAGATCCGGACGAGGGTTATTTTATGAGTTCGGCTACACGGCCCGAAGGCCCCTGGGCACCTTTGAAACATGTATTGAGCGAAAAAGGCTGGGACGACTGCTGCCCGTTTTGGGATGATGACGGCCAGGGCTACCTAATAGGCACCAGGTTTGCCGATAACTATAAAATCCACCTGTTTAAAATGTCGGCCGATGGCTCGGTGATTGACCGGGAAAGCGACAAGGTGATCTACCAGTCGCAGGGCAGCGAGGCAAACAAGCTGTACAAAATTAATGGCTATTATTACCACCTTTTCAGCGAGGTGCGCAACAACGTAAGGGTGCTTATGATGGAGCGGGCCAAAGATATCCGGGGCCCTTACGAAGGCCCGCAGCAATTGAGCGAAGGTCAGCCGCAATTTAACGAACCCAACCAGGGCGGATTAGTGCAGACGACTGACGGTAAGTGGTACTTTTTGACCCATCATGGCTCGGGCGATTGGTCGGGCCGGATATTGAGCCTGTTACCTGTAACCTGGACTAATGGCTGGCCTATCATTGGCCAGCCTAATGCAGCGGGCCTTGGCGAAATGGTGTGGCAGGCCCCCATGCCCGTAACCGGCACCGGCCGGGATGTTCCGCAAAGCTCGGATGAGTTTACCGGCAACACGCCCGGACCACAGTGGGAATGGAACTACCAGCCCCGCGCCGGCAAATGGTCCTTAACCCAACGAAAAGGCTGGCTCAGGCTGCACGCCTTCAAACCGCTCAAAAACGATTTGCTGTATGCCGGCAACACCATAACCCAGCGCTGCTACCGCACCAACGCCAACGCGGCCACCGTTAAAATTGACCTGAGCGGTATGGCTAACGGCCAGCGCGCCGGGCTATCGCACTTTGGTGCGCCCCATTATGCGGCGGCTGGTGTAGTGCAAACCAACCGGGGTAAACAGTTGCAGTTTTTTACTGAAAATGCCGTAACCGACGGCCCCATCATCAAGGGCAATAGCATTTGGTTACGCACAGTGTGGGGCCTGGATGGCAAAAGTAATTTTACTTACAGCACGGATGGCAGGAATTTTAAACCCATTGGCGAAACCTATCAGTTAAGATGGGGATCATACAGGGGCGACAGGCTGGCCATTTACAGTTTTAACGACCTGCAAGATGCCGGTTTTATTGATGTTGATTACCTGCACTATCAATATTCCCATTAACAACAGCTCTAAGCAGGGTGCAGACTGACTGACCCTATAACATGCATAATCCGTACCAACCCGATGATCCGCTTAATATCCGCACTGCAATTATTACTCGTTTACAGTATATTGACCACGGCTCCGGCCGCCGCGCAATCCTGGACGGCCGACAATGGTAACGGCACCTACACCAACCCGTTGTTCTACGACGAATTTTCAGATCCCGACCTGATCCGGGTAAATAACGATTTCTACATCACAGGTACCACCATGCATAGCGTACCGGGCCTGCCGGTGCTGCACTCTACCGATTTGGTGAACTGGCGGCTGGTGAGTTACGCACTTCCGCGTTTTGACGACAGCGATGATTTTAACCTGCGCAACGGTAAAGAAGCTTATGGGCAGGGGATCTGGGCGCCCTGTATCAGGTACCACAACGGTACATTTTATATTTTCTCCAACATAAACCGGCACGGCCTGCAGGTATTTACCGCTAAAAGCGCGGCCGGCCCCTGGAAACAATATGACCTTAAAAAGCCTGTTTATGACCTTTCGGTACTGTTCGAAAACAACAGGATCTACATCGTTTACGGGCAAAGCGAAATCAGGATGGTTGAACTCAAGCCCGACCTTAGCGGCTTTGAACCTAATACCGACAGGCTGCTCATCGCCAGAAACGAGGCCATGGGCGAAGGCAACCATTTTTATAAAATCAACGGCAAGTACTACATCACCAATGCCGATGGCGGCCGTTTGCAGTGCGCCCGGTCTGCCAATATCTACGGCCCTTACGAAACTACGGTGATAAGCGCCAAAGAGACCCTGGGCACCTCGCTGGGCTGGTTTACCAACAATATGGGCCAGGGTACGCCTGTACCTTCCCCCACCGAAAACGTGACCATGGTTAAGCGTAATGACCAGCTGTTAGCCTCAGTACCCATGCACCAGGGCGGTATTGTGGATATGCCAAACGGCCAGTGGTGGGGCTTTTCGATGATGGACTTCAGGTCGGTGGGCCGTACTACGTTCCTCTCGCCTGTTACCTGGCAGGATGGCTGGCCTTACTTTGGCCTGGCGGGCAACCTGGGCCGCTCGCCCAAAACCTGGTTTAAGCCTAACAACACATCGGCACCGCATGCCCCTTACGTGCGGAGCGACGATTTTAAATCGGGACGGCTGGTATCCGCCTGGCAATGGAACCATAACCCCATCAACACTCACTGGAAACTTAAAGCCGGCGAACTACAGCTGCGCACCCTTCCCGCCAAAGATTTTTTATGGGCACACAACACACTTACCCAACGCTGCGTAGGCCCCGAGAGCGAAGCTACAGTAATCCTGGATGCCTCGCGCCTGAGGGAAGGAGATATCGCCGGTTTAGGCCTGATGAACATCCCTTACGCTTGGGTGGCCGTGCTGCGTGAGGGTAACCGGTATACGCTGCGCTTTTTTGACCAGTATAAGCATCAAACTATTGATAAGCCGCTACAATCGCCGCGGGTGAGCCTACGGGCCTTCGGCGATTTTGATAACGATATTGCCCGGTTGAGCTACAGCACTAACGGAACGCGGTTTGAAAGCCTTGGCGATACCATTCGCCTGCCGTACCAGTTAAAAACATTCCAGGGTACCCGTTTTGCGCTGTTTGCCTACAATACCCAAAATAAAGAAGGCGGCTATGCCGCATTCAGTAAATTTGAACTGAAGGAGCCCCTGGCTGACCGATCCAAAAACCTGCCCATCGGAAAAACAATTACACTAACCAACCTGGCTGACGGCCGCATGGTACGGGCCGATCCCCACGGCATGCTCGTCCCCGGACGGAGTTACCGGACCAACGAAAAAGACGCGGGCTGCAATTTCAGGGTGATTGACAGGGGAAATGGCCGCGTTGTGCTGCAGGCCATGAACGGTACCGGCTTTGTAACCATTACCGGCCAGGGTATGGCGGCCGATGTTCGGCTCACCCAGAAGGATACTGCCGCCAGCCTGCTGCTGTGGCAGGATATGCTGCGGGGCCAGTGCATGCTGCTCTCATTACATACCAACCGTTTTGTGGGCCTGAACCCTCATACCGGTGAATTATACGGGGCCGACTGGCCCGGAACCCTGCCCGGCAAAAAAGATGGTACCGTTTTTAGCTGGCAGGAAATTGCCCCATAAACCTGCGGCAAGTTTACCTGCATGATGCAGGGCTATATGGTGCAAAGCAATTATCGGCTGTTTTATTTGGCCTGCCATGCCTGTCTTTGAAAAAACTTAGCTGTTTTTTAACCGGTGCCCTCCCTTATTACCTATAAACACAGGAATATGAACCCACTAATTTACCACCAATTCGATTTAAAATTTAATTTTTGATTAATATTACTTTCTGGAGAGTATAAACAATTTGCTTTATTGTCTTATAATGGAGTTTTGCTCAGACTATAAGCTAAAATATTGCTCACTAAATTAATTATATCTACAAAATGAAAAGTAAATCAATTCAATTGGCTATTTGTGTCATAGCCTCGCTTTGCGGGTGCAGCAAACCGGTATCTGTTCAGAGCGTAACAACCGGCGGTAAAGACAGTGTAGCAGGCAAAAATTTAACGTCATATTCGTTAGGCAGCGTAACAACCATTGTTCACCCGGGAATGCTGCATTCGGCAGCGGATTTTGCCCGGATGACGGCCAAAGTGAATGCCGGGGCGCAACCCTGGCTCGACGGCTGGAACAAGCTCGTCGCTAACGGCCATTCATCTGCTACGTATGTTCCCAGGCCGGTAGATACTATTGTGCGCGGGAAGGCGGCAAGCGGAAAGGGCGAGAATTATATACTGGCTTGCCAGGACGCGGCCGCGGCTTATCAAAATGCATTACGCTGGAAAATTAAGGGCGATACCGCCTGCGGGAATAATGCCGTGGCTATTATGAACGCGTGGGCCGCAAAATGCAAACTGATTGACGGCGATAGTAACAAACAGCTTGCAGCCGGCCTGCAGGGTTACCAATGGGCCAACGCGGCCGAAATTATGCGTAGCTACAGTGGCTGGTCGGCATCCGATTTTACCGCTTTTAAAAACTTTATGCTTAATGTGTATTATCCCGTATCAAGCGATTTCCTGGCGAGGCATAACAATACCTGCGGAACACATTACTGGTTAAATTGGGATATGTCAAACCTTTGTACCGTGCTGGCCATTGGCATTCTTTGTGATGATATCAGTAAAGTTAATTACGCTATAAATTATTACCAGCACAGTGGTGTTGGTACCGCGTATATAGGGCGTGTAACCACCGCTACCTATCCCAACGGAATGGACCAGGCGCAGGAAGCCGGAAGAGACCAGGGACATGCCACGATGGAAGTTCCGCTCTTTGGCACTTTTTGCGAGATGTTATACAACCAGGGCCAAAACTTTTTCGACTATAATCCCTGGAACCACGTTAACCCGCCGCTTTTGGGGGTAAGCGAATATATCGCGGCTTACAACATCAATACAACCAACACTGTCCCATATACAACTTATAATAACTGTGAAAATTCAAACCAAACCGTTATTTCAAGCGGAGGCCGGGGCAATGTTCGCCCGGGTTGGGAACTTGTTTATAACTATTATGTTAAAGTAAAGGGAAAAACAGCCACCTATACTACCCAATTTGCAACTAAAGTACGCCCCGAAGGAGGTGGCGGCGATTACGGAGGTAATAGTGGCGGCTATGATCAATTAGGCTTTGGCACACTGACCTTCTCCCGTTAAACAACAAACAACTAAACAGGCTGCACTGGCTTTGTCAAATATTGATGAAGCCAGTGCTTTTCTATGGTAATAGATATGCGCAGTTTAAATCATAAACAGCAAGCGCTGGCGATGGAAATTGTAGCTACGTTGCGGCCCAAACCTGCAAACTAAATAGCCGCCTCTTGATATTTCGAATTAAATTCTATCTTTGTATCCAATTCCTGATTTGTTAATCTTTTAAATATCAAGGAATCATGACAGAGCAAATCTACATATCGCCCCTTTCGCTCATTGCCTGATCAGGCAGGCAAACCCTGTATTTTATTAAATAATTAAACTTTTGCGTCAGTAACCTGTGCATTATTTTGCCTGCCCCCAAATTCACAGGATTTTTTGAGCGCTCTAACAAGGGTATATCCTTACTCAAGGACGAACTGAGATCAAAAATCAAATTCAGGAAAATTAAATGAAAGTGTGATGAACACACATGAATGGCCGCGCTGTATCAAATCGGCACGGCGCAAAAGGCGGCTCGTTAAAACCGGTCGGGATAAACAACTGATACAGCTGGACAAACGGCGCGATGAACTAAGGGAGCAAAGAAGGCTTTTGCCTATGGTTGCGCTTGAACACCCGTATCAACGTGGCTGGAAACGTTTTTTTGTGTTGCGGGATGACCAGAAGCATAACCCGGGGAAGGACTGTTATGAAGCCTTGCTAATGAAAATTAACACGGTTGAATATCATCAGGACAAATCCTTCAAACGGAAAAAACGACGCAAACAACGTTATGTGTACCAGGCAAAACCGCAAATGCTGCGTGAATTGTCGCAGCATAGCTGGGATATCAACAAGATCAATTTAACCGAACAGGAAAAGGTTTGCTTTACCCGTGTTGAAACTTTTGATGCTAAAACCTACCGTACCGAGGTGAAATACGTGTTTGCCGAACCCTGGCGATATGTGCTGAAGGTGGTACCACATATGGTTACGCATACTAAAATGATCGATGCGGATATTGAAAGGGAATTAGCGTGGATAGACGAACACATTGATAACAACCACTTATGGCCGCGCATTAACCTGTTAACCCGTGGCCGGAGCTATCGCTGGAAAAATGAGTTTAACGACCGGCCAAAATACATTAACAAATTTAAAAACACACCCAGGTATGCCTGTAAAGAAGCCTACCTGGAATTAGAAACATAACCCACATGGGCAATTTAAGAACAAAAGATTTAAGTAAAATAGGTTATCATAATGATCAGCTGCGAAGCCTGGTTATTGGTATAACCTCTAAAAATTTCAAGCACCATAGTAAGCAGCAGCTACTGGACCTGTTGTTGAATATTAAGAACGATCCGGAAGCATTTCTGGATGATGAGTTAACAAGCAAGATAGCCGAAAAGGTAATTGGCAAAACGGACGCACCATCCTTTAAAACGTTTGCACTGCGTGATGAACCGGTGTACTGCAAAACTTACGGAGGCAAGGGTATTGAGCAATCGGCCAAAAAACAAATGGAGCTGGCTAATATGCTGCCTGTAAGCGTTCAAGGTGCGTTAATGCCTGACGCGCATATGGGTTTTGGTTTGCCTATTGGTGGCGTACTCGCTGCAAACAACGCGGTAATTCCCTATGCTGTAGGTATGGATATTGGCTGCCGCATGGCGTTGTCGATTATTGATGAGAGCGATGGTTTTCTAAAACGGTTCGAATATCAAATTAAACAAGCCTTAAAAAATCATACTCATTTTGGTATGGAAGGGGGCCTGGAGGTAAGGCAGGAGCATGAAGTGCTGGATAGCAGGGTATTTGATGAGATCCCATTTTTGAAACCGCTGCGGAGTAAGGCGGTAAGGCAATTAGGCACATCGGGCAACGGAAACCACTTTGTGGAGTTTGGCGAGATTGAACTTTTGGCTGATAACGCTTTAGGTTTACCCGCTAAAAAGTACACGGCCTTGTTAACACATTCAGGCAGCCGGGGTTTAGGTTCGGCAATAGCAAGGCAGTACACGCAGATAGCCATGAATACCTGCAAACTTCCGCGCCACGCACAGCAACTGGCCTGGTTGGATATGGACAGCGAGGCGGGCCAGGAATATTGGTTAACCATGACCCTCGCCGGAGATTATGCCAAAGCTTGTCATGAGCGCATACACGCTAACCTTTTAAAGGCTTTAGGCTTGAAAGCTTTGCACGTGGTAGAGAACCACCACAACTTTGCCTGGAAAGATCGATTGGCTGACGGCCAGGAGGTTATTATCCATCGCAAAGGCGCGACACCGGCGCATCAAGGCGAGCTGGGTATTATCCCCGGCAGCATGACCACGCCGGCTTACCTGGTATCGGGCAAAGGCGCAAATGATGCTTTATATTCTGCATCGCACGGTGCCGGCCGGGCCATGAGCAGGCAAAAGGCTAAGGACAGCATGACGGTTTCGGCCATGAAAAAGTTGCTGACCAATGCAGGTGTAACCTTAATTGGCGGTACCGTTGAAGAGAACCCCTTAGTTTATAAGGATATCGAGGCCGTAATGGCGGTGCAAAGCGACCTGGTTGATATCCAGGGCAAGTTTTATCCACGTATCGTTCGAATGAATAAGGAGTAGTGATGAAAAAGATGATGATACAAATCACTTCAGGCAAAGGCCCGGCAGAATGCTGCCGGGTTGTAGCCCGCGTACAAAACCTGATGTTGAAGCAAGCCAAACAGCAAGGCATTCAGCTTGAAGTACTGGAAAACAAAGCCGGCGGGTTAAACGGCACTTTACTATCCGCTACGATGATGGCTACAGGTAATAACCTGGATGCCTTTGTAAAAGAATGGACCGGCACTATACAATGGATAGCGCAAAGTCCGTATCGAAAATACCATAAACGTAAAAACTGGTTTGTAGGCGTATCTGTTTTTGACGTAAAAGAACTGATGCAATGGAACCCTAAAGATGTAAAGCTGGAAACCTGTCGTTCGTCGGGGCCAGGCGGTCAAAATGTAAACAAGGTGGAAACCGCGGTTCGGGGAACACATTTACCATCGGGGCTGCAAGTTATGGCAATGGATAGCCGGTCGCAGCTCGAAAACAAGAAGCTTTGTTTAGCCCGGCTGGAAGCCAAAATACTGATCTGGCAAACAGAACAATTAATAGAGCAACAGCAAAGCCAATGGCAGGAGCATAATGCCCTGGAGCGTGGTAATCCGGTTAAAACCATCAGGGCAGTAATTTAAAACACGCGGCAAAAGTAACCGGGTTTTTTCGTGAAAAAAGGTAAAAAATCGATGTTTTTATAAATGATAAGGTTTAATAAAAGCCTCAAAACGGCGTTTGGCTGTTGTTTTAGAAGCTTTGAATCCTCTGATATTCTCCACATATCGATTACCAGGCTTTTAGATTTTTTTCTAAAAGCCTGTTTTTTTATGGGTGCTACGCCGGTACAACACTTTCCGTAAGTTTTATTGATATGTCCGGTCCCAATCTGCGTGAAAAGTAGACTTGTAAGGTTTTTGGCCAAAACGTTGTTGTCCCAGAGGAAAGTATCTTGTCATCCGTTTCGTTAATAAACTAACCGTCGGCTGATCCTATTGACACTGGCGACACGGCACCAGTATATTAATCAATTATCTGGTTTGAAAGTGAATATCACAATGCGGCAACCACTGCTTTAACTGTTTCTTGTCTTCTTTTGATAAGTAATTGTCATCCAATCTTATCTCTTTTAATTTTGTTAATTTTTTGATTTCAGGAGAAATATAACGAAGTGGGTTATTCCAAATTTCAAGTTTTTCGAGATTAACCAACGAACCTATACAGTTAGGGATACTATCTATTTGGTTATCAAAAATTAGTAATTCTCTAAGATTTGACAGATAGCGAATATTATCAGAGATGCGTTTAATCTTATTGCTATAGACCTGTAATGTTTGAAGCCCACTTAATTTATTATCTACGAAGCCCAAATCTTTAAACTCATTTTCTTCAATTGAAAGCCATTTTAGGTGAGGAACAGTCTTGATTTTTTCAGGAAACATTGACAATTTATTGCCAGAAATATCAAGGTACTCTAAACTATCAAGGTTTGAAAGATCAGTTTTAATTTCGCGGATTTCCGTTTTTCCTACCAGCAGGCTTTTTAGCCCTCGCATTTTATACAAATCATTAGGAAGTGACTTTATGGGGTTTGCACCCAAATAAACACTATGAAGTGATTTAATTTTATAAAGCTGTTGGGGTATTGTTGTAAATTTATTCTGTGCGAGGTAAATTGTATTAATTGGTAATGTGCTGACAGCATCGGGCAGGTAAGCAAGTCCGGCACCTTGAAGAGTTAGATAGGCTCCCTCATTAGCTATTACAATTGACACTCCTGAAGACGTATAAAGGGTTTTCAATTTGCCTTCATCAATTTTGTTCACAATTTCTACTATACGCTTCTGCGCTAATGAATCGGATTGCCCCCTTTTGCTAAATAACCATGCCTTTACTATTCCCTTGCTTTTAATGCAGGGATATTGAAAGTTTGGGTTCCATTCAATGTCATTCGGCTCAACTGCAGATCTATCGGAGTACCGGTATCGTTGCCAGGTTGGCATCTCTTCCTCTTTTGTAGACGTGATGACAATACCGCTATCCGGGATGGTAACAGTTTTAGCCCATAGAAAAGCGGGAGGCAGCGCAGGGTAACCTTGAATTCCGAAAACTATCCCTGCTGCGCCCCTGGATGCTTTAGAGAAGATAAAAGTTGTATGTTCCTGCCATTTCAAAGCACAATAAGAAACAGTAAAAATATATACTGTTGATACTCCCATCTGTATTAGTTTAAAATGTTTAGTCTTGGAAGCAAAATAATTAATGAGATAAAGTAATATTGAACTTATCATCATCAATATCCCTATTCCCAGTCCAAACCCACCAGTTAAGTAAATTATTGCAAAGCCTAAACAGATGGCCAATATGGAAAGGACCTTGAGGGGAGTAATGTTTGATCTTTTCAATTTTGTCAAGCTTGGAATCATAAATACTAATATGGCAACAACCAGGAATCCTTCCCTGTACCCAGATCGTAATGATAAACTCCCGCGCGCATGCCTGCGTAAATATTATTATTTCTGATAACCATCGAATTGGGATAAAGAGCCGCGTACCATAATCCTTTATCTACTAAAAAAAATATTTGTGCATTTCGACCTACTTTTAACAAACTTTTAGAAGTAATAATGATAAAGTTATCCTGATGATCTAATGCGATAGCTTTTGGTGCTGTTGGTAGTTTTAAGTGTTCTCTTACAGCCCATTTATCATTTGGTTTGTAGATTTCAATAATGCTTCCTTCCGAGGTTCCTAAGTGTGCAAGCCCTTCAATGGCGTATTGTTTGCCTCCTCTATTAATAAACTGCACTATCGCATGATTTGATATTTTATAATAATTCTTACCATCACTTGAAACCCAGTATAGAGCACCACCCCATTCACCTCTGTAAAAACCTACTAAATAACCATCTTCTACTTTCAAGATTGAAGCCCTTCCCCCAAAGTCACGACTATCAGCTTTTTTAACTTTAATTTGAAAAGGTAATTGAGGAGATGGAAGTTCTTTCTTATCTACCACAAAAACAGAATCGTTTTTCTTATAGACAGCCCATTCGTGAAAAGAGAAACCATATTTTCTGAGGCTGTCCGGATTAGTAGGAATTGGATGCGTATTCCAGTTACTGATTAGCTTTTTATCAGTTCGGCCTAAACAACTTTCGAGGCTAAATACTATTAATAAAATAAGTAGGTTAACTTTCATAAGTTGTAGAAAGAATTAATTAATAATCATAAATATGCTCTATCGTCACTCCTTTTAGTTTAAGTGTTCTTACAAGCGAGCTAAGGTTTTCCACCATTGTCACTAAAGCAACCCTGCTTAAGCCCGGCTTGGTAAAGATTGGCTGAGTAAATAGTATTTTATAATTATCGGTAACATTTAAAGGCCTGTCAGTTAAAACAGTAAGCATAATGGCACTTTTATTTCCGGCAATCTCAGTAAAACCAACACCATTGTTTGCCAGCTTACTAACCCCTGTATTAAATTCAGCATAACGGGGTAAATTAGCCAGCACCATACCGTTTGGCAATACTTTTATATTATGCACAAATCCGGTTGTATCCAACCCTGTGGGTAGCCTATCCATCACTACTGCTGTTTGCAACGAGGCTGTTTCATAAGCCGATTTGGTGCCGAGGCCAATCAGCCAGCCATAGCCGCTTTTAACCAATAGTTCGGTGGTTAGATAATAGCGCCTCTCCAGTTTACGCAGCAAATGCGGACCGGAGAAAGAGGTACTGCTCCACAACATTTTAAGCTGATGGTTAAAATCATACTCGTACCATGGCAACGCCTCAATAAATTTCACATAGCTGTATTCATAGTCGGCGTTAAACTTATCTTCGGCGGTCATTTCTTCGTTGGGGCTGATGTCGGTCACCCGGCCAACAACGGTCTCGTAAAATGATTTGATACCGTACTCAACGGTTGTGCTGCCGGCTATTACCCATATCATCACATGGTAGCCGGTATTGAAAGGGAAATTGCCTTTAATCTGATCGTACATTACACCGTAACCACCCCACATCTGGTCAACATGTTTCAGGTATGGAAAGGTGGTTGAAGTATGGGTTTTAAAGTAATCTGCCTGCTCAGCCGGACTAAACACCAGGAACCATTCGGGGTAGGTCAGAAAAGTTTGATCAGGCGGACGTACGGCTGCCTGAGGTGTTAGCGGGTTCTTATTAATTGACAGCCAGGCTTTATCCACCAACAAACCCTTCCCGGAAGGCACAGTGGATGGCTCCCTGTTTTTAACAACAAAAGTTATGATAGCCAGTAGCAGCGCAATTAATGTCAGTATCCTTAGCCTTTTCATGCCTATATTTTGGTAAACAACATTAAGGTATTATCGGATGGATCTTTATCTTGTAGTATTCGTTTACCGGCATCTTTAAATCCCGCCTGCTCAATAATGGCTGCCCATTCATCTGCGGACTTGAAGTTTTTAAAATCTCTGGCTTCAAACTCCCAGGTTTCGTTCAATCCCACATTAAATACCGTATGCACCAAAGAAACAAAGGTGGCCATTTCTGGCGTTTTAACATTATGGTCGCGGATAACAAACGAGCCGCCGGGCCGTAGGATTCGGTATATCGATTCCACAAACCCATCCAGCTTCGCTACCGGGCAGTGGTGTAAACCAATATAGCACGTAACCACGTCCAGGCTTGCATCAGGAATAGTTAAACTACTAATTGGGTTATAGCCATTAATATCCACAAAATTGCCCAGCTTGCCCAGCTGCCCCCGCTCCATAATGTCTCCCGGCGAATTGGTTGGCGCGAGATCATTAATAAGATATATCGGGCCGGTGACCTTGATTTCTTTTCTTAGCTGACTAATATAACGACCGGTAGAACCAATCTCGGCATAACCCGAGATCTGTTTAACATCGCCCAATAACCCCAGTGTTTGCCTGACTATTTCTTTTTTTTGCTTTTTAAGCGCTGGCAAGGCATAAGTCAGTTCTGATAAGAATGGCTTAATGCCTTTCAATTTGCTTTGAACTGATTTATAGATCTCCTCATCGGTTTTGCCAGCAGCGGTTTCTTCTTTTATTAATTGATGGAATTTATCCTCGGGATACAAATGAAATATCACCTGTAAAAAGCGGTAAAAATCGTCGCTCCATTTGGTATCGTTAAATACTGCTTTAAATTCGGATGTATTAGCCATTGCTTTTGGATTTTAATGGTTGATAATAGGTATCCCAAAAAATGTTCCTGAATTTATAGTCAGGATCAAGCTTGGTTTTCAGGTCGAATAACTTTTGCGCGTTAGGATATGCTTTATGAAACTGTGCCGCGGTTGGATGTACCTGGTAAGGTAAATAATAAGCACCGTTTACAGCAATTACGGCATCAGCCAGCTCACGGGTCCATACAGCAACAGCATGTTTAGATGCCGGATCTGTGCGTTGCTTGTAATAAACCACAAAAGCAAATACCTCTTCCCGTGCCCATGCCAGGTAGGTGCCCGGATCGGCTTTGGCATGTCTGATGGATACATTAAGCACGTTAACATTAAAACGGATAAATATTTCGGCCATGGCTTGTTCAAATTCCTCAAAGCGCTGAACAGGAACAAAGTATTCCAATAATACATAAGTGCTGTTGATTCGTGATTTGGGTTCCAGTTCGGCAACATCATAACCGGCTTCGTAGTTGCGCCAATGGATCTTTTTGCCCCTGAACAGTAAAGGGTCAATTATAAACTCCCGGTAAGGCTTGCCTAATGGTCTTTCTGTAAACGCCCACAGGAAATACCGCTCCAGCGGATAGGATTCTTTCAGTGGCATCAGCCGGGTTTTAACTGTCGGCTTTTCGGAGGTTTCTATCCAGCTTACAGCTCTTAAACGCGTGTATTTTGGTGGGTAGATATCGCCGTTATGGAAAACTACCTGTGAATTATCGCGTATGGTTTTGAAGAAGTAATCTTTATATTCTTCAACTTTCATTTTTTTATCAATTCGTTTAATGGCCAGGTTATCGGCTAACTCGAGTTCGGCCTGAACGATAACGCCAATGCCATTATAACCGCCAATTGCGCCAAAGAACACTTCCGGGTTTTCTGTTTTAGTAGCATGAACTAACGAGCCATCGGCTAACACAACATCAATTGACCGTACTGATAAAACAACCGGCCCCATGCCCATATATCGCCCATGGGCATTAACACTCAATGCGCCGCCTACCGTGAAATTGGCGTAGGTTTGCATGACCTTGATGCTCAGGTCATACTCATCAATATATTGCTGAATATCGCACCAGCGGATACCCGTCTGTACTTTGATGAGTTTATCTGCTGCTGAAAACTCCAGTACTTTGTTCATTCCGCGCATATCAATATGCAAACTATGCGAGCTTGCTGTTTGTCCACCCATGCTGAAACGGCCGCCGCCTACGGAGATAGCGCCGGTAGCGTTTTTAACAATTTCGCAGATTTCTTCGACCGAAGTTGGACGCGCAATTTTACTAACCAATACGGGGTTCAGCCGGGTTACATCGTCAATAATACGCTCATCGGTTTTAAGGTGGGGGATCTCTTTACCTTCATCGTTTTTCAAATAATCGGGTGCCGACCCGGGTACCGAACCATATTGGTTTGTCGTGTAATCCCCTTTTTTGAAACCTAACCGCCAGAATAACCATAATGGCCCAAGCACGGGTATTAAAACAGTAAACAGCCAATAGCCTGAATAGCCCTGATCATGCAGGCGCTTAATAGAAGTAGCTATAATGATCCAGAATAATAAAGGATATAGAATAAACGTAGCTCCTTCGCCAGCAAGCAATAAAAAGTTGTACAACACGTAAAAAGTGCACCAGTAAAACAGGGAAGCCAGCCAAAAAGCCCCTTTTGATAAGCGGCCGTTAAAAGTAAATAGCAGATAGGTTACAGGTAGTTTTTGTTTCAGGCGCATGGATGGTCTTGGCAATACGCTAATATATCATTACTTTCAATTATAATTATAGCCGCGTATATAAATGTAACATGATACCCAGAGGTAAATTATATATCAGCTATAAGAATTTGGTTGAAGGTGCTTATTACTGCCTTACTGATCGCTTTCGCTTACCAGGGCCGGATGTTGATCAATGCGCTAACGAAATGGTTTGCCTCTCGGTGAGAACTGGAATCGATCTGGTATTAAATGCTTTGAATTTTCCGCCGGGCTTCGAGATGATTGTTACTGATATCAATATCCCGGATATGTTCGCCATAATTAACTGGCACGAATTAACGCTTGTTCCGATCCCGGTTAATAAGTATACCTTAAATATGTCCCCGGCCCAGGTGGAAGCAGCAATTACACCTGCAACCAAAGTTATACTGATCACTCACCTTTTTGGCGGTATCATGGAAATTGAAGCGATAGTTGCCATAGCAAAAAAGCATAACCTCATTATATTTGAGGATTGCGCACAAGCATATGCCGGTAATTTATATAGCGGGAATCCCGCATCAGACGTAGTGATGTTTAGCTTTGGCTTTATTAAAACCAATACGGCTATTAGCGGGGCGATGATCAAAATAAAAGACCCGGGTTTGTACGCTGAGGTTGTTGCGCAAAATGGGCACTACCATCAACAAAGCACTGCAGGCTATTTTAAAAAGCTTTTTAAAGTGCTGTTTGTAAAGCTGCTCACCAATAAAGTTATTTATACCGGGTTTTATAATTTAGTGATGGCTTTGGGAAAAGACTTTGAACAGGTATTAGGTGGCTTTACAAAGGGCTTCCCCGGCAACGATATTTTTAGACAGATCCGGCATCAGCCTTCCACTCCAAATCAAAGGCTGCTCCGAAAAAAACTTGCTAACTTTGATCAAAATAGTATTACTAAAAGGATCCAATTAGCTAAAGATATTTTATCAAAGATCCCCGATAATTATAAAATTGGTTTTGAGAACAAGAGGCATTCTTACTGGGTGATGCCTGTTGAAACCCATAATCCGGATGCACTGATCAAACACTTGCGTAATAACGGTTTTGATGCTTCGCAAAAAGCATCAAGCTTAATCAAGTTGAGCGAGGCGGGCGGCGTTCCCAAACCTGAAGAATTAGCATTAGACAATCTTGTTTATTTACCAGTGTATCCCGCTATGAGCGCAAAAGACCGTAATAAACTAATACAACTAATAATCAATTTTTCGCGCTAATCTCTTTTTATGCTGACAGGTTGTGGCGCTTTAACGTTTTCCATAACTAGGCTTCAATTGCTTAACCATATCCTTGGCCGAAAGATGTCCGTTTATTAATAAAAATAGCCCGAACTACCCCAGCCCCCCCCCAAATCCACTTTAAAAAAATATCATCAACAGCAATGAGGGTAAAACGCTTCAGGCGTGTTTAAGAGACAAATTTTAATAATCGTCTTAACAACACAAATGCTATGAAAGCAACATCTCTGATCTATCTTGTTATCTTTTTGATTTCGTTTAAATTTACTGCAGGCGCCCAGCAAAAAACGGCAACCAATGCCGATTCAGTATTTAAGCCCAAAATCGGATCATTTGATGCCGATTACTCCTACTCGCCGTTTACCGTTAAAAATAAAAACATGAACATCAGGCAAGTGAATGCTTCGCTCAACGTACCGCTGATAAATTATTTCAGGGACGGAAAGCTTGATTTTTTACTTGCCGGCGTTAGTTACAGCGGGCTTTCCTTATCCGGGACAGGAAAAACATTCGGCGGTGCTGATTTTTATTCTATTTCGGTACCCATCACTTTTCAAAAATCGTTTTCTGCAAAGTACGCGCTGCTGGTATCAGCAATCCCTACCTTATCATCCGATCTGAAAGATGTTTCGGGCGAAGACATGCTATACTCAGGCTTTGCCATGCTCAAGATCCGTAAGTCTAAAAACTTTTCCTACGCCGTAGGTGTGGGTTATTCAAGGCAGTTTTTTGGTACGATACTGCTGCCGGTTATCGGGATAGAATGGCAGATCAGCGAAAAACTGAGCCTTAGCGGCACCCTGCCCGTTTCCGAAAAATTAAAGTACCAGCTCAACGATAAAAGTATCATTGGTTTCAGCAGCGACTTTGGCATTGGCGGGGGCTCGTATCGCCTATCAAAAAAAACCGGGTCAAATTATTTACAGGTACAGCAGTATAAAAACACGCTTTTTTATAATTACCAGCTGGCTAAAAACTTTTCGGTACAAATAAGCGGCGGGTACAATTTTGTGCAGAAGCTTGACTTATACAATAAAGATCAAAAAGTTAACTGGGCTCCATTTAACGACCTGAACAAACGTGTTCCCCTGGCCGAACTGAAAAAGACCGGCTTCACCGTCGAATCGGGGATCAGCTACCGGTTTTAACCCGGAGCCGGTGCAAGTATTCCTTATCAATGTATAACATCAATCAACCGCAGCAATGGAAACAACTATTAATTTAATGGTCGAGGTTTTTAAAACAAATGTTGAGGATCCGGTGCAGGCAGCAAAATTGGTGGGCCTGCTTCAAAAACGTATTACCAATAGCAGTGTAAATTTTGACCTGGAAGATTGTGATAAAGTATTGAGGATAGAGGGCCCGGATGTTTCACCGCAATCGGTCGTGGGCATCCTTAAAGATCATGGTTACAAATGCCAGCCGCTCGAATAAACACAAAGCCCGGATTATAATGTTTGTATGCCTATTCGCTTGTCAAATAAACCTGAAGAGCTGTTAAAAAACGGATGAAACGCGTTATTGAGAAAGCATCAAGGCAAGCTGAAAAAAGCCGTTATGGCATGTAAAATATATTTTAGGGATATTATGTGTGGGGCCGCGTTAGGGATTGCAGTGTAAAGCCCACGGCGTGGATTGGGATTGCGGGCGGGAAAAGCGAGGACTTGTAACGTAAAGCCCGGGCCGCAGGCAACGCCCAAATCTATAAAATCAATCGAAAAATATACTTAATAATCAATAGCTTACAATCATGCCATTATAAGGAACGAAGCAATCCCGAACTATACGGAGCAACTCTGCTAACCGGGGATTGCTTCGTTACAGCAATGACGGCTTTTTCAATAAGATTTTATCAAACCATTTTAAACTGCATCCAGGGTAATTATTTTAGTACAAAGCAGGAAGAAGGATGGGCCCTGTCGTTGTAAATATCGTTAAGCTGCGTTGGTCCCGAAACGGTATCAAAAACCATGATATTATTTTCGCCGGCTACAAAATGAGGCCATTGCTTATCATTAACCTGGCCCGGAGCTTTGCCTTTTATAAAGTTTACCCAGGTTTGGTGTATTTGGTTAGCCAGTTTTAGTTCTGTATCGTTAAAATTGTTTTGTTTGGGTAAAAACCAAACATAGCTTAATTCATCGGCATGGGTTGCACCGGTACCATCGCGCTTGTAATCAAAACGGTACATCCAAACGTGGCTGCCTGCCTGCGCTAATGTGTTAGCCAGCCGGTAGCTGTGCATCTGGTACATGTATTGGGTGAGTACTTTTATGGCGGCGCTATCTGCACTGCCATTTTTAGCCTCACTTTCAAAGTTTGATAAAATATAACGGTAATTATCACCAAACCAGCCATATAGCACTGTGCTATCGGGGTGATTGAGGCGTTTATCAAAATTCATAAACATTTTACTTTCAAACTTATTGGTACCGATGAGGAAGTGTACTTTATCATTCCTGTTTTTGAGGATATATTGATATGGATCCTGCGAAATCACCGCGCCATCTATCACGGGGCCAAAATAGTTGGTGCCCTGTGCCCCATTGCTGATGTTTGCCTGTGCTGCTATAAGTTTTTCGGCGGAGATTTTGAGGAGATCGGCAGGTTTGCTAACACCCAGCTCGGTCATTAACCGCTGCCTGATGCCCTTAGCGGTAACAGAATCCCGGATGCATTGCACGGCGCCGCTTTCTAAAATCTGCTGGTTGAAATAGCCTTTGGATTGCGGTGTTGCCAACAGGGCACTGGTGAGTTTTGCGCCTGCCGATTCGCCCATGACGGTAACCTTCGAAGCATCGCCGCCCATCGCCGTAATATTTTGCCTGATCCATTTCAGCGCCATGATCAGATCGAGCAGGCCATTATTTCCGGATGATTGATAAGCTTTGTTTACATCGCCCAAATACATAAAGCCGAAAACGCCAAGGCGATAATTAATGGTAACGGTAACAACACTGTCATCGTCGGCAAAAGCGTGCCCGTTCATCCCCATACCCGAGCCGCCTGTAAGCGAGCCGCCATGTACCCATACCAGCACCGGAAGCCTGGCATCCCTTGCTGTTGTTGGTGTATAAACGTTCAATGTCAGGCAATCTTCGCTGCCTTTTAGTCCGCCTGTGCCGCCACCCTGCGATGCCGGGCTTCCAAATTTTTCGCATGAAAGCGTATCTTTCCATGCCATCATTGGCTGCGGGGGCATAAAACGCAAAGGGCCAACCGGTGGTTTAGCATACGGGATGCCTTTAAATACCAGGGTTGGCCCTTCTTCGATACCTTTTATCCATCCACCTGATACTTTTGTTACAACTGTTTGGGCAGAGGTGGTAAAACCTAAAAATATGCCCAGTAAAAACGTGTAACCCGGAATCAGGCGGATGATATTTTTCATAACATGGTTGATCTTAATAAGTGGCAGCCAGCTGAAGCGCGTTATAAGCATTAACAACGCCGCCGGTTACACAAAGATCGGTAAACGGAACTTCTTTTTTAGTCTCTCCATCTTTAATCTCTACATTATGCGATATTTTCACTACCGATTTCATGATGATCTCCTTAACCTGTACAGCCGTTAATTTTGGATAATATGAACGGATAAGCGCTGCCAGACCGGTTACAACCGGTGCCGCCATACTGGTACCATCATGCTCGGCATAGGCAGATTTTGGTGTGGTTGAATTAATGGCCACACCCGGTGCAAACACATCAACACTGGTTTTGCCATAATTGGAGAAAGATGCTTTCAGCGTTTCGTCGTCTTTAGGACCCGATGCGCCAACTTCTATCCAGGCACCGGCTACGCCGCTTTTGTCTTCATAAATACGGTTAGGGACGTTCAGTTCAACTTCGGTGTTATTGTTGTCATTACCCGCGGCATGTACCAGCAATACATCCTTGCTTAACGCAAATTTTACAGCTTCATCAACCGCTTTTTTATTGTACGAGTAACTTTTGCCGAAGCTCATGTTGATGACCTTAGCGCCGTTAGCCGCAGCATAACGAATAGCATTTGCTACATCCTTATCGCGTTCATCGCCGGTAGGCACTGTACGTACCGACATGATAGCTACATCATTGGCCACACCCATAACACCCAGATTGTTATCTCTTATCGCGCCAATAATCCCGGCAACGTGGGTGCCATGATCAGCATCCGGGCCGGTTACGTCATTATTGCCATAAAAACGCTCATTAGCGTTGTTATAGTTATCGCCCACGGTATCTCTTGAATTGAAATTAAGGTTGAGGTGATAATCCAACTGTTCTTTAAAGTGAGTTAAGCCGCCGTTTACCTCTTTCTCCCTGAACTCGGCTACATTTTTAAACGAAGGCAGGGCGCTTACCAATACACGTTTAACATAGGCCTCGCCATTATCTTTAGGCTCAAATTTGGTAATGTCATCAAGGCTTGGGTTTTGGTTGCCCAGCTTCGCCAGTACGCCATCAAGCAGGGTGTTGAATTTATTGATCACCGTATAGGTTTGCTGTGCTTTGGCAACCTGCTTATCCATATCAGCTTTCATAGCGCTGTATGCTTTAAAATCGGCAAGGTCTTTACCAGTAAGTTTCGTACTGTCGGCATTGGCAAAGCGTGCGTTGTTGATCCGTACAAGGCGGGTTAGCTCCAGGTTATCGTAATGTACATCTCCCTTGGCCGATCCTATAAAATCCCAGCCGTGCATGTCATCAGCATAACCGTTTTTATCATCATCCTTTTTATTCGCGGCGGTTTCTTGCGGGTTGTTCCAGATCACCTTTTTAAGGTCCTCATGGTCCACATCAATACCCCCATCAATTACGGCTACCAGCACGGTAACGTGTTTTTTGCCTTTTAACAGCTCGTTGTATGCTTTTTCAGTACTGATCCCAAATACAGAATCGGTTTTAAGATCAAGGTTTTGCCAGTTAGGTTTAGTTTTTGGAGCTTCCTGCGCATAAGTGAATACAGGTAAGCAAAGCCCGGCTACCAGCACAAGCTTTTTAAGCGGAAAATTGTTTATCATTAATACTTTCAGTAATAGTTTATAAGTACAAAAACTCTAAAGTAGGTTTTTAATTGTTTAAAAAATGTGGGGGTTTGGTGATTTTAACACGTTTTTAGGAAAAAATATCTTGCCGGTCACTCTACTTTTTGCTCAAAAATATGTTCAATTATAAATTTTGATTCTTCTACGTAAACCTTTTTCCTGATCAGTTCCCGTAAATCGTCGGTGGCGCCATCCCTTATCTCATACTTCTTTTCTTTACAGGTTTTTATAAAACCTGTATACAATTGTTTCGCTTTGCCTGTTTCGCCTTTTGCAAGTGTGGCAAGCGCTATATTAAACATGGCGTAAGTGGCGTCATCCTGGTATTTCAGCGCCTTGTAAGAATATTTTATACAGTCATCAAACTTACCAGCGCAATAACATGACCACCCCAGGTTACCCAAGGCATTGGCATAAGTGCTGTCAATAGTTATTGCTTTTTTGGCGGCATCAATAGCTTCCTGGTAGTTACCCGATTGCGTATAGCTTAAATTGAGCCCTACGTAAGCGTATTTATAGGTCGGGTCGGCCCTTACTGCTTTCTGATGATAAGTTATAGCTGTTTCATATTGCTTTTTCTGATAGTAGCAATCGCCTATCCTGTCGTATGGAAAAGGATATGATTTATCAATGCTGATAGCTTTTTGGAGATCTTTTATGGCATCGTCCAATTTATCTGCGTAATAATAAGCGTCGCCGCGATCAACATAAAAAGTCCGTCGGTCGGGTTCCAGGTTGATGGCCTGTGTATACAGACTGATAGCTGTTTCGTATTCGCTCCTGTCACAGTAAATATCACCTTTCAGGTTATAACCATCACCATCGTCGGTGTTTTGGTTGATATGCTGATTGATAAAATAAAGGGCGCTATCAGGCATATCCATATTTTTGTAGCACCTGGTAAGGTTGTAGTAAGTCCAACTATAATTGGGCTTTAACCGTAATGTCAATCGCAGATCAGTTGCTGCTTCCTTATATTTTTCAAGGTCGATCAGGCAGTCGGCCCGGTCATAATAAAGTACAAAGTAGCCCGGGAAAAATTTAATGGCCTGGTCGTAATCAGCTACCGCCTTGTCAAGCTCATCAAGATTATAATAGCACTTAGCCCGCATCTGGTATGCATGGGCATACTGTGGCCGTACCGCCAATATTTGATCACAATACGTTATACATTCCCGGTATTTATGTTCATCAAACAGCATTTCTGCTTTCATTGTGTTGGCCGAAATCAATTTCGGGCTGTCTTTTAGCAACCGGTTCAATTCAGTACCTGCGGCTGATTTTCCTTTAAATGACGCGGTAAGTAATTTTAATCGTTTAGCAAAAACGGTATTAGGAGCATTTTTAAAAAAGCCGTCTAAAATTTTATCGGCATTTTTATCGCCGGGCTGTGATGTGAATACCAATTTAAAAAAATCTTTCCCCAGTTGTTTTTCCGCAGGCGAAAGATTGCTATTGTCAGCAATATCCTTAACAAGGCTAAAAATTTCGTATCCCTGATAGGGCATGATCCGCGTTACATCTTTTTGTAAGGTGATGTTTTTAATGCTTTTGGATAGTAACATCATTCCTTTATCAATGCTGTCTTGCCTGAAACAGGTGATAGCCTCTTTTAAATAGGATGCATAGTCGCTGATCTGGTAACCAGGTGCAGTTATTGGTACGGAATTTTTTTTACTGGAAGTATCCGCCGGTACTAAAGCCCAGGTGGTTAAGGGGGCTAAAATAAACAGCCAAAAAGCTATTGGTTTAAATGATAAGGTCATGCTATAAAAATAGCATATCCGGTTAATATTAAAAAATGGAAATGGGTTGCCGGTTTAATCCTATTTGCCCAGTTCAGCCCTAACCTTTTTTACCTCAGCCGCGGTAACCAGGCTGCTGTTATTACCAAAATTATTGCGGATATAGGTAAGTACAGCAGCGATATCAGCATCACTTAAAAAATTATGCTTGGGCATGGCGCTGTTGTAAGGCCTGTTTTTCACCTTGATGGGTCCATCGAGGCCATTAAGCAGTACCCTTATAGCAAGGTCTTTTTCCATAAACTTACCACCGGTTACCCATTCCGATCCGCTAAGCGGCGGGATCATATTACCATCGCCGCGGCCATTTTTTTGATGACAGTTAGCGCAATAGGTATTGTAAATTTTAGCGCCGCCTTTGAGCATGCCGGTTTGCAGATCGCTCTTTAAAACATCGGGCAACCTGAAACCCGGTAGTTTTTTACGGAGCTCCATTTTGGCAAGTTCGGCCTTGCCAAACCCGGCTTTGTTACCCGTGTAGGAAATTTTCCAGATCTTTCCTTCCTCTGTTTCGCTGATGTATAAGGAGCCATCGGGCCCCATGGCCAGCCCCATTGGCCGGTAAGCCGCGTCACTTACACTTACTACCGTGTTTTTTCCGGTAAAGCCGTCTGCGAAGATTTCCCACTGACCAGCTGGCTTCCCGTTTTTAAAGGGTACAAAGCATACAAAGAAGCCTGCCTGCGGGTAAGGCGACCGGTTGGTTGATCCGTGAAAGGCAATAAAAGCCCCGTTTTTATATCTTGCCGGGAACTGATCGCCGGTATAAAAAAACAGGTCGTTGGGGGCCCAGTGCGCGGGGAAAGCCATGATAGGCTGGGTGTATTTAGCGCCGTTGCCGGCTTTTATGCCATCGCCGCCATATTCGGGGTTCAGAAGTTTTTTCTTTTTAATAGGATCGTAATAATAATATGGCCAGCCTACATCAGTGCCCTTTTTTACTTTAATAAACTCTTCAGCAGGCAGCACCGCGCTTTGCCAGGCACTGAATATTTTAGGGAACTGCAGGCGCAGGTCGTCACGGCCATGGGCCACCACATAAAGGCAATTGTCAGCAGTATTCCAGTCCATAGCAACTATGCTGCGCATGCCGGTAGCATAACGGATTCCATCGGCCTGTACCTGGTTAGGTTTAGCCTCATCAAACTGCCAGATACCTCCATATTGCTTTAATAACGGGCAGCCCTTGATCCCTTTTGAGCCGGGGACCCTGTTTTGCTCCTGGCAGGCGTTTGAGGGTGCTCCGAACGCCACGTACATATGTCCGGCATTATCAAAGGCCAGGGGTTTAGCATCATGTTCATGCGGGGCGGTAGCATCATGCAAAATCAATTCGAGCGGGGCATCGGGTACCAATGTTTGCGGATTTAATTTGGTTCGATAAACATTTGCCTCCGAACTGAAGTACAGGTATCCTTTATGTACGCGCATGCCTGTACCATAGGGCCCTTTGTCTTCATAGTTGGCAAACTTTTTAATGACGTCAGCCCGGCCATCGCCGTTAGTATCACGCAGGGCAACGTTGTCGCCGATAGAATCGGGGAAGCGGAGTTTTACATAAACATCGCCATTGGTGTTCACCGCGATATGACGTGCGCGGCCTTCCAAACTATCCACCACCACAACCGCTTTAAATTTGCCGGGCAGGAATAAGCCGCCATTGGCGGTGTCAGCAGCAGGCGGTACAGTGTTATGGCCTATATTTTTAAAACTGATAATCAACAGTGCACACAGCACCAGCATCACGCCGGTCATAGTTTTTTTGCTTTTCATTTGAGGCGAACAGGTTATCTAAATGCAGGATTGGTATTAAACGGCAATGCCCTGCTATAAAAGCGATTTTGAAGGTAAATGTTTAGGAAGATTTATTTTTATTGGCTGAGAGACTAAATATTATAACATGGGCCGGATGTAAGGATATCATATTATCCCAAAAAGTCCTATCTTTTCAACAAAACAAAAGATCCATGCCCGAAGCTCATCCCGAAAAAAACAAATTAGGCCTGTGGACCAGCACCTCGCTGGTGATTGGCAATATGATAGGTGCAGGCATTTTCCTGATGCCAGCGGCTATGGCTTCGTTCGGGAGTATTGGTTTGCTGGGCTGGGTGTTCTCGGCAATAGGCTCGTTCTTTTTAGCGAAGGTTTTCAGCAACCTGAGCAAGCTTCTGCCCCATGCTACCGGCGGGCCGTATGCCTACACCCGCGACGGGCTGGGCGATTTCATTGGATTTTTAGTGGCCTGGGGATACTACCTTGCTGTGGCCTGTGCCAACGCTGCCATTACTATCTCGTTTGTGAGCGCCTTAAGCACCTTTTTTCCAATATTGGGAAGCAGCAGTGTTATTGCTGTGATTACCGGTTTATGTTCTATCTGGCTGTTAGCCTATATCAATACATTGGGCGTTGTTACCGGCGGCAGGTTGCAATTGGCTACCACTATTTTAAAGGTGTTGCCACTGCTGCTGGTAGCAATCGGCGGTTTGTTTTTCATTAAGGCAGCAAACTTCAGTCCTTTTAACGCCAGCGGGACAGGCATAGTCAGCGCCCTGCAGGCAACCGCTACCATGACCATGTTTGCGTTTATTGGTATTGAAAGCGCCACCGTTCCATCGGGCAGTGTGGCCAATCCCGAAAAAACGGTAGCCAGGGCAACCATGCTGGGGCTGCTCATCACCACCTTTATCTATATACTGGGGAGTGTAAGCGTTATCGGTATTATTCCGGCGGCGCAGCTGCAAAAGTCACTTACACCTTATGCCGATACCGCGGTGATCATCTACGGCAGCAGCGCCCGCTACTGGGTAAGCGCAGGTATTGCCATCGCCGCTTTCGGCTCGCTGAACGGCTGGACGTTATTGCAGGGGCAAGTGCCTTATGCCATTTCAAAAGATCAACTTTTCCCGCCGATATTCAGCCGCACTAATAAAAAGGGTGTACCTTATATGGGTATTATCATCAGCAGTATCATGGTATCGCTGTTTATGGCCATGAATTATACCAAAGGCCTGGTAACACAATTTAAATTTCTGCTGCTGCTTTCGCTGTTGAGCGTTTTGATCCCCTATTTGTTATCGGCAGCGGCTTACCTGGTTATCCGGGTACGAAAAAGCCCAAAGGCAGGGGGCTGGGCCGGAGCTATAGCACTGGCTATGCTGGCTTTTGCCTATGCGCTTTGGGCTATTGCGGGAGCCGGGCAGGAAGCTGTGTATTACGGCTTTTTACTGCTGATGGCCGGGATCCCGTTTTATGTTTGGGCCGCATTCACAAAAAATGTGAATTAGTCTTTTTTAAATATTACAAAGCCCCTGCCTTGATCTCGTCAACTACTGCCGGATCAAGCAAAGTACTGGTATCGCCCAGGTTTGAGGTATCCCCCTCGGCTATCTTGCGCAAAATGCGGCGCATGATCTTGCCCGAACGGGTTTTTGGCAAGCCGGTTACAAACTGGATCTTATCCGGTTTGGCTATCGGGCCAATGATACGTGATACCGTCATGATGATATCCTTGCGGGTAATGTCCTCATCGCCATGCTTATCAGGGCTCACCACATAGGCATAAACACCCTGGCCTTTAATGTCATGCGGATAACCTACCACCGCCGATTCGACCACGCTGCTATGCATGTTGATGGCATTCTCCACTTCGGCAGTACCTATACGGTGACCGGATACGTTCAATACGTCATCCACGCGACCGGTAATGCGGTAATAGCCATCCTCATCGCGCAGACAGCCATCTCCGGTGAAATACATGTTTTCGTAAGTGGCGAAGTAAGTGGTGCGGCAGCGCTCATGATCGCCATAAGTAGTACGCAGCATACCCGGCCACGGAAATTTGATACACAGGTTGCCGCTTACACCGTTGCCTTCAATCACTTTGCCGTTTTCGTCAACCAAAACAGGTTGTACGCCTGGTAACGGTAAGGTAGCATACCCCGGTTTGGTTGGGGTAATACCGGCGATAGGAGAAATCATGATACCGCCATTTTCGGTTTGCCACCAGGTGTCAACAATCGGGCAGCGGTTTTTGCCGATATTGTCATCAAACCAATGCCATGCTTCCTCATTGATAGGCTCACCTACGGAGCCCAATTTTTTAAGCGAGCTCAGGTCTTTATTATTTACGTTATCCAGCCCAAAACTCATCAGTGAGCGGATAGCTGTTGGCGCGGTATATAATATGTTTACTTTGAATTTATCTACAATCTCCCAGAAACGACCGCAATCAGGGTAAGTTGGGATCCCTTCAAACATCAGCGTAGTAGCGCCCTGCGAAAGCGGGCCATATACGATATAAGAGTGACCGGTGATCCAGCCGATATCGGCAGTACAGAAATATACCTCGCCCTGGTTGTACTGAAATACATTGGCAAAAGTATAACCTGTATAAACCATGTAGCCGCCGCAGGTATGTACCACCCCTTTGGGTTTACCGGTTGAGCCAGATGTGTAGAGGATGAAGAGCATATCTTCGGCATCCATCACTTCCGCAGGGCAGCTTGGGTTACCTTGTGTTTCCACTTTTTTGATCTCATCTTCCCACCAAACATCGCGGCCTTTGATCATGGATACCGGCGTACGGCTGCGGGTAAGCACAATAACTTTTTTAACCGAGCGGCATTGTACCAAAGCATCATCAATCACGGTTTTAAGCGGAACTTCCTTATTGCCGCGCTTGCCGCCATCGCAGGTGATCACGATAGTACATTCAGCATCATTGATCCTATCGGCGATGGACTGTGCAGAAAAACCACCAAACACCACCGAGTGGATAGCACCGATACGCGCGCAAGCCAAAACAGCAATAGCCAACTCGGGGATCATGGGCATATAGATACAAACACGGTCACCTTTTTTTGCGCCGTTGTTTTTAAGTACGTTGGCAAACTGGCAAACCTTATCATGCAACTGGCGGTATGTTAAAATGCGGTGATCCTCTTCCGGGTCGTTAGGTTCCCAGATGATGGCCGGTTTATCGCCAAGAGTTTCGAGGTGACGGTCGAGGCAGTTTTCGGTTATATTGAGTTTTGCACCCTGGAACCATTTGATCTTAGGCTCCTTAAAGTTCCAGTCCAGTACGGTGTCCCACTTTTTTTGCCATAAAAAATTATCGGCAATGCCGGCCCAAAACTGCTCGGGCTGCTCAACACTTTGCTGGTAAACTTTTTTGTACTCTTCAAATGATGTAATTTTCATCGGTTGGTTGTTTGGTTGATGAAGCTGTTCCGGGTTTAAATTGTTTGTTTTTGTTCCTCCGTACCAAGTTTCATGCTGGTTTAAATGGTGGGCGTAATTTAATAATTTATGTGTGATGTATATATTAAAATTCTATCTTTTTAAAATATTTTAAAAAGCAATTATTGGACTAATTGTGGGCTCCGTTTGTTGTTGTTCCCGGCCGCGTGCGCAGGCAGCGTTAGGGATAGCAGTGTAAAGCCCGCAGCGAACGAGAGGGAGCGTAGGGGCCAAGCGAGGACTTGCAACGGAAAGCCCGGGCCGCAGGCAACGCCCATGTTATAAACCCGATTGGGAGGGCTATCTCCTTGCATTGGATACCCGGCATGTGGGGCACCGATAAATCCGGCATGGCTTCCTGTTTTGACTGGCCAATAATACACAACCGAATATGCTATGATAATGCGCACAGCCGCCTAAAATTTTGTTACTTTTGCTCATATTGCTATACTAATTTATGAGCGAAGAAAGATCACTGAACTTTATAGAGGAAATTGTTGAAGAAGATTTGGCTGCCGGTAAAAACGACAACCGTGTACTTACCCGTTTCCCGCCCGAACCTAATGGTTACCTGCATATTGGTCATGCCAAGTCAATTTGCCTTAACTTTGGTTTGGCAAAAAAATACAATGGCCTTACCAATCTCCGTTTTGACGATACCAACCCCGTTAAGGAGGATATTGAATATGTTGACAGTATTAAGGAAGATGTAAAATGGCTTGGCTTTGATTGGGCCAATGAGCTTTATGCTTCTGATTATTTCGATCAGCTGTATGCCTTTGCCGTTGAACTGATCAAAAATAACCTGGCCTATGTTGATGACAGCACAGCCGAAGAAATAGCCGCCCAGAAGGGTACACCTACCGAACCAGGCACGCCAAACCAATACCGCAGTCGCTCAGTAGAAGAAAACCTGCAGCTGTTTGCCGATATGAAAGATGGCAAATACCCCGACGGCGCGAAAGTACTGCGTGCAAAGGTTGACCTCGCGTCGCCCAACATGCACCTGCGCGACCCATTGATGTACCGTATTAAACACGCTCATCACCATCGCACAGGCGATAAATGGTGTATTTACCCCATGTATGATTTTGCTCACGGGCAATCGGATGCTATTGAAGAGATCACGCACTCTATCTGTACGCTGGAGTTTGTACCTCACCGTCCGTTGTACGATTGGTTTATTGAAAAACTGAATATTTTCCCTTCAAAACAGTACGAGTTTGCCCGCTTAAACCTTAACTATACGGTAATGAGCAAGCGTAAATTGCTGCAACTGGTTACAGAAGGCTATGTTGATGGCTGGGACGATCCGCGTATGCCTACCATCAGTGGTTTACGTCGCCGTGGTTATACTCCTGCTTCTATCCGTGAGTTTTGCGAGCGTATTGGCGTTGCCAAACGCGAAAACATGATAGATGTTGGCTTGCTGGAGTTCTGTATCCGCGAGGACCTGAACAAAACCGCATGGCGCCGTATGGCTGTGCTTGATCCGGTTAAGCTGATCCTGGATAATTATCCTGAAGGCGAAACCGAAGTAATGCACGGCGAAAACAACCCTGAGGTTGAAGGCGGCGACGGCGGCAGGGATATTCCATTTGGCCGTGAGTTGTGGATAGAGCGTGAAGACTTTATGGAAGTTGCTCCTAAAAAATTCTTCCGTTTAGGTATCGGGCTGATGGTTCGCCTAAAAAATGCTTATATCATTAAAGGCGAAAGCATTGTTAAAGATGCAGATGGTAATATCACCGAGATACATTGCAGCTACCTGCCCGAATCAAAATCAGGCCATGATACCAGCGGCATTAATGTAAAAGGCACCATCCACTGGGTGAGTGTTGAACACGCCAAAACTGCCGAAGTAAGGTTATATGACCGGTTATTCCAGGTTGAAGACCCTTCAAATGAGGATGGCGACTTTAAAGATTATATCAATCCTAACAGCCTGCATGTATTGTCAACAGTATACATTGAGCCCGACCTGGTTAATGCCGAGTTAGGCAAGCCGGTTCAGTTTATGCGTAAAGGTTATTTTACTTTAGATAAAAACTCGACTCAGGATAAACTGGTGTTTAACCGCACCGTTACATTGAAGGACGGCTGGGGTAAAAAGTAATCACCCCTGGCCCCCCTTAAAAAAATCATGTCATTGCGAGCGTAGCGTGGCAATCGCACGGAAGCATATCCGCCCTGTATAGCATGCGATTGCTTCGTCGTTCCTCCTCGCAATGACATGTTTTTTGTGTTCCGGATACCCGTGACGACAACAACGGCATAGCCTTAAGCTTTCTGCATTCAGCTTTTAGCCTTATAAAGTTATTCCCCTTTAAACTCCGCTTTCCTTTTTTCCATAAAGGCTGCTACGCCTTCTTTAAAATCATTTGTGCCGAAGCATTTGCCAAACTCGGTTATTTCAGTTTCATAGCCATTAATACCATCGGTATAAGCGGCATTAATGCTGCGGATGGCTGCCGCGAGGGCTAAAGGGGCGCGGGATAATATTTTATTCAGGATCTCTTCGGCTTTAGTTAATAGTTCTTCGGGGTTAACTACGTGGGTAACCAGGCCATATTGAAGGGCATCACCCGCGGTGATCATATCGGCAGTCAGGATCATTTCCATCGCTTTGCCTTTACCAACCAGTTGGGTAAGGCGTTGTGTACCCCCATAGCCGGGGATCAGCCCCAAAGTAACTTCGGGCAGGCCCATTTTGGCATTGTCAGATGCTATGCGGATGTGGCAAGCCATGGCCAGTTCGAGCCCACCGCCCAAAGCAAACCCATTTACCGCTGCTATTACAGGCTTGCTGCCGTTAGCTATTAAATCAAAAACTTCGGTGTGGCCTGTACGCGAAAGCTGTGCACCTCCTTCAATATTCAGCGCTGCAAACTCACTGATATCTGCCCCGGCAACAAATGCTTTTGGTCCGGCTCCGGTAATGATGATACCACCTACCTCCGGATTTTGGAAAGCCAGGGTAAAAGCGCTATGCAGTTCGGCCAGTGTATCTTTATTAAGGGCGTTTAGTTTGCTTTCGCGGTTAATAGTGATTAATTGAACGCGGCCCTTGTTTGTAATCAGCAAATTTTGAAATTCCATAGGTATTAGAAATTGCGGTGTTCATGTACCCAACCGGTTATATATTTTACAATATCCTGCGTACTGGTGCCGGGCGGAAAAAGTTCGCCAACACCCAGTTTTTGCAGCTCGAGCATATCTTCATGCGGAATAATACCACCGCCGGTAACCAAAACATCATCCATTTTTTTCTCTTTAATGAGATTAATGATGCGCGGAAATACCGTCATGTGCGCACCCGAAAGTATAGAAATGCCAATGGCATCGACATCCTCCTGCAGGGCAGTGTTTACCACCATTTCGGGAGTTTGGCGTAGCCCTGTATAAATAACTTCCATACCTGCATCGCGCAGCGAAGTGGCAATAATGCGCGCGCCGCGGTCATGGCCATCGAGCCCTACTTTGGCAACTAAAACACGGATTGGTCGGTTAAAGGTATTACTCATGAATAACCTATTGGTTTTTGTAAAAGTAATAAGAAAATTATGGAAGTTGTTTGTGTTTATTATAGGCTGTTTAAAACGATAGTTTTTGAATGTAGAGATGCATAATTGCATCTCACACGTGCAATTTACGGCAGCTGAGGTGCTTTTGAAATCGGCTTGTCCTTCGGAGACGCAATTATGCATCCCTACAATTTTTCTCATTTTTAAGCAAGTTCTTTATAATGGCTTGATCTTAAGTTGGTTTTTTGGTCGATTTATAAATATGGGCGTTGCCTGCGGCCCGTGCTATCCACTCATACTACACGGGCATTAGCCACAAGGCCGGTATCCGCTCCTATCACTAACGCGGCAACGCACACCATCGCTATGTATCTTAAAACCTGTTTAAATTTGACGAATATCGTTTACAGGTAGATAAAACTTCATTGCCGTTGGTTTTAACCAACGGAATAAAGCATTCACAACAAGAGGCCTTCTGCCCAAATCCGCTTGCATAATTAGGCTAAAGCCATGAGTTTTCGGCTCTTAATCCGTTGGTTAAAACCAACGGCAATTAATATTCTTCATTCTTAAACAGCTTCTTATACGTCATCATGGTTCTTTCCGGAAATTTCCCCGATCGTTATTCAGAAAGGTGGTAAGTATCATTGCTTAATAGCCGGCAAATTTTTCACCGCCTTTAGCAATGCTGTCTCTGTAGCGGCATTCACATTCACCAGGTAAAACAGCTTAGCCCCCTTTGCGGCTGCCCATCGCCATTCAAACTCATTGATTGATTTCATGTTACCATTATCAAACCACCAGGCAGCATAAATCTTATCCTTTGCCTTGGTAAGCACTCCTAAATAAACCTGCCGACCGGCAATTACTTCCTTTTTTATCGTACTGAATACATAGCCGCTTCCCTGCCAGCAAATCATGGGGTCATGTTCGGGGCAATAAAATGGAGAGGGTTTCACATAAACCAGCGCACCGGTATTTTCAAATTTAATTACCCCGCTTTCCAATACCGATTTTTTATAACCGGGTAAGGATACGTTACTTACGCTTTTGTCCTCCAGGTCATCTATCGATTTGATGTTTATAATTATTACAACTAACGCAACGGCCAATACAAGGTGTATCAGCGGAAAGCGCAGTTCATCCGGCGCCAGCCTGATGGTTTTATAAAACCGCGAATCGATGTATGGTTTTTCGGTGCGTTTCAATACGAAAGAAGAAAGGAACAATAAAGGCAATACCACGTAAATGAGCAGGCAGATAATCCCGGTCAGGTCATGCATCGTAGTATCCGCCGGTATTTTAAAAAAAACCAGCAGCAGGATGCGGCAAAGGTTGCACAGGATGTTTAACGCAAAAGTAAACACCAACAAAAACAAGATCCACACCAGGTGCAATTGCTTTGCCGCCTGCCGCTGGTAATGAGCTATTATAAACAGGCAGATCATGAACGAGGTGGCAAGCATATGCAAACCTGCGCAGGCCTGATCCACAGAAAATTCGAAACCTTTAAGCCGGATGATGTTGCCTGCTGCACTGGCTTCCATTCCCATACTTGCAAACAGAGAGGCTGCTACTTCACTGAGCCAAATTCTTAAAGGGAAACTAAAAGTATTGCTGATATACTCAAATGCCGGCGAAATGAGCAATAACAACAGGAACAATACCAGGCTTATTTTTCCTTTTAAGTTCTCAAAGAAAAGCAGTGCAGAAAACAGCAAGGCCAGGAACAAATTTGTTTTAACCGGAAAATAAATGGCAACTGTTGTAAAAACAATGGCCGGGACGAGGTGCCTTAGTGAAAGGCCCCCGCGCTTTACCGTGCAGATATAAGGCAGCAGCGCCAGGCCAAGCACCATATTGGCATCCCACTTAAAATAAATGATACCTAACCTCGCTGCAATGCCAATGTATATTAACCAGCAACTATTGATGATTAGCCTGCTGCCGGTTAATTTAAATGAGATATACTCCTGCAAATTATAGCTCCGGCTGAACATGCTTGCTCTTGTATACTAAGAAATTTATCACCGCTATTACAACCAGGATCAACAACCACTCCCCGGGTTCGGGTACTGCGCCCGATGATTTTGCGGAAGCGTTTTAAAGGCTGTTCTTATTTTCATCAATCCCGAAGCGTTCATAATCTTTTTGAGTTTCGAGTACAATAAGGCTCGAAACAGGCGAGGCTATAAAAGCCTGGTTAGCCTCATCGATAATATCCGGCTGCACATAGGTTTTATCAAAATAATGCGGACCAACCTTTTTCATAATATCGTTATAAGCAAACAGGCGCAGCAGGTGGTCAGGCGCATTGCCTGCTTTTAAAGTATCGCCAGTTTGTTCAATAACTAAACCCGATTGGGCGAGCACTACATGGGTTGAATCTTCCTGCGAATGGCTAAATTCATGTTTTGTGAGCTTACTTTGCAGCGTTGCTACATCTCCTTCGTTATAAGTAAATACCCGCATCTCTTTCAATGCCTTTAAATAAGGCGTTAGGTTGGTGCCGATATTGTATAACTGCAATTGTTTTGCACCCGGCAGATAGCTGGTTAACGCTTTGCCAAACTCCGATTCGTCAAGATCGCGCAGGTTAGGAGAGGTTTCGGCGCATTTGGTAATCAGCAATGAACTTTCGGGGTGTTTGATCTCATTAACCGGGAACATACTAAAGTTAAGTTTGCCCATCCTGCTGTAAACGCTTCCGAGGTTATCTTCAGTTAATGTTTCCAGCTTGCCATCGTAATAGTAAACTTTTTTGGTTTTGATGGCCGGCCAAAGCTCGCCCAGTTCGCTGGCCGACCAGCTTGCATTAAGGTCGAGGTAGACGGCTTCCGGGTTAAAGTTTGTGGTTTGAGGCACATAATCTTTCAGCTGATAGCCTTTACCTGCAAATGCGAACGGCATATCGGCAAGCGGCGGGGCTTTAAACGTGATCTGCTCATCCGGTTGATAAGGCCGGTCGGCAGTATAAACGCCCCCGCTGATCTCGTCAAAGTTTGGCATGTTGAGGCTTTCAGGTTTCTTCGAAAAAGATACCTGGATGGCTTCGGTTGCGTCTTCGGGCGATGGGCCATCGAAATAACTGCTTTCATAGGTAAGCATATCGCTTTGCTTGCGCAGCGGACTGGTGATTCCCACCCTGAATTTGCGGTTTTCTTCTGGCGTACATGGAAAAATTCGTGCCGTTACAGTATTGCCCTCCTGCCAGTGAACCACCGATGGGTCATGCTGTTCAACACCCACAATCTCACGATAAGCCGATTCGGCTTTACCTTTAGTGGTTAATCTTGATTGCTGTTCTTTACCGTCTATCCATAATGATAAAGAACTAACAACCGAACCCTCCGGAACATGGAATGTATAGATGGCTTCTTGTTTGCCCGCCCAGGCCCGTACTCCACCTTTTTCGGTGTTATGTACGGTTAGTGTTTTTTCGGTATAAGCTAAGCGGTATTCCGGAAAGATTTTAACATTGGTGATCACGTTAGCCGTTTTTAGCTTATCCCCGCTCCAAAGCCGCTCCTGTGCCTGGTGCCGTGAATCATACATGGCTTCCAATATTTTTATGCGCTCGGCTTCGTCAAGGTTTAAGTCGCCGCCAAACAGGCTTGCTATCACTATAAAAGGATCATGCTGCTTGGGTTCATCAAATGATGCTTTACGCCAGCCGCCCCAAAACCAACTGTCGTTAAGGTTTGCGGTTGTGTACACAATGCCGGCTTTAATGATTCGTTGTGCTATGGCGCTTTTAGGAATAGTTTGACCGACCACTACCCAGGTTGGCAACTTACCTTCAGATAAAGTATTATGATTGATGGCCAGATCAACCTGATTGCTAATACTTTTCCATTGCCATATAAAAATACTGCATGCCAAAACCGGAACCAGTAAGCCTGCGCCCAATGCCATTTTTAAGGAGTTGTTGCCCCTTACTGTTTTTTTAATGGTGATAAACGTTACTATAACCAAACCCATCGGCACAAAAACATGCAGCGAAAGCCCCAGCGCGATAGCTGCAAAAATGCCGATGAGATACATGGAGGTAAGGTATACGCTGTAGTAAACAAAAAGCAGGAAAGCCATCCCCAGGAAAAATGTCACCACGTGTTTCATTTTTGAACTGAGCTCATTCATAAATACAGAAAGTATAATGCTGATTGTGGAGATACAGATAACAACCGACAGCCAGGTAACCGAAGTGTTGAAAACAGGGATGCTCAGGTTAAGTGCGAACGCGCTGATGAACCAAAGTGCCAGGAGGAGCACCCAATAATGTAAGCGTCTGAATCCTTTATATATCACCACAAAGAAAAACACAAGTGAGGCGGAATAATTGAAGCAAAAAGCACCAAAAGCAGTTCCTTCGGTAAGTTCAAAAAGGCCGGACCCCTCCATAAGGAAGAATCCGGCAGATATAGTGATTAGGATTAGGCCAAGTTTAACAACACTATCTTCAGATAAAATTGCTTTAAGGTTTTTCATATTTTATAAATTAAAAGTACTTTGTATTTCAAAGTTTATAGATAAAAAAAATTACAGTTTTTGTTGTTTGATCAAATTTTCGAGGGCAAGGAGGTGCAATTTGAAGGCTGCCCGGCCTTTTTCGGATGCCAGGTAACGTGTATTTGGTTTGCGGCCGATGAAAGTTTTCTCCACCTGGATGTATTCTTCCTTCTCCAGCGCTTTCAGGTGCGATGCCAGGTTACCGTCGGTAAGGTTAAGCAATTCTTTAAGCGAGTTAAAGTCGTAGCTTTCATTAGCAACCAATACGCTCATGATTTGCAGGCGGATGCGGTTTTCAAAGGCTTTATCAAACTGATCTAATGATATCTTCACTTATCGTATCTAAAATGCATTACTGTACCATAAATAATGTGGAGCAGACCGAAACCCACACTCCAAAAAATTAAGCCGTAGCCCGGCATTATGGCACACAGCAAACCTAATAAAATCTCCAATATCCCCAAGCTCCTAATACCCGAATATGTATAATGACTGCCTGCAACTAACGACATGCCATAAAATATCAATGTAGCAGGGGCCACAACACCATAATAACCGCGATAAACAAGTATAAGAGTAAATAAACCGCCGCTTACCAGTGGGATTGCCATATTAATGAGCAGGCGTTTGCTGCCGGCGCTCCAAAATGGCTGACCATTTTTTTTAGCCTTGCGTACCGATAACCAGATCCCCGTGCCAATAGACAGTACAAGCACCGCAATTGCCACGATAAATAATTTTATGATCAGCAATTCTTCATTGTAAGTATGGCGCTCCCTGAGGGTAGTATACTCGCCCTGCAGCAAACTGTATCCTATGCCGGCGCCGGCGAAGGCATAGATGCCTGCCATCACACCCGAAAGGCCGCTAAGCGAAATAAACTTGGCCGAACGCTCCATCAGGTCGCGGATGGAACTTAACTCTGCATGAATATCTTGTTCTTTCATCAAAAGTACTTTGTTGTTCAAAGTTAAATATAAGATTTGAATTTGCAAGAGGGGAGGGAAGTTTTTTTAGTAAGCAATTAATAGTTTAATACCTTTTACCAATTAAACCTTCATGTCATTTCGAACGAATCGGCGGGGGTTGGGGTTAGGGTGAGGAGCACAACTGTTCGGAAGAAATAAAAAAAGCGTTGGATTGTGCGATTCCCTCCCCTGGGAGGGTGTAGGGAGGGGTTTCATCACCTTGCCTATTCCTTTGAAATAGCGGATAAACCCCTCCCTGCCACTACACATTCCTATCACACCCCTCCCAAGGGAGGGAGTTAAAAAATCTCACTCACACCATTGCTCAGCCCAGTTCCGTTCGTCGAAATGACAATTCGTTTTAAAGGCTCTCTTCAAGATACTAAGTGTCCAAGGATTTGGAATTTAATTTTCAGTATTTATTGAAAGTTTAAAATATATTGTATATTTGTTTCAGAAAACACTGAAAATTATGAAAACGCTCAAGAACCACATGATCCTGTTTGATGCAGAATGCCCGATGTGCCGGGCTTATACCGGTGCTTTTGTAAAAACAGGGATGCTTGATGCTGATGGCCGCGCCGCGTACCAGGAAGCACATGCAGGTACCTGCCCTGTTTATGACAGGCAACGGGCTGTTAACGAAATAGCCTTAATTAACCTGAAAAGCGGCGAGGTTACCTACGGCGTTAAAAGCCTTTTCAAAATAATTGCCAATACCTGGCCTGTATTTACTCCCTTATTTGCTTTTAAACCATTCACCTGGCTCATGAGCAAGGTTTATGCTTTTATATCATACAACAGGAGGGTAATTATCCCTGCTGCCGAAACCGGCTTTGAATACCAGCCTGCGTTTAAGCTGCATTATCGCTTATTGTATTTGCTGTTCACCTGGTTTTGTACAGGGTTCATCCTTACCGCTTATGCACATCTGCTTACGGGGATTGTTCCTTTAGGCAACCCCTATCGTGAGTACCTGATCTGCGGCGGGCAGATCCTTTTTCAGGGAGCTGCTATATGCAGTTTTGACCGCCGTAACCTGTGGACCTACCTCGGCAACATGATGACCATCTCTTTTGCCGGCAGCTTATTAATGCTGATGGGGTTGGTTGCAAATCATTTTTTTCAATTCGGCCCGCTGATTTACACCCTGTATTTTATGGCGGTAGCGGGATTGATGCTCCTTGAACATATCCGCCGTACCAAATTGCTTGGACTTGGCTGGGTGCTCACCGTTACCTGGATAACTTATCGTATCGTTTTATTATTACTTATTTTAAACCTTAACTGATCATGAAAGCTTATAAAAAAATCGTACTGGCCGGCGGCAACGGTTATCTCGGTACCGTGCTGGCCAAATACTACCGCGATTTGGCAGACGAGGTGATCATCCTGGCCCGCAAACAAAAACCTGTTGATGGCAATGTACATACCGCTGTTTGGGATGGTGAAACCGAAGAGGGATGGACAGTTCACCTTGCCGGTGCCGATATGCTGATTAACCTGTGCGGCAAAAATGTAAATTGCCGCTATACCGAAAAGAACAAGCAGGAGATCATCCGTTCAAGGGTGGTACCTACCGAACTATTAGGCAGGGTGATCCATAAGATGGAAAACCCGCCAAAGGTTTGGATCAATGTAACTTCTGCCACCATTTACCGCCACGCCGAAGACCGCCCCCAGGATGAGGATACCGGTGAGATTGGTTATGGCTTTTCTATTGATGTTTGCAACATTTGGGAAAGCACTTTCTTTAAAACAGATACGCCCCATACCCGTAAAATTGCCCTGCGCATGGGCATTGTGTTAGGCCGAAGCGACAGCGTTTTTCCGCGGTTGCTTAACCTGGTTAGGTTTGGCCTCGGCGGCAAACAAGGCGATGGGCAGCAATACATAGCCTGGGTGCATGAGCATGATGTAGCCCGGAGCACACAATGGCTGTTAGACCACCCCGAATTAAATGGCATATTTAACTGCACCGCTCCCGAAAGCACAAGAAACACCGATATGATGCATATCATCCGCCGGGCCCATGGCGCACCATTCGGCTTGCCCGCACCGCAGTGGCTGCTGGAAGTCGGCGCCATGGTAATCGGTACCGAAACCGAACTGATATTAAAAAGCCGGTGGGTAATGCCCAAACGCTTACTGGATAGCGGGTTTATATTTCAATACCCAAAAGCGGAGCATGCGGTGCATGATATTTTGAGTTTGAAGAGGTAGCGGGTTGCTCATGTGTCAACGCGTGATGTTACTCGTTTGACGCCGTCCAACGTCTCTGACTTCAGATGGCTGTGCCTGTAGTCTGAATAAATAAGGGTTTTTTATGGTTCATAGATCATAGTTGATGGTTCATAGATTTTTCGTTATTGTTCTATGACTGAATAAGAATAACAACAGATATTACTGAACATAGCGTAGTTACAAAGTACAAACACACGGATTCGAGATCGGTGACGTCGAACAGCAATGCATTTGTTACAGGGTCATATCATTCATCAAAACGATAGGCCCGAAAAATTATGTTTTTTGAGTAAAATAGTTCGTTGCCTAAAAATGGGATTTCACGGAGATTCAATGCTGGTTCTATTTTACTGTAATTCCAATATAAATAACGTGGTAAATTGATGTGTTTTTTATTTTGGAGATAGATGATGATACATTTGATATCGTTTTTGTGGCCATAAAAAGATGAGCTGTATCCTTTTATTTGGTTAGTTATATCTTGGTTTTGCCAAAACATATAGTCTTTTAAAATGATTTTATTTTCGGTAATTATAATCCCATAACGAATAGTCGAGATCGTTTCTATAGACTGTGCCGAAAAGTAGCCAAACATTAATAGTCCGGCAAGCATTATTCCGGCTCCGGTTAAAAGACCTTCATCTTGTATAATTTGCGGTACGGCGAGTAAAAATCCCAATAAAAGTGAGCAGAAAACAATACTTATTATCAATAAGCAGAAATATAGCGGATAGTTGAATTTTGTTTCAAAAATTGGCATGTAACAATATAAAAAACCTTGGTTAAGGTAATAATTTTAAGCCTGCTTCAGCCAATAATATACTTCGCTATTCAAAGTCAGCGGCCTCGAACATCGGCTACTCCTTTTACCATTGTCTATGGACTATCGACCATGGACTAACTAAAATTACTTGAGCCAATGGTATACGATAAAGCTCGCCGTATAAGCCAGCGCGGTCATATAGGCAAACTGGGCAGCGGGCCAGCGCCAGTCTTTGGTTTCGCGGTAAACAACGGCTACCGTACTGGCACATTGCATGGCGAAGGCATAAAACATCATGAGGGAGAAAGCCACAGCCAGGGTAAATACCGGCTCTCCGGTTTGCGGATTTTTAGCCTCGTGCATTTTTTGTTGAACCGATTGCATCTTATCGGCATCGCCCTCCACGCTGTAAATGGTGGCCATGGTGCCCACAAATACCTCGCGGGCAGCAAAGGAGCTGATAAGGGCTATACCTATCTTCCAATCGAAGCCAAGGGGTTTAATAACGGGTTCAATAACATGGCCAAACACGCCGGCGTATGAGTTTTCCAGTTTTTCGGATGCGATAACTTTAGTGAGGCTATCCGGCGTCATGGTTTTGGTGTATTGGGGCTGGGCGTATTGTTTATCTATCTGCGCAAACCTGTCGCCGGGGCCGTATGATTTCATTACCCACAATATCACCGAAACAGCAATGATCACTTTACCGGCCTGCAGTACGAACGTTTTTGAACGGTCATACATGGTAAAGATCACGTTTTTCCACCTTGGCATACGGTACACGGGCAGTTCCATAATAAAATAACCGCGTTCGCGGGCTTTGAGGATAAACTTCATTACAAAAGCCACAATAACCGCCGAAAAGATGCTGAGCACATACATGGCAGTAAGCGCCAGGCCTTGCAGGTTAAAGATCCACCAAACGTTGCGGTTGGGTACTACCAACGCAATCAGCAGGGTATAAACCGGTAAACGGGCCGAACAAGCGACCAACGGGGTAACCATAATGGTGATCATCCTGTCTTTCCAGTTTTCGATAGTACGGGTACTCATGATAGACGGTACAGCGCAGGCAAAACCGCCGATAAGGGGTACTACTGATTTGCCGTTAAGCCCTACCTTGCGCATCACCTTGTCCATCATAAAAGTAACGCGCGACATGTAGCCTGTATCTTCCAAAATGGAGATGAGCGCGAACAGGATGGCGATCTGCGGGATAAATACCAATACCCCACTCAGGCCAGCTAATACCCCATCTATGATGAGGCTGCTCAGCGGACCGGCAGGTAGTATTTTAGCAGCGCCGGCCTGCAGCCAGATAAACAGGTCTTCGATGAGCGACATCGGGTAGGCCGACCATGAAAAGATAGCCTGGAATATGAACAGTAAGATGGCGAAGAAGATCACAAAGCCAAATACTTTATGGGTAAGGATCTTATCTATCTTGTTGCTTATGGTTTCGTCGTGAGCCGTTTCAGCTTTTTTAACCGTATCGTAAAGCAGGTCGTTGATGAAGTTGTAACGGGCAATGGTTTCTGTAGCCTGCGCCTTTTGCGAGTGGAAAGAATGCTCCTGCTCCAGTTGTTCAATCCGGTCGCTCTCGGCAGTTGAAAGATAGCTCAGCGTTTCGTGCTGGTGGGCAAGCTGCAAGGCTACATATGGATTTTCAACCTGCATCTCCCCTTTTATCTGTGCGATAATGCCTGGGGCGATGCTTTCAATATCAATAGTATCTTGTTGCAGTGGTACGCTGTTGGCAAAAGCAATGGCGCTTTTAAGCTTGTCAATGCCGGTATTTTTCCTGGCGGAGATCGGAACTACCGGAACGCCCAGTTTTTTGGCAAAAAGATCAATATTGATTTTGATGCCTGCCTTGTCCGACACGTCTACCATGTTGAGCGCTACCACTACGGGGATCTTGAGGTCCGCAACCTGGGTATAAAGCAGCAGGTTGCGTTTTAAGTTGGATGCATCAAGGATCACCACAACCAGATCTGGCACCATGCCTTTTGATTTATCGGCCAGTACCGAAAATACGATGGATTCGTCTTTACTTTTGGGATAGATGCTGTAAGTACCCGGAAGGTCAACTATTTCGGCCGTGCGGCCGTCAGGCAGGGTACAAAAGCCTGTTTTTTTATCAACAGTAACCCCCGGAAAGTTCCCGATTTTTTGATTTAGCCCGGTTAATATATTAAAGAGAGTTGATTTACCGGTATTTGGATTTCCTACAAGTGCAACTCTTATATTGGTTTTCAACGCTTACAAACTACTGCAAAATGATGGTGGATGCTTCAAACCTGCGTAAGCTAAGCTGGTAGCCTGATACGCTGATGGCAATAGGATCGCCAAGAGGGGCGATGCGTGAAATGCGGACCTCTTCGCCGGGTAAACAGCCCATCTCCATCAGTTTTACTGACATTTCAAGATCGGTAAATTCCTTTACAATACCAGTTTCGCCTATTTCCAGTTGTGACAGCTTCATCATTTATAATATAAAACGTAGCAAATGTAAGCTTATTTATATTAAATCCAAATAAGATTTGCTATGATGTGCGGATTTTAAATGTGCAGGTGATTTTTGATTTGTAAATGACAATTCGAGATGCAGTTGTGAGGATTTAGATCTGCAGATTCCGGATCGGCAAAGCATATATTGGGTGCCTTCACTGACACAATTATGTCAGTGTTCAATTTTTAAAAAGGGAGTGTTCAACGTTTAATTTCTAAAAAAAAGCAAGTAGCTGATTATCAATGATGATGTGTTCATGTTGGGTGCTTTGCTAATAGTTAATAAAATTAAGTAGCTGATTATCAGTAGTGTTTTTTTTGAAAATAATTGCAAGTGTTTACACCTTAAAAAGTTGAACACCCGTAAATTGAATAGTAAATGTGCTTTGCTGATATAGATTTACCTGGCTAAGCCATCATTTGCACTTCTGCACATCTGGAGTCGGCGGATTTAATTTTCCCGAAACGCGGACAGCCGCAACCCTTATGGAAAATGCCGCATGATGAACCTGCCGTTAAGAGTAGCACGCCCAATAAAATGACCAGTTTATTTTTTTTCATTTTTTTCCAATTGCCTCAACAGTTAGCATTACACTAAAAATCCCCATACAAGCTCCAAGCACATCGCAAAAAAGATCGTTCCAGTCGCCGCTGCGCCAGGTGAAAACAGATGCCTGCAGCACTTCAATAAGCCCTCCGAAAAATACGCTGGTCGCCCATATAGCGAATGCCCCTGTATACGTAAGTGGCCGTGGTTTTTGTTGCCTGATAATACCAAAACAAACCAGTACTATAAGGGTGAAAAATAAACCGCAGTGGGTTAGCTTATCAAAACCCTCAAAAAACATCGGCGATTTATCAACAGAATCAAGATGTATGGAGCAAATAATTAAAACAAATAAGGCCCACAAAATAGCGGGCCCATGATATTTTAAAAACAGCTTCATCTTATACGCCGATAACCGTTTTATAATCGCCGGCAGATAAAAGTGATTCAGCATCGGCAGCATTAGCTACAGTGATCTTTACCATCCAGCCTTCGCCATATGGGTCGGTGTTAACCAGTTCGGGTTGGTTATTTAATGCCGGGTTAACTTCGGTTACAGTACCGGCAACCGGCATAAACAGGTCTGATACTGTTTTTACTGCTTCAACGGTGCCAAAAACTTCGTCTTTAGCAACCTCTTTACCTAATGAAGTAATATCAACATACACAATGTCGCCCAGTTCGCTTTGAGCAAATTCGGTGATGCCTACGGTAGCTACATTGCCTTCAACCTTAATCCACTCGTGGTCTTTGGTGTATTTTAATTCAGCCGGAAAATTCATGTCGTTAAATTTTGTGTGCTCAAAAATAGTAAAACTTTGGCTTTCGCAATTATTGATATGTAAATTATAAAATCATCATTTTCTATATGGCATAGCAATGATTTATCGTTGATAAATTTGTAATTAAAACTTTCTTTCGGCAGATGCCATCCAATCCTCCAGGGCCTTCCGTTGGTCTGCGTTGTTTTGCAGCCACTTTGCTCCCGCTGTTTTATCGGCGCTTAAGCCAATTAATTTAACCGCCGTTGAAAAGCTTTGAGATTGTGACAGCTTATAAAAAAAAGCTGCATAGTAATTCCAAAAGAAGGATTGCCTGCCCGGCTTTTCGCCAAGTTTGCCAACCGCCGTAAAAATGTTTTTCAACTGGGTTTCCAGCTGACCGCCAGAAACCGAAACGGCGGTGCTTAGGGTTTTATTTAGTAACAGGGTTTCCGGATCTGCTTTGGCTGCTTTCAGGTCGCCTCCCTTTAGTAAACTTTGCAGGTTGGTATAAGCTTCGTCGGCGCGCGGGCCTTCCGGGTCGAGCAGCAGGAAGCTGCACAGGCCCATCAATGCCGGTACCCTTTTGTTTTGGTGGAAAGTTACCAGCCCGTATAAGCGTTGGCTATTAGCATGTTTAGGATCGAGTTTAATGGCTTCAATGGCAGCCAGCTCGGCATCGGCATATTTTTGCGCGCGGAAATAGGCTATCCCCAGGTTAAAATACAGCGGCTGATACCCCGGCTTCAATTTGATCCCCTCTTTATAAGCGTCGATGGCCTGTTGGGGTTGACGTGCAGTATCATAAATGCTGCCCATTAATTCATAAGCAGGCCCAGTTAGGTCGCCGCCTGTTTTTATCACTTTGTTGAGATAAGGTATCGCTTCTGTTCCCTTACCCGATGCATTGAGACTGAAGGCCAGCTGATAGTTGGCCTGCGCGTTATCTGGCTCGGCGGCAAGTGCCTCTTTATATTTTTCAATAGCCGCCGAATAATTTTTTTCGCTGTTAAGCCTGATGCCTTCCTTTATTGTACTGTTAATATCAACATTTTGAGCGCCTGCCAACCCTGCGCTAAGCACGAGGGCCATAATGAACAAGCATTTTTTCAACAAAATCATATTTAAACATACTAATTGTGCTAACTAACAGAAAATTTTAAAACTTTAATCAATACCTGCTGTATAATTTCTAATTTTCGCATTCGTTTAGTGTGAGATAAATTTATTTATGAGATTAGTGTACAAAAGCCTGGTAGTGTTTGCTGCCCCCCTGTTACTGTTAGCCTGTTCATCCAAAAATAAAAATAAAGACCAATCGCAGTCGCAGGTTGCCGCCAGGCCGCTTGATACCACCGCGTTGCTGGCCTACAATCCTAAAAATGCTGATAAAAAGATAGACGCCGTAATGCAGGAGCTGCACCGTACCCGCGGTTTTAACGGTAATGTGCTGGTGGCAAAAAAAGGAAAAATAGTTTATGAAAAAGCCATTGGCTGGGCCGACTACCTGCATCGCGACAGCCTGAAGATCGGTTCGCAATTTGAGCTGGCTTCGGTAACTAAAACTATGACATCAACCGCCATCCTCCTGCTGATGGAACGCGGCAAATTGAAGCTTGACGATGATGTTAAAAAGTTTTTTCCTGATTTCCCGTACGATGGCGTAACTATTCGCCTGTTGCTCACCCACCGCTCGGGCATGATGAACTATGTATATTTTATCGATGATATATACCGAAAAAACCACTTGAACCAGCGCAAAGGACTTACCAATGCTGAGGCTATGAAAATGATTGCCGATTATAAGCCAACGCGCTTCAACGAGCCCAATAAGCGTTTCCTGTATAACAACTCCAACTTTATGGTGCTGGGCTCCATCATTGAGAAAGTGAGCGGAATGAGCTATGCCCAATTTATGCAGGAAAATGTGTTTAAACCAGCCAGTATGGCACATACTCATGTTTACTCAAAGGCGGTTTATGATAAAATCCCGGTTGATGTGGTGGGGCACGATCGCGGCCAGTGGCGTTATTCGGTAGTGCAGAACTTTTTGGACGGCCCGGTGGGTGATAAAGGCATTTACAGCACGGTTGGCGACCTGTTTTTGTTTGACCGTGCCTTACGTGCCGGGTTATTGTTAAAACCGGCCACGCTTGATTCGGCCTACGTGCCGCGTAACCCGATGGTGCACGGGCATTTCAACTACGGCTACGGCTGGCGTACATTTACCGCGCCCGGCGAGGAAGTAATTTATCATACCGGCTGGTGGCATGGGTTCAGGCATATTTACCTGCGTGATATGAAACACGACATTACCATAGTATTGCTGACCAACCTGGCAAACGGCAGTTTATTAAAGCTCGATGACCTGTTTAAAGCTGCTGGCATGCCTATTGTACGTAAAAGTGCGTACAATGGTAATGGCGATACCAGTGATGATTAATTTTTTTGGTGAGTGGTTGATAGAGTTGATTTGGTGAGTGGTTTTAATAAACCGATTGATCATTTTTCCTCTATCCGTATTCCAACCATTCACCTAATCAACCACTGACTAAAAACAAAAAAATCATGTTTGATAAATTAATGGAAGCCCAGCAAAAGGCTGGCGAAATGAAAAAACGCCTTGATGCCATCAGTGTATCAGGCACAGCCGAAGGCGGCAAAATAGTTGTAAACGCTAATGCCAATAAAGTGATCCAATCGGTACAGATAGATCCTGATTTTTTAGCCGATGCCGATAAAGAAGAATTGGAAGAGTTATTGGTTGTTGCGATCAACAAGGCGCTTGAACAAGCCGAAAATATCAGCCAAAGTGAAATGGCTGCCATGACCCAAAGTATGTTTGGTGGTTTAGGCGGCTTGGGTAATATGTTTGGTAAATAAAATTATACCATCCATCTTAAAAATGTCATTTCGATGAGCGAGGGCGGGCAACAGCGGCTGTGCGAAGAGAAATCTCCTACGCCATGCATAACAAACTGTGCTAAGTGAGTTTACAGGGTGTACAGGATTTTCTCCCTATTCTCCATGTGCGAGTCTTCCCAGGCTCGGTCAGAATTGACATTAACTTTAAAGCTACCCCTTGCTTTTGTTTGTTCAAAAAACTGCTGTAACTTTTCTCCCAATAAATCAAATCGGGATTATAAGTGTTTACTTTTGAATTAGGTTAATAAACTATTTTCTATGAAAACTACTTATTATGGCCAGTCGGCCCTTGAGATTGTAGCTGGTGGAAAGAAACTGCTTTTCGACCCATTTATAAGCCCTAACCCGCTGGCAAAGGATATTGATATCCACAGTTTGAAGCCCGATTATATTCTGGTATCGCACGGGCACGGCGACCATGTGACCGATTTGTTGGAAGTTGCCAAAAGCAGTGGTGCAAAAGTAATTTGTATCGCCGAAATTGCCGGATGGCTTGGTACTAAAGGCATTGAAAATGTACATGGCATGAACATTGGCGGTGGCTTTAACTTTGATTTTGGCAGGGTTAAAATGGTAAACGCTATTCATTCAAGTACCTTGCCCGATGGCTCGCCGGGTGGTAATCCTGCGGGTTTCTTAATTTATGCAGAAGGAAAAGTGATCTATTTTGCAGGCGATACTGCGCTTACCTATGATATGAAACTCCTGGCCGATGAAAACCTCGACTGGGCATTTCTGCCTATAGGCGATAACTATACCATGGGCGCGGATGATGCCATTAAAGCGTCGGCGTTTATCAATTGTAAAAACATCATCGGCATTCATTATGACTCATTCCCGGTTATTAAAATTGATAAGGATGAAGTAACAGAGAAGTTTATCAAAGCAGGCTTGAATTTGAAGTTGCCGGCTATTGGCGAAACTATAGAGTTGTAAAAAAACACATCAAATAAAATAATCGTCATTGCGAGGTACGAAGCAATCCCCATGAAGCAGAGCGGCTGTACAAGTCTCTCTGTAAAGTTTGGGATTGCTTCGTACCTCGCAATGACGGTTGGAGATATTTTCAAACGCAAACAGCCCCGGCAAAATGCCGGGGCTGTTTCTGTTTGATACCACCGGACTTAAAACTTCCGGCTTCAGACTAAAGACTTATTTTCTCTTCATCTTCATGGTGTCTTTTTTCATGATGGTATCTTTTTTCATTTTCTTCGTTTTCTTTTTCTTGGTAGTATCAGTTTGCATAATGCCTTTTGAGGGGCGAACTACTGTACCGTGAGCGAAAACGCTGCTGAACGAGATCGCTGCTAAAGCGATCATACATAGTGCCTTTTTCATAGTTGATTATGTTTTAGATGGTTAGTTCTATCTATAACAAATTAACTATGGTTTGTTTTTTTTATTTTTTAATTAAATAACCGTGCCGCTTGGTATTATAGCCCGTTTCTTAACTACAACAATGCCATCCTGCACGGTATGGGTGCCATAATCACCGTCTTCAAGTTTTTCGCCGCAGTTGATGGTTACGTTATTACCGATGTAAGTATTTTTATCGATAATGGCGTTTTGGATATGGCAATTATCGCCTATACCCATAATTGGCGAACCGCTTTCTTTCGATTCGGCAATTTCCTCAAGGGTTTGGTAATTATCGCTACCCATCACATAACAGTTTTCGATAATGGTATTAACCCCAATACGGGTACGGATCCCTATTATAGAATGGATGATCTGTTTGGCATTGATAATACAGCCGTCGGCAACAATAGATTTTTCCATCAGCGTGCCTGATATTTTTGACGGCGGCAACATGCGCGCACGGGTGTAGATGGGGTTTTTATCAAACAGGTTAAACTTGGGGATGTTATCAGTTAAACCCAGGTTGGCCTCAAAAAATGAAGGGATAGTACCAATATCTGTCCAGTATCCTTCATACTGATAGCTGGCTACGCGATGGCCTTCAATTGATTGCGGGATGATCTCTTTACCAAAGTCGGTACGCTCATTGCCTTCAAGCAATTCATATAACAATTTGCGATTAAAGATGTAGATACCCATTGACGCCAGGTATACACGGCCTTCAGCTTCCATCTCCGGACTAACCTCTGACGCCCAGCTTTCGAAATTGCTTTTAGGTTTTTCGATAAACGAGGTGATCATGTTGTTCTCGTCCGTTTTCAGGATTCCGAAGCCCGGAACGTCAGCTGCATCAACAGGGATGGTAGCTATCGAAATTTCGGCATTGGTTTCAATATGGTGGTTGATCATATCTTCAAAATCCATCTGGTACAACTGATCGCCCGACAGGATCAGCACATACTCAAACTCATGCACCGCCAAGTGGTGTAAGCTTTGCCTCACAGCATCGGCCGTACCCTGAAACCAGGCCACGCTTGACGGCGTTTGTTCTGCCGCAAGAATATCAACAAAAGCATCGCTAAAGCTGCTGAAATGATACGTGTTTTTGATGTGCTTGTTTAAGGATGCCGAGTTAAACTGCGTCAACACATAAATACGCGTAATACCCGAGTGCAAACAGTTTGAAATGGGAATATCCACCAAACGATATTTACCCGCAATTGGAACTGCCGGCTTTGACCGCGTTGCGGTAAGCGGTGATAAGCGGCTGCCCTGGCCGCCACCGAGCACAATGGAGATTACTTTGGATGTCATATAGTTAGTTTTAAGCTTTCGTATAGTTCAGTGTATTGTTGTGTTGAGCGTGTCCATGAAAAATCAAGCTCCATCATTTGTTTGCGGAGCTGCTGCATTTTTGCGCTATCCTGGTAAAGTTGTTTTGCCCTGAAAACTGAGTGGCAAATATCTTGTACGCTGGCCTGTACAAAGCGGATCCCATAGCCTCCCTCATCGCCAAAATCAATGACAGAATCTTTCAATCCACCGGTAGTACGTACAATTGGCATAGTGCCGTAACGCAGCGCATACAACTGGTTAAGGCCGCAAGGTTCCACGCGTGATGGCATCAGCAGGAAATCGGCCCCGGCATAAATTAAGTGTGCCAATGACTCGTCATAGCCAATAAAAGCATTACAATGCTCAGGGTATTTATTTTTAAGCTGAAGCAGGGCAAGCTCATTTTCCTTATCGCCGGCGCCTAATATGATAAAGTTTACTTCGCCTTCGTTTTCGAGCAGGCTGCGTTCAATAGCGGCAGGCAACAGATCAGCCCCCTTTTCAACAACGAGGCGACCGATAAAGGTGAATAACGGTTTTTCGGGATCGAGCTCAAAGCGTTTGCAAATAACTTCTTTATTAGCCCTTTTGCCTTTGGCCAGTGTTTTAGCCGAAAATTTGGTTGGGATCATCGGGTCGGTTTGCGGGTTCCAAACCTCGGTGTCGATACCATTCATGATGCCATAACCTTTTGCCCGTTCAATGTAAAACAGGTACTCCAAACCATTTGAGTTGTAGGTAAGCTCCTCCAGGTAAGTAGGCGATACCGTTGTATAGCGCCAGCTGCATTTAACCGCGGCAGCCAGTGGGTTGATTCCGCCGGCCCAGTCAAGCAAACCTGTTTTGGTCAGGTCAATTTCAGGCAATAAGGACAGCCTGTCCCAGCCGAAAGCGCCGTGGTACTGGCCATTGTGTATGGTAAATATGGTTGGCGTATTGGCCAGCCTTGTATATAGTTTGGAATGATAAAGCAGAAATGGGACTAAACCAGCATGGTGGTCATGGCAGTGGATCAGATCGGGTGTTTGCTGCGAATAACTGATCCAATCTAAAAATGCCAATTGAAAGGCCATGAACTGGTCGCGCTCATCGGGGTAACTGTAGATGTTTTCCCTGTCGAGCAGCCCGGGGATCTTCACTAAGTAAAGCTCAAAACCGAGTTTGTTTGTTTTTTCTTTCAGGATCTCGAAGAAAAGTCGGCGATTACCGAGCAAGGTTGCAGCAGCAAACACAATTTCAAAGTCGTTTTCCTGGGTAAACTTACGATCGTAAAAAGGCATAACAACCGCAGCCTGCAAACCCGCAAGGTTCTGGTACTTAGGCAATGCGCCAACAACATCGGCAAGCCCGCCAACTTTAGCAACGGGATAGCACTCGGCACTCAAATGGTATATTTTCATTCAGGTTTTATTGGCTCAATTTAAGCAAAGATTACCAAAAGAGAAACCCGCGGCAATTAATATAGTTTTGTAAAATTTAGATTAAAAGCGCTGAAATTTTATTACCGTTAAGATGTTATAGTTGTAAAAATGATAGGGAAAAAGGGAAGGGATAAGTATAGGTTAGTGTATTATGAAGGGGAAAGAATTGTCTTATATTGCAAAATGCATCATAAATTATAGATATGTCAATGCGGTATCCGCCAGGGTAGCCCGAAAAATTAACTTGCGCTCGTTTGCAACGAGTGCTTAACACGGTTAGGCGATTGCATCGCCAGAGATGCGTTTTAAACGCAAGCCCATATTAAGCGCTCGTTACAAACGAGCGCAAGGATCACATTTTTTAGAAGCTCCCCTTTAGGGGGCTGGGGGGCTAATGCGCCTCCAGCCAGTTCAATCCGGTTCCGATCTCTACCATGATGGGTACCTCGGTTTTGATGGCGGTTTTCATATTATGCATAATGATCGGCTTCACGATCTCTACCTCATGATTAGGTACGTCAAACACCAACTCGTCATGTACCTGCATGGTCATGCGGGCATCCAGCTTTTGGGCTTTGAACTCCCGGTGAATGTTGATCATGGCTATTTTGATCATATCGGCAGCCGAACCCTGTATAGGGGCGTTAATAGCATTTCGTTCAGCAAAACCGCGAACGGTTGCATTGGCCGAATTGATATCGCGAAGGTAACGGCGGCGGCCCATCAGTGTGCACACATAACCGTTTTCACGGGCGAAGTTCATGGTATCGCTCATGTATTGTTTAATGCCGGCAAACTGGATAAAATATTGTTCAATAATTTCGGCAGCTTCTTTACGTGGTATGCCCAGGCTTTGCGATAAGCCAAAGGCCGACTGCCCGTAAATAATGCCGAAATTAACCGCCTTGGCGTTGCGACGCTGATCGCTGGTTACCTCGTCAAGCCCGATGCCGTAAACGTTGGCCGCTGTTGCCGTGTGGATATCGTGGTTATTGATAAAGGCTTGCATCATGTTAGGATCTTTGCTGATCTCGGCAATGATGCGGAGTTCGATCTGCGAATAATCAGCAGATACTATGGTGTGATTGCTATCCCTCGGGATAAAAGCTTTCCTAACCTCGCGGCCCCGCTCGGTACGGATAGGGATATTTTGCAGGTTGGGGTTAACGCTGCTTAAACGGCCCGTTGCAGCAACTGCCTGGTTGTATGAAGTGTGTACCCGGCCTGTTTTAGGATTTACCATCTGCGGCAGCGCGTCAACATAGGTCGATTTTAATTTTTGCAGCTGGCGAAAATCCAGGATATCACGCACAATATCGCTCTTGGCAGCTAATGAAAGCAATACGTCCTCTCCGGTTTGATACTGGCCGGTTTTGGTTTTTTTGGCTTTAGGGTCAAGCATCAGTTTTTCAAACAAAACCTCGCCCAGTTGTTTTGGCGATGCAATGTTAAATTTTACGCCTGCTTTTTCATAAACTGTTTTTTCATATTGGGCAATATCTGTTTCCAGTTGCTTGCTAAACTCACGCAGGGTATCATGGTCTATTTTCACTCCCTCGTACTCCATATCCGCCAGTACATAAATAAGCGGGTGCTCTATCTCGTTCACCAGCTTTTCGCCCTCAACCTCTTTTAGTTTAGGCTCAAAAATATCTTTTAGCTGCAGGGTGATGTCGGCGTCTTCGGCTGCGTATTCTTTTATTTTTTCAAAATCCACATCGCGCATATTGCCTTGGTTTTTGCCTTTTGGGCCAATAAGCTCGGTTATGGAAACAGGCTTGTAGCCAAGGTAATTTTCGGACAGGATATCCATATTGTGGCGGGTATCCGGATCAAGGATGTAATGGGCCAGCATGGTATCAAACAGAGTTCCTTTCACTTCGATGTTGTACCATTTCAGCATCAGGATATCAAACTTAATGTTTTGCCCTATTTTGCCGATGTTTTCATTTTCAAGCACTGCTTTAAATTCGGTAACAATGCTTTGCGCCCCGGCCTGGTCGGCAGGGACGGGTACATACCAGCCCTGTCCTGGTTTAACAGAAAACGACAGTCCTACCAGCTCGCAATGATTAGGATCGGTACCAGTGGTTTCGGTATCAAAGCAAATGGCTGGCTGCTGCGCTAATATTTTGATCAGTTCGGCGCGTTTTTCAAGGGTGTCGGCCAGATGATACTCATGCGGCGTATTGTTAATATTTTTGGCAGCGATGATCAGGTCCTCACGAATATCTTCCACATCAACCGTCATGGTGGTACGACCAGTTGCCGTTGGATTGCCAAAAAGATCGATCTGGGTTCCGGCCGGCTTCAATTCAGTAATACTGAAATCATCACCAAATACACGCTTGCCTAAGGTACGGAACTCCAATTCGGCAAAAAGCGGCTCTAATAGTTCCTTACTTGGAGCGCATACTTCGAGGCCTTCTTCATCCAGTTCAACAGGTACATTTAGCAATATGGTAGCCAATTTTTTCGACATCAGGCCCTGCTCTTTAAACTGTTCAACGTTTTCGCGCTGTTTGCCTTTAAGCTCATGGCTATGCTCAAAGATGTTTTCCATCGAGCCATATTGCTTAATGAGGGCTTTTGCCGTTTTTTCGCCGATGCCCGGAATACCCGGAATGCCGTCTACCGCATCGCCCCATAGCCCTAAAATATCTATCACCTGGTCAACTCGCTCAATTTCCCATTTTGCCAATATCTCTTTAACGCCCTGTATTTCCATCTCGTTACCCATGCGGGCCGGTTTGTAAATGAAAATATTATCTGATACCAGTTGACCAAAATCCTTATCGGGAGTCATACAATAAACAGTGTAGCCCTTTTGCTCGGCTTTTTTTGCCAGGGTACCGATGATATCGTCAGCCTCGTAGCCATCCGACGTAATAACCGGGATGTTAAAACCCAGGATAATTTTTATAACATAAGGTAAAGCTTTTGCCAAATCTTCGGGCATGGCTTCACGGTGAGCTTTGTAGCCTTCAAAATCGGTATGTCGTTCGGTTGGTGCTTCGGTATCAAAAACCACGGCCATGTGGGTGGGGGCCTCCTTTTTCAAAACATCCAGCAGGGTGTTTGTAAACCCCATCATTGCCGAGGTGTTTAGCCCGTTTGAGGTAAACCGTGGTGTTTTACTTAAAGCAAAATGCGCCCGGTAAATAAGGGCCATGCCATCCAAAAGAAATAGTTTTTTCATAATATCATTGACACTAATTGCACGAATTTAAGCTAATTGACTCGAATTTTTTGATGCCGGTGTTTATGCAAAGAACACGATTTTTAATGAATTGCATGGTTTTAATTTCATTATCAATTTGTGTAGTTCGGTCACATTCGTGAAGATTCGTGTTTGTTTTATTTGAAGCTGCAATCAGGAATGTGATCATTTACCATACCGGTAGCCTGCATGTGGGCATAACAAATAGTACTGCCGAAAAACTTAAAACCCCGCTTTTTCATGTCCTTACTGATAGCGTCAGATTCGGGGCTGGTAGCCGGTATTTTGTGCGAATGATTTACGATTGGCTTTCCATCGGGCATAAAGCTATACAGGTATCTATCAAACGAACCAAATTCTTTTTGTATACCGATGAACAGTTTAGCATTGTTGATAGTGGCTAATATTTTAAGTCTGTTACGGATGATACCCTCGTCATGCATTAAGCGCTCAACATCTTCATCGGTAAAAGCTGCCACTTTTTGCACATCAAAATTAGCAAATGCCTTGCGGTAGCCTTCGCGGCGGCGCAATATAGTGATCCAGCTAAGCCCGGCCTGTGCGGATTCTAATATCAGAAATTCAAATAAGGTATGATCGTCATGAACTTCTTTGCCCCATTCTTCATCGTGATATTTGATGTACAGTTCGTCGGTGCCTGCCCAGGAGCAGCGGGTTAAGTTGTTAGTTTGATTGCTCATTATATTGTCTTAGGTAGGAATAAATGATTGAAAATTTGGTGATTTTTTGCTGGCCTAACATGTCTATTACATTTTTGATCTCGGGGTAAGGGGTTTCTCCGTCGGCCATAATAAAAATACGTGTTAAACTATTATGTTTTTCGAATGTAGCTTTGCGCGATTCTTTTATCCATTCGGCTAATTCATCGAGCCTTAATCCCGGTTGATTGTAATAGTCTGTAGCGTTGTAGTAACCCGAAATATATTTTTTGATTTGAGCCAATGGCGTTCCGATCACATCCGTTTCGCCAAATTTATTTATCTCAGCTGGTGTGAAATCAGTGTTGTATTTATTTCCTATTTGTTTGAGTGTTGCTTCGCGTATATCTGGAGCATCAAGCTTTAGCATTAACTTTTTTTGTCCGATAAGTATAGTGGTAATGGTGAAGTAGCTATCAGGATCTGCAGTATTAAAAGAAGACCCCGTTGGCAAATTGATCAAAATAGGATAACGTATTGCGGGACGACCACTCAGCATGAGAAATGATAACACGATCAATAATAAATTGAACATCGGAAACATGTCTACGTCAAAATGCTTTCTGCGGAATTTAGGTCTGTACATGGTGTGAAAAGGTTAAGTAAAGGATTAAACAACGGCATTACAAGGAGCGAATCCTATACTGCTAAACAGGAACTCGCTTCACTCCTTATAACGACGTTGTTGCGTACTTATTTCACTTCATTTAACTCATCCCAATACTCAACAGCCCTGCGGTAATGCGGAATAACTATTGATCCGCCAACCAAATTGGCAATCATAAAGATCTCGTTCATTTCATCATGGTTGACGCCGGCTTCGTGGCATTTGCCGAGGTGGTATTTGATACAATCGTCGCAGCGTAAAACCATACTGGCTACCAGGCCGAGCATTTCTTTGGTTTTAACATCCAGTGCACCTTCGGCATAGCTGGTGGTATCAAGCGCAAAAAAGCGTTTAATGTTGGTATTGGCGGTTTCCATGATCCTGTCGTTCATTTTAGAGCGATAGGCGTCAAATTCTTCTACAAGTTTTCCCACGGGATGTTGAATTAATTATCGAGTAAATATTTAAGCTAATTAAGCTAAAATAATTAGCAATTAAAAGTATAAATCTTTATTTTTATCCGGTAACATTAATAACAAAATTTACCGGATAATTATGGAAAGCCTATCGCCCAATATTTTTGTGAAAGACATCGCCGCAACCATCAGCTTCTATGAACTGCTTGGTTTTAAAGTAGCCATGAGTGTACCCGAAACCGGTACTGATCTTGTTTGGGCCATGATGACCAATGGCAGCGTTACCATGATGTTCCAAACGTTTAGCAGTTTAGCCAATGACCTGCCTGAGATAAGCCGAGTTGATGGCGGCTCATTACTGTTGTACATCAACCTGAAAAATATCCGTACCTTTTTTGAAGAGATAAAGGATAAAGTAACCGTATTAAAAGTACTTGAAGCAACCTTTTATGGTGCAACCGAATTCTCGATAAAAGATAATAATGGTTATGTGCTTACTTTTGCCGAGCATGAATAAATAACTTATTGATTAACAAATCGTCATTGCGGAGACGAAGTAATCCCCAAACAGCAGAGCGACTAAGCAAGTTTCTCTGTATAGTTCGCGATTGCTTCGTACCTCGCAATGACGCCTTTTTCATAATATGATCAACTTTAAACGCGCCGACCATATCCAGGTTTGTGTTCCGTTGGAACGGCTGGAAGAAGCAAGAATTTTTTATACCGACGTTGTGGGGTTACAGCGGATAGAACGACCGGCCTTTAATTCAAAAGGCTATTGGTTTCAGATATCAGATATCCAGCTTCATTTAAGTACTGAAGATGCTTTGCCGCGCACATCGCGGCATACGGCCTTTGAGGTTACCGATATTGCAGAAGCCCGCCGGCACCTGGAAAGCTATGGCGTTGAGTTTTGGGAAGAACCTGTTCTTCCGGATCGCACGCGGTTTTCATTTATTGATCCATTTGGAAACAGGATGGAGTTGCTGCAGTTTACAGAGTAAACTAATAATTGCTGCTGGAGCCAACAAGTGTTGGGATGATGAAATTATCTATATCTTGAAATAGAAAAAATGCCATTGCGAGCGTAGCGCGGCATTTCGTCCGTTTAGGTTGGTCTATACATGACTTTTATGTATTGGCTACGAGATTGCCACGTCGCGCTCACGCACTATCCGGCTCGCTCCTCGCAATGATATGGTTAAATGAGTTTAGCGGGAGATTACAAAGCCAGCTCTACCATAGGGTCCCAAAAAACTGTTTTAAAATCCTGCACTTGATCGTCAACTACTTTTACGCCTTCACTTTCCAGCATTGCAGCCATGCGGTTGCCGCCGAAATGAGCTTTTGCCGTTAGCAAGCCCTGCCGATTTACCACCCGGTGAGCCGGAACTGCTGGTTTGGCATTGCCCGCTGCCTGCATGGCCCAGCCTACCATGCGCGATGAGCCTTTGGTACCAAGATAGGCTGCAATAGCACCATATGAGGTCACCCGTCCCGGCGGGATGAGCCGGGCTACCTGGTAAACTTTTTCAAAAAAATTAATGTCCTCCATCAGGCGTTTTCAGGAAATGAAAACTTAAGGTAGTTAATGTTTTTGTTATCCTTTAAATATTTTTTCTCGTAGTAAGTTTTGATAGAAAGCACATCGTCCGCATATGTTGAATTGTAGAGGTCTTCAGTTTTAACGTGCAGATTCAACTTCAGCTCGTCAATTTTTTCGGCGGTATAAACGTGCAATCCATCGTTATCTGTTTTAAGGTTAACGCAGCCACCTGGTTTTAAGACGATGATATATTTATCTAAGAACCGTGGTGAAGTCAACCGCTTTTTCTCGCGGCTTAATTGCGGCTGCGGGTCGGGAAAAGTGATCCAGATCTCATCTATTTCGCCGGGAGCAAAATAATCAAGCAGGTTTTCGATCTGGATGCGTAAAAAAGCAACATTAGGCACACCATCTTCGATAGCGGTTTTGGCACCGCGCCAAATGCGGTTGCCTTTGTAGTCGATACCAATGAAGTTTTTATTGGGGAACATGCGGGCAAGGTTTACCGTATATTCGCCTTTGCCGCAGGCCAGTTCAAGCACAACCGGGTTGTCATTCTTAAAAAACTCAACGGCCCACCGGCCCTTAAACGGTTTGCCGGCATCTAATTGCAATACATTACCAAAGGTTTCAACCTCGGCAAAACGCCTTAACTTATCTTTTCCCACTTTACGTTTTTAAAATAAAGCGCAAAAATATTGAAATTATTTTAACACGAATGATTTGCTTGTTGCAGAGCAATTAAATCGAATTACGCGAATTGGTTTAATGGATCTGTATAGCAGGTTTGAGACATTCGAATAATTAGCAAAATTCGTGTGGGAATTTTTAACACAAATTGATTTGCAGATTGAGCAGCAACTAATCGAATTACACGAAGTTCAAAGATTAAACTTAATTCTAATTCGTGAAATTCGTCTCAATTCGAAAAATTCGTGTAAAAATTATTATACGACAGATCCGCCTACAGGCTTAACATATGGCGCAGGTTTGTATGCCGCGTCATCTTTCTTTTTGGTGAATTTGGCGAAAAGCGCTTTTGCTTTGTCCCAAATGCTGCTCACGGTATCCTCATTAACATAGTTTGAAGCCTTTTGTGATACCAGACCAACCAGTGTTTTTACCAAAAAGTTGGAGTGTTTAAAAAGCGTTTTATTCAAGGTAAGCGGAATCACGAACCTGGAGATGAGGTTGAGAATATCGGGATGAAAAAAACTGGTATTTTTTACACCATCAGTATCATTTGAACGCGGGAACAGCGTAAGCACAGTTGAAAATAAAGCAGAAGGGCTGTTAACGCGCGCCTTCAAAGCCACCGATTGCTGTTTTTCAAGCGTTTTTAACCTGAATATTTCGGCTTGCAGATCGCTGATGTTGGTGATATGAAGATCCATGGTTTATCTTTTAAATATTTTTTGAATAAAGATGTTGATAAGCGGCCTTTCAAGGTGTCGTTTAAATATCTTGATAAACATGGCTATCAAAAAGTAAAGCACGGCAATACATCCAAAACCCATCCAGTAGGAGTGTAAAATATCGGCAAGAAAAAAGCCCAAAGTAACACTCGCAAAAAGAAAAGCCAGTACCATGCTTATTACAGTCACCAAATCGGCAATGATGCTTGCTAATATGGAGCTACCACCTTCAATAGCTTCGTATTTTAAAAGTTTAAACCGGGTTTCGGCATATTCCTTTAACTGATCAACTATTGGGGGTACTGGTGGTTGAGTCTCTTTTTTATCTTCCATGGGTAAGGTTATATATCCCGGATGTTGTTTATCTGCATCCGGGATTGGTGTTATACATGCTTATGCGTGCTCCAGGTCGTCCTGGTATTCTTCTTCGGCACCTTTAATTTTCGACTTGATGTTTTCAACAACTTTGTCTTTTAAGCCAACCAGGTTGTCAATTTCGGCAGCCGCGGTATCTTTTATCGACTCTCCCAGGTTTTTTAATGATTCGGTAAGCTTGTCGCGGGTTTCATTGCCTTTATCAGGTGCAAACAAAATACCTAACGCTGCCCCTGCTGCTAAACCGGCAAGCAATGCAACAACTACTTTTGAGTTATCATTCATTGTAATATAATTAAAAGTTGAACATTTGATTAGTTACGTGTAAATATCCTGCCAAATATGTGCATTTGGCACAATTATTTTTATTTAAGTATAAATTAACTTTTATCAGTCAAATAAATTTTACCCTGTGTTCACAAAACTATTCAGGGCTGTACGATATATTTTATACGCTGTTAATCCGTTCAAGCCTGTCGGCCGCCATGCGGTTTGTTTCATAAATTTCCATCAGCAGCAGGAAATAGGATAGCAGTACCGGGCCAAACACCAGGCCCAGGATCCCGAAAAGGGGCAGGCCTATAAAAACGCCTATTATCGAAATAATAGGGTGTGTGTTGGCAACGCGTTTATTAATGATCATGCGCAAAAAATTATCAATATTGCCAATGAACAATAAACCGTAAGCCAGTAATGCTACTCCCTGCCAGTTGTGCCCCTGTGCAAACAATACAATGCTTGCCGGGATACATAGCGTTGGTGCTCCTACAACGGGTAAAAACGAAATAAAGATAGCGATAACCCCCCAAAAAATAGGGTCGGGAATGCCGAATATCCAAAATCCGTTGGCCAGTAATATTCCTTGCGTAAGTGCTATAATTCCCTGGCCTAAAACGTTTGAATAGGTAGAATCGCGCAGGGCGTTGGCAAATTTCAATGCATGCTGCTCCCTGAATGGCGCATATTTCAATAGTCCGGCCTCAAATTCACGAATTTGTGTAAACATGAAATACAGTATAATATACAAAACCAGCAGGGTCAATATGGTGTTGGCCGCGCTGCCCAGTATAGACGGGAAGAGGCCGGTGGCAAAGGTGCTTAATTTTTGTAATGTGTCTTCAGCAAAATGAGGTTGATTAAGGTTTGCGCCGGCAAAGGCATCGATTTTTGAGATCCATTGGTCAATAGGGAGATCTTTAAGGTTGATGCTTGAAATTTTGCCCACAACCATTATGCTTAGTGTTAAGAAAGGGATCACGATAACGATAAGCGATATAAAAATTATAAGCAGGGCCACCAGCGAGCGGTTCCATCCTTTGTTTTCGGCAAGATTAATGTAAAGGGGACGAAAAATGGTGAACAGCACTACTGCACCAAGAATTGAGCTAAACAAGCTGCTGAGCGCATATAATAAAAAACAGCCAAGTATAATGATACTCGCCAGGATAATATTGTTGCGCTGCTTATAATTGAAGACTGACATGTAGGCTGTTGATTGATACTTGCTTAAACAAAAAAACGCCAAAAAGTTTTAGCGTTTCAAGCATTAATTGCAACGCCTTTAATTAGTATCGTTAAGCAGGGTATTGATCCGGATTGAACTTATTTCTATGGTATCCATGTAAAACAAACAGTCTGATGTTGGATTGGGTATTTCATACCGTAATTGCTCAAGCGCCAGGTGAATGTTTGATAATTGGTTTTTTATATCGTGCCTTAATTTACGCAGGGCCTCGGCATCGTCCTTTTCTTCATAAGCCCCCATTTTACTTAAGGTTAATGGCCTTCATTTTATTATAAAGAGTTTTGCGGTCGATATTCAGGATTTCGGCAGCTTTGGTTTTGTTGAAATTAACTTCCCTTAACACCCTTATAATTGTTTCATACTCGGCCTCGAGCGCGGCATTTTTAAGGTCATGACGGGGTTCTTTTGACTCAGGGGCTTCTGCCACATGCGCTGTGGCATGATGATGCTGCGTATAATGATTAGCCGTTTCGTATGATAATTTATAGGTCGACATTTCAAGCGGCAATGCTTTAAGCGTGATCTCATTGCCCTCGGCTAAAAGCGCTGCACGGCGGATCACATTTTTAAGCTCTCGGATATTGCCCGGCCAGCGGTAGTTCATAAAGCAATCCACGACCTCCTGCGAAAACGATTCAACATTGCGCCCGAGCTCCTGGTTGGCTATTTTTAAAAAATGTTCGGCCAGTAATATAATATCATGGCCGCGCTCACGTAAAGGCGGCATGTAAATACTGAACTCGTTAAAGCGATGATAAAGATCTTCGCGGAAACGGCCTTTCTGGATTCCCTCCTGCAGGTTCTCGTTGGTGGCAATGATAATACGTACATCAAGATCGATCTCCTTGGTGCTGCCTATTCTTTTGACTTTACGTTCCTGTACGGTACGAAGTAAAGCTGCCTGGATCTCGTACGAAAGGTTGCCCACTTCATCTAAAAATAAAGTGCCTCCGTTAGCCATTTCAAAGTGGCCTATTTTAGTATATAAAGCGCCGGTAAATGAACCTTTTTCGTGGCCAAAAAATTCACTTGCCGCGAGCTCCTTGGTTAAAGAACCGCAATCCATTGCTATAAAAGGCTGGTTGTGCCGCGGACTGTTAAGGTGAATGCTTTTCGCTACGGATTCTTTTCCGGTACCGCTTTCGCCTAAAATAATAACACTGTAGTTTGTTGGTGCCACCAGTTCTATCTGCCGGGCGAGCTCTTTTGACGCGCGGCTGGTGCCGGTTACAAATTCGGCTGCAAAAACGGTTTTTTTTACAGTGTTAACTTTAGTTTTCTCAGGTAAAATAGTCGCCTGGGGCTCCTCGTCAATTTCAACCAGGGCATGGTGGGTTTCAAGGGCCTTATTAATAGTATTTAATATTTCATCAGGATACAGCGGCTTGGTGATATAATCATAGGCCCCCATTTTAATGAGCTCGACCGCCATTTTAATATCTGAATAGCCGGTGATGATGATAACCCCTGTTTTTGGATATTGAATTTTAATATTGCGGAGCATTTCGCGGCCGTCGGTATCTTCGAGCCTGAAATCACATAGTACAAGTTGATATTCACCATTTTTCAACGCTTCCATCCCACCGGTACCGCTTGATGCCGTACTAACGTCAAACCCATTCCGCGTCAAAAACTTCGATAGCAATAACGCCACATTAACTTCATCATCAATGATGAGAATCCTTTTCATATTCAGCAATTATTGTGCGGTAAATGTAATATTACGTGTCAAAATACAAACAATGTGCTAATTTATACGATTTATTTAATTATAAAGGTTCATATCAACTAAAAAAACATAATAAAAAAGGGGAGCCCGAATGAGCTCCCCTTTTGATATCAAGGTATATGTAGGGCCATATATTAAAAGCCGTACGCTACACGTAAACCTATAAAGTTAACTTTGCTTGCGTCAACGCCGGTAGCATATTTGGTAGTTGCTTCATAGCGGATACCGGCATCAATAAAGCTGCTTGCACTCACCGGGAACTGAACACCAATTTGCGGAGCGTAAACAAACGCAGTTGATTTATTAGCGCCAACGTCAGATTTGTTTAACAGGAATGCAGCACCAGCTTCACCTTGTACGTAGAAGTTGCTGATAGGGAAGTATTTCAAACCTGCTTTAACCGGGATCAAATGAAAATCGGTAGGGCTAACAGTTGTATTACCTACAACCACATCATTTTTACCAAAGATATTGTTGTAACCTGCGTTAACAGTAACAAATAACTGGTTTGAAACAACCGGGATATCAGCCTGTACCGAACCGCCTAAATTCCATTTGTATCTGTCTTTGAAGTCGCCAAGAGGAATACCTGCGTCGACACCGATGCTGTAACGGATGCCGCTTTTAGTTGTAGTTGATGTTGTAGCAGTGGTAGTAGGTGTAGATGTTTGTGCTTTTGCACCAAATGCTAAGCCTGCAAATGCAAGGGCTAATGCTGAAACTTTGAATAAATTTTTCATAACTATTGTTGTAATTTTTATATGTGTTGTCTTAAACACACAGCAAATTAACAACAGAAATCAGATGTGATTTTTCATCCAAAAGTCATGAATATTTAATCAATTGATTAATAGTAATTTATTTTTTGACCCTATGGGTATTTTGGTCAGGATAGTGTAAAATGCCCTTGTAATTGCTGTTTTTCTGTCAAAAATAACATTGGCTTAACATGTGTTTTTGACCCCAAAAATGATGAATTCTGCGTGAAATTGGGCGAAACGACTAAATGCCGAAAAAAATCCTGTGAAATTAATGTTCAATGTGCATCCGGTAATCATTACGGACTACTCAAAACAAAAAGGGCTTAAGCAAATGCCCAAGCCCTTTAGTTGCTAAAATAATAGCGGATATTATTCTTTATTCTCCAAATCGGCAGCAGCAGGTTCGTCGAGGAACCATTCTACTTCGCCGGATATGGAATCAATAAGCTGTGCTGGATAAAGCTCAATATCCTCATCATCTTCCAGGATGTGTTTTACAGCTTCGGCCTTGCCTGCGCCGTAAACTAAGAATGCTATTTGAGCAGCATCATTAATAAGCGGTGCGTTGAGGGTAATGCGCCATACCTGCTGATCTTCAAGCCATACTTCTTTTACACCAGGCACACGGTCATGCAACACCGGCGTATAAGGGAATAATGATGCTGTGTGCGAGTTATCGCCTAAGCCTAACAGCACGAGGTCAAAGCTTGCTTCGCCATCATCAAAAAAAGCCGAGATCACTTCCCAGTATTTGGCAGCGGCTTCGGCAGGGCCAAACGATGTCTCAACCGGAAAAATCTGCGCCGGGCTTATCATCAATGGCTCAAACAACGCTTTTTTTGCCATCAGGTAATTGCTGTCCTTGTGGTCATGCGGCACGTTGCGCTCATCGCCAAAAAAGAAGAAAACTTTTTCCCAGTCCACCTGGTCGGCGTATGTTGTTGAAGCTAACAGCTCATATAGCTTTTTAGGTGAGCTGCCGCCCGAAAGCGCCACACTGAACTTGCCGTTTTTGTTGATGGCTTCGGTAGCCAGGGTAACAAAATGATCGGCCAGCCCGGTTAAAACTTCACCTTCCGTGTTATAGATATTCAGTTTCATCAGCTTTTTATTTTTTACCATTTACAGGTAAAGTAAACCAATTATAGCCATCACGTGCAATTAAAGCTTCTGCTGCTTCAGGGCCCCATGAATCGGCCGAATAATTAGGGAAGTTAAGGCTCTTTTTATTTTGCCATGTGTTTAGTATCGGCATTACCAGTTCCCATGCTGCCTCAACCTGGTCACCACGCATAAACAGGGTTTGATCGCCCATCATGGTATCCAGGATCAGTGTTTCATAGGCTTCAGGCGCCTGGTTGGTGTAGGTGCCTTTATAGTCAAACACCATATCAACGGCGTTTAATACCATATCGATACCGGGGCGTTTAGCCTGAACCTGCAAACGGATGCTCATCTCTGGCTGAATGCTGATGATCAACCTGTTTTGCTGCCAGCTTTCAGTAGCTTCGGCCGGGAAAATCTGGTGAGGGACATCTTTAAACTGGATAGTAATCACTGATGATGACTGGTGCATTCTTTTACCTGTACGTAAATAGAATGGAACACCCTGCCAGCGCCAGTTGTCGATAAAGAACTTGATGGCCGCAAATGTTTCAGTATTTGATTCGGTGTTAACCTTTGGCTCTTCTCGATATCCCGGTACTTCTTTACCTTTCATCCATCCGCTGCCGTATTGGCCCCTAACTGTTGAGTTACGTACGTCTTCAGCAGTAAACTTGCGCATTGCTTTCAATACGTCAACTTTGCGGTCGCGTACTTCATCGGCGCTAAAACTGATAGGAGGCTCCATAGCCACGTGGCAAAGCAATTGCAGCAGGTGGTTCTGGATCATATCCCTCATCGCACCTGAGCCATCGTAATAGTCGCCACGTTCTTCAACGCCCAATTGCTCGGTAACTGAAATTTGTACGTGCTCAATATGGTTACGGTTCCATAGCGGCTCCATAATGGAGTTGGCAAAACGGAAAGCCATGATATTTTGAACAGTTTCTTTACCCAGGTAATGATCGATACGATAGATCTGGCATTCATCAAAAATGCTTTTCAATAACTGGTTCAGATCTTTTGCAGTTTCCAGGTCGTGTCCAAATGGTTTCTCAATGATGATCCTTACACGTTTTTTATCATCGGCCAGTTTAGCTTTTGATATGTTTGATGCAATGATCGGGAAGAAATTAGGCGCTACCGCAAGGTAAAACAACACGTTTGCCCTAGTTTTCCACTCGGCGTTGTGTTTTTCAATGCGTTTGCCAAATTCTTTGTATGTTTCAAAATCAGTAGCGTCAGATACCTGGTAATAAACGTTTTTTACAAATTCGGCCCATTGTTTATCATCCGTTTTACCGCTGCGCGAAAACTGGTTGATATCTTTATATAGGTTTTCTCTGAATTGCTCGTCGGTTAGCTTGGTACGACCGGTACCAATGATTGAAAATTGTTTGGGCATCCATCCATCTAAAAATAGATTATATAGGGCCGGCGCAATTTTCCGGGAGTTCAAATCTCCCGTTCCACCAAAAATGATAAATATGGTAGGGTCTGATTTAGCTGTTGTGCTCATTGTTTTGTTTTAATTAATAGCGTCAATTAGTCGTTTGCCGGAGCCCATTGTGTATGGAAGGTGCCTTCTTTACCAATCAGCTCATAAGTGTGCGCGCCAAAATAATCACGCTGGGCCTGGGTAAGGTTTGAAGGCATTCTTTCGCTGCGGAAAGCATCAAAATAGCTCAATGCTGAAGCATAACCAGGAGCAGCAACACCGGCAGCAATAGTAGCCGATAATACTTTCCTGATGCCTGGTAAGGTACCGGCAACCAATGCCTGTATATCACTGTCAAGCAACAGGTGAGGCAGTGCCTGATCTTTATTATAAGCATTGTAAATGTCATTCAAAAATTCTGAACGGATGATACAGCCGCCTCTCCAGATCTTGGCAATTTCGCCCAAATGAAGGTCATATTTATACTCTTCAGATGCTTTGGTAAGCAGGTGCATACCCTGTGCATAAGTAAGGATGCTGGTAAAATAGAAAGCCTGCTCTAAAGCAACCAACAACTCCTCCTTATCGCCTTTAAGCTCGATAGGGTCGTTATAAAGGGCAGAAGCTTTTTCGCGCAGTGATTTGTATTTTGAAAGATCGCGCATTGATACAGATGTATCGATGGTTGGGATTGGGGTTACCAAATCCATAGCCACCTGCGACGTCCATTTACCTGTACCTTTAGCTTTCGCTTCGTCTTTAATATCATCTAACAATAAATGATCGGTTCCAGATGCTTTGTATTTGAAAATATCTTTGGTGATATCTAAAAGGAATGACTGTAAACGGCCTTCGTTCCATTTAGTGAACAGATCGCCAATTTCATCGTTACCTAACTTTAAGCCTTTTTTAAGGATCTCATAAGTTTCGGCAATTACCTGCATAATACCGTACTCGATGCCGTTGTGAACCATTTTAACAAAATGACCTGATGCGCCAGGGCCAATGTAAGTAACACAAGGTTCGCCGTTAACTTTAGCAGCGATGGCTTCAAAAATAGGTTTCATCACAGCATAAGCATCCTTATCGCCACCCGGCATCATGCTTGGGCCACGACGGGCACCTTCTTCACCGCCTGATACGCCCATACCGAAGAAATGCAGGCCTTTGGCCTCCAGTTCCTCAACACGACGGTTTGTATCAGTGAAGTGCGAGTTACCGCCATCAATCAGGATATCGCCTTTTTCCAATAACGGGGTTAATTCCTCAATTACAGCGTCAACAATTTTACCGGCAGGCACTAACATCATGATAGCCCTTGGTGTGGTAAGGCTCTGTATAAATTCTTTAACATCGGCAAAGCCCTTAGCGGCCCTGTCACCAGCTTCCTGGTTCAATGAATCTACTTTACCGGTATCTTTATCGTGCCCGGCCACCGCGAAGCCATGATCGGCCATATTTAGCAGCAGGCTGCGACCCATAACACCCAGGCCTATCATGCCAAAGGCGTATTTGTTTTCTGTTGCGCTCATTTTGTTTTGAGGTTTTCTTTTTTAAGAGTTTCTAAAATTTTCTTGGTGCTTTCGAGGCTGGTATGCTGAAAAGAACGGATCCCCAGTTTTTGGGCGGTATCAACAAACATCTTTCTGTCGTCAAAATACACGCATTGTTGAGGCGATACCTGGGCTATACCCATAGCTAACTGCCATATGCCGGGGTCGGGTTTGCGCATTTTTACTTCGCATGATGATACAAAGGCATCAAAACATTCATGCAGTTTAAATTTACGCACCCGGTAGTCGTTCAGCTCCTTGCCTTCGTTGTTCACTGAAATAATACGGAAGCCACAATCTTTTTTCCAGTCTTTAAGGAATTGCAGCATGGGCAATTCAACAGATGTAGAATAGATAAAATCCTTAAAATCTTCGCGTACAAAATCCCTCGGGTGGTTAAATATCACCGTATCAAGGTATTCGTCGAGCGTGATGCTACCAATTTCATATACATTAAAAATGAAATTATGCAGCGCGTTAACTTCGTCGTAATCAAGGTTAAAACGTTTGGCCGCTTCTTCGCGCGCCTCATGCCCCCATCCGTTCGACAGCAAAATGCCGCCCACGTCAAAAAAAAGGATCTTCAGATCAGCAACTTCCATAGATGTATTTTGTATTAAAGTCGTTAGTCTAAAGTCTTAAGTTCAAAGTCAAAGAAATAATCCCGACTTCGAACTTGGACTTTCGGCTTAAGACTTAGAACTTGATTACTTATTCTTCTGTGTTTCGATGGCGTTCAACAACTTTTCAAATGGCTTGTTGAATTTTTCGATGCCTTCATCTTCTAACTGCTGGGTTACAGCAGCAAGGTCGATACCTAAAGATGGTAGTTTGGCTAAGATCTCGTTAGCTTTATCTAAACCGGTTTCTAACGTGTTTGCAGCAACACCATGATCACGGAAAGCGTCAACAGTTTCCAAAGGAACGGTATCAACTGTGTCCGGGCCAATTAATGCCTCAACATATTTGGTATCTTTAAATGCAGGGTTTTTACTACCTGTACTTGCCCATAATAAACGCTGTGGTTGTGCGCCTTGCTCGGCAAGTTTTTTCCACCTTTCGCTGCTGAATACCCTTTTATAAATTTCGTATGCTTTTTTAGCTGACGCGATTGCGACCTCACCATACAGCTCTTTTTCGCCTTTTGCTTCAATAATCGGGTCCACAATAACATCAATACGGCTCAGGAAGAAACTGGCTACTGACGCGATGTGGGCAATTTTATGACCTGCAGCTAAATGCTCTTCCAGGCCTGCAATGTAAGCTTCGGTTACTTCTTCATAACGTTCTAAGCCAAACAGCAGTGTAACATTGATATTGATGCCTTTTGCAATTGATTGCTGAATAGCGGCCAAACCTGGTTTAGTGCCAGGGATTTTGATCATTACGTTTTCGCGGTTAACTTTTTTCCAAAGTTCTTCGGCTTGTTTAGCAGTACCTTCAGTATCTAAAGCCAGGAACGGAGAGACCTCAAGGCTTACGTAACCATCAACTTTGTTTGATTCTTCGTAAACGCCTTTAAACAGGTCGGCAGCAGCCTGGATATCTTTAACAGCTATTTCAAAAAACAGCTTTTCGTTGTCGCTTTCAGATTTGAGCGCGGCAATATCAGCATCATAATCAGAACTGCTGCTGATAGCCTTTTCAAAAATTGCAGGGTTTGAAGTAACGCCGCGTACGCCGTCAACGTCAATTAATTGTTTAAGTTTTCCTGAAGAAATGATCTCACGGTCAATAAAATCAAGCCAGATACTCTGACCAAAACCATGTATCTGTGCTACGTTATTAGTTGCCATAATAGGGTTTGTTTTTGTGTTTGTTAATTATTTTGTTAAAAGCGCGATGAAGGTAGTAAAAATTGCTACCAAATCGGTCTATTATGTAAAGTTCTTAATAAGAATGTCAGTAATTGTAAGATTTATATCATACTTTGTTAATATTTCCGGGTTAAGCCTGCAGTTTTTAGCAGTAAATTCTGGTTTTTAACCTTAAATTGGAATTAGCAAATCAAAAGTCTCATTTTCTTTAAGATTTCGGACTAAAGATGTCGAACTTAAGGCTAAATCTAACTGTTCGAGGCCATGATAATATTCACATCAAAGCCGATAAAAAGCCCGCTTTCAATTACTCCGGTTATCGATTTAATATCTTTTTCAAAACTTTTACCGATTTCCTCAAACTTAGCATCCAATACAAGGTTGCCGTTTTCTGAAATTATTGGACCATCCTTGCCTTTTGCCGGCCTGATGGTTAATTCTGTAGCTCCCAAACTTTTCAGTTCCTTTTCTACATAAGGCAATGCCTGCGGAAAAACCTCAATAGGTACCGGAAATTTCGAGCCTAATTTATCAACCATTTTCGACTCATCAACTATAATATAACTTACTTCACTTGAGCTGATGAGCAACTTCTCTTTAAACATAGCCCCGCCGCGCCCTTTGATCAGGCTTTTGTCGGGGTCAACCTCATCTGCTCCGTCAAAAAGCCAATCGGGTTTATATTCATACAGTGTTGTAACAGGCAAACCTAATTTGGCGCAAAACATAGAAAGCTCTACCGAAGTAGGGATAGCCTTTACATTCAGCTTTTCATCTTTTACCCTTTGGGCAATGGCCACCAAAGCCAGGTATGATGTTGAACCCGAGCCAACACCTATAATATCGCCATCCTTAACTTTTGCCGCTATTTCGGCAGCTACCTTTTGTTTGCCTTCGATATTGATAATCTTATCGGCCCACTCCAGGTTATTTATCAGGTTGCTGTTCCAGTTCATTTTGATTAGAATCAAGAAGTCAAGAACCAAGAGACAAGAAGAAAAACTTATCTTCTTACCGTTTGATTCTTACTTGTATATTTTTTAAATCAAGAGCCAGGAAAATCTTGATTCCTGACTCTTGATTTCTTGCCTCTATAAAAGAGCTTTTGCTTTTTTAACAACGTTATCAACAGTAAAGCCGAAATGTTTGTAAAGGTCTTCGGCAGGGGCCGATTCACCGAAGGTTGTCATGCCTAACATATCGCCTTCGTCGGTGATGTATTTGTGCCAGCCCATTGGTGATGCCATTTCAACCGCCAAACGTTTTTTACTTGCTTTAGGGAATACTGATTCTTTGTAAGCCGCATCCTGTTTTTCAAACAATTCCCATGATGGCATGCTTACCACGCGGGTTGAAATACCTTCAGCTTCCAGTTTTTCCTGCGCCTGCATAATTAAGGCTACTTCAGATCCGGTAGCTATCAGGATCAGATCCGGGCCTTTGCTGCCTTCTGAAAGGATATAAGCACCTTTTTCCAGGTTTTCGGCTTTGCCATATTTATCCTGGTCAAGGATAGGTAGGCCCTGGCGGGTGAAGATCAGCACAGTTGGGCCGCCTTTTTTCTCGATGGCAACACGCCATGCATGCGCGCTTTCGTTGGCATCAGCCGGACGGATCACGGTTAAGTTTGGTATCGAACGTAAAGAAGCCAATTGCTCAATAGGCTGGTGAGTAGTACCATCCTCGCCCAAACCAATACTATCATGCGTATAAACAAAAATCGGGTTTATTTTCATGATGGCCGCCAGGCGGATTGGCGGGCGCATATATTCAGAGAACATCAGGAAGGTAGCACCAAACGGTAGTACGCCTTTGGTTAAAGCCATACCATTTAAAGCCGAACCCATAGCATGCTCACGGATTCCGAAGTGGAAGTTGCGGCCTGCACGGTTTTCTGATGTAAACGAATCGTACTCTTTCAGGTTAGTTTCGGTTGATGGGGCAAGGTCGGCCGCACCGCCAATAAGGTTTGGCAATGCCGGCGCAATAGCGTTTAATACTTTGCCTGAGGCCTGGCGGGTTGCCATTTTAGGGTCGGAACCTTTAAATACCGGCAATTTATCTTTCCAGCCTGCAGGTAGTTCGCCTTTCGCGGCAGCTTCGTATTCGGCGGCTAACTCAGGAAATTTTGCTTTATAATCTGCAAATAATTTGTTCCATTTTTCTTCAACTGCAGCGCCGCGTGCACCTTTTTTGTGATAGTAATCCAGCACCTCGTCAGGTACGTTGAATGATTTTTCAGGATCGAAACCGAAGAACTGTTTTACCAGTTTAATTTCGTCGGCGCCAAGCGGCGAACCATGTGAACCTGCAGTGCCCGATTTATTAGGGCTACCATAGGCAATCAGCGAGCGAACGCGGATAAATGATGGTTTCTGAGTTTCGGCTTTGGCATTGATCAAAGCCAGCTCAAGCGCGTGGGTATCGTTTACGTCAGTAAGATCCTGCACGTGCCAGCCGTATGCGCGAAAACGGGCGCTTACATCTTCATTAAAAGCAATATCAGTGCTGCCTTCAATAGAGATGTGGTTGTCATCATATAAATAGATGAGGTTGCCCAATTGCAGGTGACCAGCCAATGATGCCGCTTCGGAAGTTACACCTTCCATCAAGTCGCCATCGCTGCAGATGGTGTAAATATTGTAGTTGAACAGTTCAAAACCAGGTTTGTTGTAACGGGCAGCCAGGTGTTTTTGAGCAATGGCAAAACCCACAGCATTGGCAAAACCCTGTCCGAGCGGACCAGTAGTTACTTCAATGCCGGGCGCCAATCCATATTCGGGGTGACCGGCCGTTTTGCTGTTTAGCTGGCGAAACTGTTTGATATCATCTAACGAAAGATCATAGCCCATTAAATACAAAAAGTTGTACTGTAAAATACAAGCGTGGCCTGCCGAAAGGATAAACCTGTCGCGGTTTGCCCAATCGGGGTTTTTAGGGTTGTAGTTTAAAAACTTTGTCCATAAAACGTGGCCCATTGGTGCCAGCGCCATAGCTGTACCCGGGTGGCCTGAGTTTGCTTTTTGCACAGCATCGGCTGCCAATACCCTTACGGTATCAATCGCCAATTTTTCTATGTCTTGTTGGTTTTCCATTTTGTTATCAGGTATTGTAGTTAGTGTTAGTTTTTAATTTATTCGGTAGGTGTTGCAATTTTTCGTTTGGTTTTACTTTCGTCCTCGCTGAGCCAAAGCCTTGCGCCGCCCTTGATACCATCGGCATTGGTAACTATTTTCATGTTTTTGTCGAGCTTAAAGGTAAGCTCATCTGAATTGCCGCCGCCAATGTATAAAGTATCGTAATTGAATACAGTTTTCAATATTTTGAAAACCTTTTTCATGCGTTTGTTCCATTTCTCTTTGCCTTCTTTCTCCAAAGCCTTCTCGCCGATATAGTTATCATAGGTAATACCTTCTTTTATCGGGAGGTGCGCCAGCTCAAAGTGTGGCAATAAATGACCATCCATTAACAAAGCAGTACCAAAGCCGGTGCCCAGGGTTATCACCATTTCGAGGCCTTTCCCGGCAACTACGCCAAGGCCCTGCATATCGGCATCGTTTACCACCTGGGTTGGTTTGCCCAATGCTTTTTCCAGTTTTTTGCTTAAATCAACATCGGCCCAGTAATCGGTACCCAGGTTAGGCGCGGTTTTAACAACCCCGTTTTTTACATAACCCGGGAAACCAACCGATATTTTATCATATGCCGGAAAATCCTTCACAAGGGTGTTGATAGCTTTTATAACGTTTTCGGGATTTGCAGGAGCGGGAGTAGGTATCTTGTCGTACTCCATTTTTAAATCCCCTTTTTTATTCAGGATAGTGGCTTTAATGTGTGATCCACCGATATCGATTGAGAGAACCCTTAATTGGGATGGTGTTTTTTTCATTTAGCGTAATTTATTTAGCTGGTTGGCAATTTGGTGAAACCCTTAGTTCCCAGCGCATAAATATCACATTTTAATAATATCAAATTGTTAAATAATGCGATAAAATCAATTTATCCCATTAAAGCAACAAAGGTAAAGTTAGCGTTGCTTTTATTTAACGAGTCAATATTTAAAAGTATTTTACTTATGCGTGGCAAAATCAGTGCAATTAAGGTAAAATGTAAACACCCCGGTTATTTTTTTCAAATGCTTAAACTGTTATTACCTGTTTTTAGCGTAAAAGTTTTTCCTTTCCACACAAAAATGCCTGATGTGTTTTTGGGGAGCACTATGTTGATACTCCATTTTCCTTTATCGAACACATATTTGGCACAAACTTTTCCGTTAGGGTGAGGCACTTCGCCGCTAATGTTTTTGATCTGGCCCAAATGCGGCTCAATTTTTATTTTGCTGAACCCCGGCGCGTAGGTATCCACCCCTAAAATGGTACGGTAAAATTCAATGTTTGGACTTGCACCCCAGGCGTGACAATCGGAGCGGTTATGGTCAAGGTCGGAGATTTCGGCCCAAGTAGTCAATCCCATTTTGATATTATCACGCCAGATGTTGAGCCAGTTTAGATAATTATCGCCCAGACCGCCTTTAACCATAGCCTGGTGCAGGTAATATTTAAAGTAGATGGTGCATAGGGTTATTGTAGTGTCATTCAATAGCTTTAAGCTGATATCATGCGCTACTGTACTATTTACCATCCCGGCCAATACAGCTATGGAGTTGGTATGCTGTGAAAACAATTGCTTGTCCTCGGTATCGGCATAAAGTTTTTTGCCCGTGTCCCAATATTTATTTTGGATAGCCGTTTTTAATTGTGTTGCTTTGGCCTTGTACATTGCTGCAAACGCGGGCATCCCCATTTTTGCTTCCATTTCGGCGGCCTGTCGGTAGGCCCACATCAACTGCAGGTCTAATATAGCCGAAGTGCCTTTGGCGCTTTTGGGCGCCTGTCCAAAATTCCAGCCCTTGTCGTTAACCCAATCAACAAATGTCCAGTAAGGAGTATCTTTTAAGGAGCCATCGGCTTGCTGATACTTGCTGAAAAAATTGAGCACATCACGCATGCCGGGCAGCTTATCTTTAATAAATAAACTATCGGGCCGGTACATCCAGTAATCATGCAGCATCCCGATATACCATAACGAAAAGGTGGAAATGATTTGCGGTGAGAACGAAGGGTGACGGCTTAGCGTGATCCCTTCGGCCAGGCGGGAATGATCCATCTGGTTAATGGCGTTGCGCACCAGGCGGTCATCGCCGCTATTATAAAAAGATACCAGTGCCTGGATGCGGGTATCGCCTACGTATTGCAGCTGTTCATAGTATGGACAGTCGGTATAGGTTTCACCGGCGCAAAGGCGGGCGGTGCGCCAGCCAATATCCAGCATCTGCTGTAATTCGGGGTTGGGCGTTTCGAGTTTGGCATTCATTTTAAATGGGTAGCCGGTGAATGTTCCGTAGATATCGTCAATAACCAATGGCTCATCTTTGGTGGTTATTTTCACTTCGATATACCTGAACGTACGCCAGGTTAAAGTAGTGAACGAATTACCGGTGGCACCGTCAGAAACAACGCTATCTCTCCTGCCAACAAAGATCTTTCCATCCACATCATTCCTGTTACCTTTAACCGGGCCTTCCGGGCCGCTTAAACTTTTAAAAAGCGATTCAGTATAGGTAATGCCAATACCGGCGTTTTTGCCCTTGCTGAAATTGAGCGTTAAATAGGCGTTGGTTAAATAGGTTTGATCGAGCAGTAAAGTAGCCGACGTATTAGCCGGGATAGTGATAGCTGTTTTGCTTGCCGGGAACGAGGACGGAACAGTTACCCCATCGGCTTTTCTTAAAACCGGAATCCTTTGATTGGTCATTTCCATAGCAGGAATTGACGATGGCACCAGCATCCAGCCAAAAGCATTGGTTACGCCTTTTGGATTTCCGTTGTCAATACGGATAGCATTTTTCCAGCTACTGTCATCAAGCCCGGTCGTGTTCCAATCTTTTATAGATTGGTTTAAATCTACCCGCTCGCCCGGCCCGGCAACATAATAAGGATGCCAGCCAATACCGGTGATAGGCTGAAAAGATTTATCACGGATACATTTCCAGGTTTTATTGGTATTGATGATTTCTTCATTTGAAGTATCGCCCTGCATAATGAAACCTGTTTGTAAGGAGATCTGTGCTTCGGGGCGATAATCGCCATCATTCCAAACTACAGCGGCAATGAGGTTTTTGCCCGGCTGAAGATATGGCGCCAGATCAACCGTTTCATAATTCCAGTAATAGGTATCTCCGCGGGCGGGGCCTAACGAAACCAAAGTTTGGTTAACGTATAGTTTATAACGATTATCTGCCGATATATGAACGACGAAGGAAGCAGGCTTAGCTGAAAGCTCAATGCTTTTCCTGAAGTAATAAACGCCATATTCTTTTAATGATTCCTGTGGAACAGTGATCCACGATGCTTTCCACTGGTGTTTTAAAAGCGCCGGACTGATGGTTTGCGCATAGGTGGATGCTGTAATAAAAAGAAAACACGAAAAAAAGTAACGTTTAAAAGATGTCTTCATGATATAGGGTGGTTTATAGGTGATCGGCATTTGCCTGTACAGCTAAATTACAATTAAAGCTTTAATTTATATGCAATATGCCTATTGGCCGGCAGGCCTGATAGTGGAATATTTCATAATTCCGTTATCTTTATTTTTTACAAACCTAAAACTATGGATGTATTAGCCGTCTTTTTATTAGTGGTGATCATTATAATAATGCTGAACCACAAGGGCAGTTTAAACAATAAGATCAAAGAACTTGAATTTAGAATATTCGAATTAAAAGGTATTATTGAACAGCTTAAGATAACCCGGCCGGGTGCTGAAGATGTCAAAAAAGCAGAAGAACGGGCACCTGCAAGCGTTTCGCCTCCTGCGCCTGTTATACCACAACCTCCTGTTGAAAAAGTAAAACCTCCCGTTGAGGCAGAGATAAAACCAGAGCCTATCACGCCTCCTAAAGTTGAAAGGCAACCCGAAGTTATTGAAGACAACTTATCAATCATCAATCGCCCTATAAAAACACGCGATTTCGAACCCGCGAAGCCTTTACAGCCCAAGCCGTCTTTCTTTGAGCGCCATCCCGACCTTGAAAAATTCATCGGCGAAAACCTCATCAATAAAATAGGCATAGCCATCCTGGTGCTGGCCATTGGCTTCTTTGTAAAATATGCTATTGATAACGATTGGATAGGCTTAGTAGGCCGCGTGGGTATAGGTATTGTTTGCGGCGGAATTTTAATTGCGGTTGCACATGTGCTGCGTGATAGTTATAAGGCCTTTAGCTCGGTGCTTGTAGGCGGTGGATTGGCCGTGTTTTATTTTACCATAACATTGGCATTTCAGCAGTTTCACCTGTTTAACCAAACCACGGCATTTATCATTTTAATTGTGATCACCATTTTTGCAGTGGTACTCTCCTTATTATATGATAAGCAGGAACTGGCCGTAATTGCTTTGGTTGGCGGTTTTGCCAGTCCTTTTATGGTGAGCAACGGAAGCGCCAACTATAACGGCCTGTTTATTTATCTGCTGATATTAAATACCGGGCTGCTCATCATTGCGTACTATAAAGCATGGAGGGTGCTTAACATTGTTTCGTTTGGTTTTACGGTAATTGTTTTTTCAACGGTGCTGTATACACTTAAACCTCCTACCTACCATTTCGGCTTTATTTACGCCAGCATTTTTTACGCGCTTTACTTTGTTATCAACATAGCCAACAACGTACGCGAAAACAAAAAATTTATCGCGTCCGATTTCAGCATTTTGCTTCTTAATACCGGGTTATATTTTGCTACCGGCCTGTACCTGTTAACCATGATGCATGCTGGGCAATACCGGGGTTTGTTTTGTATTTGCCTGGCTGTGGTAAACCTGGTGCTTTCATACGTCCTGTTCCGCAATCGTAAGGTGGATACTAATATTTTGTACCTGCTTATCGGCATTACGCTCACGTTTATTTCGTTAGCTGCTCCTATTCAGTTGCATGGCAATAACATTACCATTTTCTGGGCTTCAGAAACGGTGTTGCTTTATTGGCTGTACCTGCGCTCGGGCATCCAACTTATGAAATATACATCCGTGTTTTTATGGATAGCCATGCTGCTAAGTTTATCAATGGACATGTACCAAACTTATAGTAACTACAGTTTGAGTTTAACCATAATTGCCAATAAGGGTTTCATCACTACGCTATTTGCTGCTGTGAGTTCATTTTTACTTTCGGTATTGGTTAAAAAGGACTCAACCAAGGTGGAGCACACCAATATTTTTACTGAGCAGCTTTTTGGAGTAGCCGCACTTGTGCTTCTTTATTTAAGCGGCCTGCTGGAAATCAACCACCAGTTCCTGAACCATTACCCGGATACCAACCTTAATATTTTATATGCGATGGTGTATACGCCTGTGTTTGTATTTATCTACTATACGTCATCGCCCAAAATACAGGTTATCAATTTTAGCAGCAACACAAAATTTGTGATACTGTTCATCTGCCTGGTTGTTTACCTGTTACTTACGCCACAATATTATTCGCTGCAACATTTGATGCTCGAAACTAAGAAGCCGTCGACCAGTCATTTTATGGCACATTGGATTGGTGCTGTATTTATCGGTCTGTTGTTTTACAGGGTGATCCGCTTATGTCAGCAAAATATGAACGAAGGCCTGAAAAAAGCGTTTACCTGGGTATTAAGCGCGGGCGTTGTATTGTTTTTAAGTTTTGAGGTGAGCCTGATGAGCAACCTGCTATTTTTTAGTAAAGCTAATTCTATCGATCAAATAGAAATCGTATACGTAAAAACCGGCTTACCCGTATTATGGGGACTGCTTTCCTTCGCATTGATGTGGCTGGGTATGAGGTATAAATTGCGGGTAATGCGGGTGGCTTCGTTAACGCTGTTTTCGCTTACTTTATTAAAATTATTTTTGTTTGATATTAAAAACATCCCGGTTTGGGGTAAAATAGCTGCTTTCTTTTGTTTGGGAGTACTATTGCTTATTGTGGCATTTATGTACCAGCGAACAGCTAAAAAAAATATTGCCGATGATGAGGCTAAAAAAAATGAATAAGCTAACGCTTTTAACGCTGCTGCTTTGCGGAGTCATATTGCCCGCATTGGCACAAAAAAATTTTAAATATAAAGCCGCGCTGCACAAGATTGACAGCAACGGCTTTTACCGTATTGGCCTACAGCCGGAATTGGTAGCAAAGGCCAAACCCGATCTGTCGGACATTCGCATTGCAGACGCGAATGGTAATTTTGTACCATACATCCAGGCCGGCAGTCTCCCGCAAAAGAGCCAGAAAAGTTTTGTTGTTTTTCCTGAGATCAGAAACACATCCAAAACCGATACCAGCACGGTTTTTATTATCGAAAATAAAACGGGACTGGTGCTCGACCGTCTTTGGATCAGGCTGCAAAACACAGCCGTAAAACGTAAAGTAAACCTGCTGGGCAGCGATGATTCGAACCAGTGGTTCGCCATACAGGAAGAGATTCCGCTGCAGGAAGCAATACAAAACAGTGAAGGCACCTACCTGCAATCGCTATCCTTCCCGGCAAGTAACTATCGCTATTTAAAAATCCAGGTAAACGATAAAAATAAGAACCCGGTTAAATTTTTACAGGCCGGGATCTATACAGAATATGCATCCGAAGCTCAAAGCTATACAGCCATTAAGCCTGTAAATGTTATCCGCGCGGACAGCAATAAAACTACTTACATTGACATTAAGCTGAACGATAATTACCAGGTAAACAAGCTGCACCTCAATATCAGCGCGCCGAGGTATTATAAACGAAGTATTACCGTTCACCAGTTTGTAAACAATGGCAGGGAGCTCTTGAGCGAAGCCGAGCTGTCATCAGATAAAACAACTGATTTGTTAATTGCTGCAAAAAGCAACCACCTGTTAATAGAGATAAGCAACGGCGATAACCAGCCACTGAGCATCGGTGAGATCAAAGCGTTTCAATCCGACGAATATTTGATCAGCTACCTTGAAGCTAAGCAAAGCTACCGGGTCCTGGTCGGTGACCCCTCGGCTCAGGTCCCGGAATATGATCTTAAGTTTTTTGCTGATAGTATTGGAGGGAACACCCCGGTTATTAAACATGAGGCTGTTGTTAAAAACACCGGCTATGCAGTGGCGGTAAAACCTGCCGGGAAAGATTACACCGTACTGATTTGGGTAGCTATTATTGTTTCGTTAGGGTTGTTGTTGTTGTTGACTTTGAAGATGACCAGGGAGGTAAAGAAAAAGGAAGGGGAAAGATAAAATTTACACCCTTTGAATTTAGGATGAGATTGGATGTAGAGGCTTGCCCATCCCGGCAGACTTATACTTTAGAGCAAATAACCGTCAGCAGAAACTTAGATCGTAAATCAAAGTTTTACAAACCATCGACCATGGTTTATGGACTATCAACCACAAATCCTTACATTTGCACTGAGGTAAAAATTGGATAAAGTAAAAGTTTTAGAGAAATATCTACCGGCAGAAGCGGCCCCGCTCATTGCCCGGTGGATTGACTACTTCAAATGCGAATTTAAAATTTCGCGCAACCGTAACAGTAAATTTGGCGATTACCGCTCGCCTTATGGTGGCAAAGGTCACCGTATCTCGGTTAATTACGACCTTAACCCCTACGCTTTCCTGGTAACGACAGTGCATGAGTTTGCACACCTGCATACCTGGAACGAGCATAAGCAAAAAGCCAAACCCCACGGAACAGAATGGAAAAACAATTTCAAAAAAATGATGCAGCCATTTTTTGAAAAAGAGATTTTCCCGGCAGATGTTAAAAAGGCTATTGTAAACTACCTGGATAACCCGGCGGCGTCAAGCTGCTCAGATTTGAACCTGTACCGTTCGCTGCGCAAATATGATCCCCCTAAAACATCCGAAGCAATTTTAACGGTAGAAAAGATTCCGCTTAAGGCATTATTTAAGCTAAAGGACGGCAGGGTGTTCCGCAAGGACGAAAAGTTGCGTAAACGCTTTAAATGTACTGAAGTGGCTACTAAGCGGATCTATCTGTTCAGCCCGGTAGCGGAGGTGGAGTTAATTGAAGGGGCAACGGCGGCGTAATATTATATAACAATCGTCATTGCGAGGAACGAAGCAATCGCGAACTTTACAGGGCGTACCTGCCAATAGGAGATTGCTTCGTGCGCAATAGCGATCGCTCAATCTTACCCCAAGCACCCAATCAATTTATTCCGTACTTTTACCGCATGGCAAAAGTTATATCATTTGTAAATAACCCTTACCAGGAGAATACTTATATTTTGTATGATGAAACCGGCGAATGTGTGCTCATTGACCCGGGCATGTATACTGCACCAGAGCAAAACACCGTGGTTGGCTTTATCAAAAACAATAACCTCAAGCCTGTTATGCTGCTCAACACCCATTGCCATATCGATCATGTGCTGGGCAATAAATTTGTATTCGACCAGTATGGCCTTAAGCCCCGTTTCCACGTTGGCGAGTCGGAAGTATTGGCTGCTGTGGTAGCTTATGCACCATCTATGGGCTTCCGTTACGATGTATCGCCGATGCCTGATGAATTTTTGCCCGAAACCGGCACCATCCATTTTGGCAATACTACGCTACATTTGATCTTTGCGCCGGGGCATTCGCCTGCTCACTTGTGTTTTTATGATAAAGAGGCTAAGATCCTGATCGGGGGCGATGTCCTGTTCAGACAAAGCATCGGTCGCACGGATTTGCCGGGAGGTAACTTCACCCAACTGATTGATAACATCGAAACCAAACTGTTTACCCTGCCTGATGATGTTACCGTTTATCCTGGCCACGGTCCCGAAACAACCATCGGCTACGAAAAACAAAACAATCCGTTTTTAACTTAGTTAACATCATAGCAACGTTTTACTGAGCATAAGCAAAACCTGAACGCATAATTCCCACACAATTGAACACCTCCATTTACATAGCAAAGCGTTACCTGTTCTCGGGCAAAAAAATGCATGCTATCAATATTATTTCGGGTATATCCATGTTGGGGGTGCTCATTGGCAGCGCGGCTTTGCTTATCATTCTTTCGGTGTTCAATGGCTTTGAAAAAGTTATCCTTTCGTTATACAGCAACTTTACGCCCGAAATAAAGATCGAAACCAAACTGGGCAAAACTTTTAATCCCAACACGCCTTACTTTGCCTCCCTGCATAAAGATGCGCGCGTATTTTCATTTACCGAAGTATTGCAGGAAAAAGCCCTAATCAAATATGGTGATAAACCATTTTTAGGTACCGTAATGGGCGTGAGCGATGATTTTTTGAAAAACAACCAGCTCGATAGTACCATAGCCAGCGGCTCATTCACGCTTAAAAGCGGCGATCAAAATTTTGCTGTAATTGGCGCTACCATACAGGGGAGCTTGGGTATTAATGTTCATGACGAGCTTTCGTCCATGCAGATCTATTCGCCGCGGCGCGGTGCGGAAAATTCGGCTAATCCTTTAAATGAATTTGTTGTACGCAGTATTAATCCATCGGGAGTGTTTGCCATACAGCAGGAATTTGATGACATAGCTGTAACCCCCATTGAGTTTGCCCGCGATCTGCTTGACCAGCCGGTAAATGTTTCTTCACTACAGCTTAATTTTAAGCGCGGCACCAGTATCGATGCCATGCAAAAAGACATCCAGGATAAAATAGGGAATAACTTTACCGTAAAAAACCGCAAGGAACAAAACAGCGAGCTTTACAAAACCCTTAATTACGAAAGCTGGGCGGTTTACATGATCCTTACCTTTGTGCTTATCATCGCAATATTTAATATCATTGGCTCGTTAACCATGCTGGTTATTGATAAGCGCAAGGACATTGCCATTTTAAGCGGACTGGGCGCCAATAAAAATATGATCCAGGGAATTTTCTTTTTTGAGGGAATGATGATCACCGCTATTGGCTGTATTATCGGCATAACGCTGGGCACCATTTTTTGCCTGTTGCAGCAGCATTACGGATGGATAAAAATGGGGGCCAAAATGTCGGTGTTAGACTCGTATCCTATCGATCTTAAAATTAAGGATTTTGGCCTGGTGCTGCTAACCGTTGGCGGCATTTCGGTAATAGCTGCCGGCATCAGCGCCCGTTTAAGTATTAAAGGATTGGATGAAATCAAACAGGATTTGTAAATTTGTTAAAATGGGTATGAGGTATATCAAAGTTTTTGTTTTGCTGCTTGTTGTTATTGCTGTTTACGCATGTAATAATGATGCCCATAAAAAAGACGGGGTTACGCTTTATAAAGGCTTGTACAGCGCGGGGCCCGAAATTAAATCATTTAAAGATTGCGATAGCGGCCAGGAGTTTTGGGCTGTTGACAGTTCGGCTCAGTTGGAGCTTCAGTATTCGCAACTCAATTTCGAAAAACCCTACGAACCGGTTTACGTGGAGGTTGAGGGCATCAAATCAAAATCGGGCGATGTTGGCCGCGGGTCTGAATATGACAGTACCCTCGTTGTAAAAAAGGTAGTAAAAATAACCAAAGAGATCCCGCAGGACGTATGTAATTAACGCCCTGCCACCATTGTTAATAAAAGCCTAAAACAATAACTTAGGCTTTTGCATTAAGCATTAAACAACTCATCTGCCTTATCGGCGTAACTAACAACCCATGGAATCAAAACGTCAGCAAAAATTTGCCGGAGTAATACAGGAAGACCTTGCAGCTATTTTTCAGCGCGAAGGCATGAATTATTTGCCTAATACACTGGTAACCATAACCAAGGTACGCGTAACGCCCGATTTGGCTATAGCCCGTATATTTTTAAGCTTTTTGGGTAACCCTAATGTGCAAACCGCTTTGCATACCATCAAATCGCACGCTTCGGAGATCAGGTACAAACTGGGCGCCCGCATCAAAGACCAGGTAAGGATCATTCCGCAGCTTGAGTTTTTTGTTGACGATACCAGCGAATACGTTGAACGCATGGACAAGATCTTTGATAAGATCAGTAAAGAGGAACGCCAGCCCGATACCGAAGAAAACTGATAACCACTGATGGACCGGCACACGCTGTTTGCTAATTACGTTAACAATCATCCCGAAGCCATTGGCAAAGTGGTTGATTTTGATGCAGATCATGACCGCCTTTACCATTTTGACCTTACCGCCGCCAATAAGGAGTTGACGGCTGAGGTTATTAACAAGCCGTGGATGTTTAGCCAGTTAGTGAGCGAAAAGCTGCGCGACTACAATTGCCGTTACGGTATTGGCGGGTATATGGAACACCGTACCATTTATGCCTTTAGCAGTCATTTTGACACGGATGATGAGCCCCGGCGCCTGCATTTGGGCGTCGATATCTGGAGCGATGCCGGAACGCCTGTATACGCCCCGCTTGATGGCATGGTACACAGTTACCAGGATAATAATACTATTGGCGATTACGGCCCAACCATTATTTTACAACACGACCTTGATGGCTTAACCCTTTATAGCCTGTACGGGCATTTAAGCCGTAAAAGCCTGAAGGGGCTTTCTAAAGGTATGCCTGTGTCTAAAAACAACCAAATAGCAACCCTTGGCAATGCCGATGAAAACGGCCATTGGCCACCGCATTTACATTTCCAGCTGATGTTTGATATGGAAGGTAAACAAGGCGATTATCCCGGCGTAGCTAAGTTTTCAGAAAAAGAGATCTGGCAGAAGAATATACCTGACCCCGGGTTGATATTGAAGTTTCCGAGAGCGGTGAATGTAGGGTAGCACCCCGTAGAGATGCATAATTACGTCTCGCTCACAATTCTTAGCTGGCGCAAGTTTTGTGTGATTGCAAATGCTGAGGTAACTTGTGCCTTCTGCGTAAACGTATAACAGGATTTAGCATTTAAACTGTAAACTTTTTTTAGGACGATACATTCGGAAAAGCACAAGTCATCCACGCTTATATCCCCCCACACAAGACTTGCGCTAAAAAGGGCAGGGATAGCTTATGCCTCCTGCTGTTATTTCTCCGTTAATACCGTAAACTTAAAATCAAGCGGTTCAAACAGGCGGATAAGCTCATCAATAAAAGTTTGCCCCCATTTTACATACATGAGGCCGAAGTTTTCAGAACGCTCCTGCAGGCTGTCTTTAGGGAAGAGCTCGGCTTTGACAGCGGTTAGCTGCTCCAACCGTACACTGTAATTTCTCTTTTCTGCACGGATCAGTTTCTTTTCAAGGTTATCCATGGCCTTTTTAAGGCGGGCCTGTACAGCCGCAGCTGATGGTGAAAGGGTAGGATCTATCTTGTAGGCGCGGAGTTTTATTTTCTCAAAAAGGTTTTCCATTTCGCGCCATTCTTCGGCAATGCTCAGGTTATGGCCGCTGTGCTTTTTGATCCAATAGGTTTGCAGGGCATCGCTTTGTTTAAACAGGTCTATAGCGTCAAGGTTCATACGTTCAACCTTGGCGGCCTGTTCTTTTTTGATCACCAAAGCCGAGTTGCGAAGGATGAGGATAGGAAAATCAATTTTATAATGATCAAAATTGGATTTCAACTCGAGCCAGTAAACTACCTCTGCACCACCACCGATGTAGGCAATGTTTGGTAAAATACATTCCTGGTACAGCGGGCGCATCACCACATTAGGGCTAAAACGTTCCGGGTATTCGGCGATCTCCTTTTTAAGCTCAGCTTCGGTAAACTTTATCTCAGTATTAAGCACCTGGTAGCTGTCATTCTCGAAAACTATCCGCTCGCGAAGCTGATCTTTCAGGTAAAAGAAATTGATCTCGCGTGGGTTAACCTGGATGTGTACACCAAGCTCATGTAGTTTTTGGTTAGTTTCGGTAATGTTTTTAAAACTATGCTGACCAATGATATCCTGCTCAATAATGGCCGCGAACTCTTTTTTAAATTCATGGTCATCGGCATCAATGATAACTAAACCATATTGTCCGAAAAGTGAATTAACAAGATATCTGGTAGCATCAGCAAGCTTATCAAATTTGGTATAGGCTGTTTCAACAATTTCGGCAAGATCAGTAGCGTGACCTTCCATGCCTAAAACGCCTTTGTAATGGTTAAGTGCCTGGCGCATGCTCACCGGGTCGATACGACCTGTGGCTCCCGAAGCCTCGTACCACCAGTGCACTTTTTTACCACCTATGTTAGTATAGTTGATCTCGGCAAAGTCGTGGTCTTCGCTGGCCATCCAGTAAACAGGCACAAAATTTTTATCGGGATGGGCGGCTTTTAACTGCTGCGCCAGTTTAATGGCCGTTGCAATTTTATAAAGGAAATATAAAGGTCCGGCGAAGATATTAAGCTGGTGGCCGGTTGTAATGGTATAGGTATTATCCTGTTTTAACAGCTCCAGGTTTTGGGCTGTAAGGGCAGTTGAATAAGTGCATAATTTACCCGGCTCTTTGCCTAAACACTCATATTGCTTAGTTAAAACACGTACCAGCACTTCGCGGTCAGCAACTACCTTTTTGTTTTTCAGAAATTCGGCAAAACCGGCCATATCCGGACGGTAACCATAAAAAGGGTGTAGTTCGGGTTTATTGTCGATATATTCGGCAACTGTGCTTGAAAAAAAACCGGTGTCTTTATAACTTATACAGGATGCGTCCATTGTTGATTTCGGGTTTTGGATGCTCAGTTCAGATTTCCCCTAAAACAAAACATCAGCAAATAAAATTAAATGCTGATGTCGAAATTAGATTATAAATCGCAAATCGCTTTACAGCCGACCGCAAATTAACATTATTTTACAATTTGTCCATAAAGGTCAAAGTCTTCGGCGCTGTCTATCTTTACGTTAACAAAGCTGCCAACGGTAGCATAATCAATGCTGGCATCAATCAAAACTTCGTTATCAACCTCGGGCGAATCAAATTCTGTACGGCCAACAAAATAGCCACCATCCTTTTTGTCAATCAGCACTTTATAGGTATTGCCGATCTTTTCCTGGTTTTTATCAAAAGAAATGCCCTGCTGGATTTCCATAATGGCATCGGCACGCTCCTGTTTTACTTCTTCAGGTACATCATCAACCAAAGTATGGGCGTGGGTCTTTTCCTCGTGCGAATAGGTGAAACAGCCCAAACGGTCGAACCTGGTATCCTCAACCCATTGTGCCATCTCTTCAAAATCCTGCTGGGTTTCGCCCGGGTAACCGGTGATCAGTGTAGTACGCATAGCAATGCCCGGTACACGGTCGCGGATCTCGTTAACTATATCAATGGTTTTTTGCTTGGTGATACCGCGGCGCATCGATTTCAGCATGTTATCGGTGATGTGCTGCAAAGGCATATCCATGTATTTGCAAATATTTTCACGCTCGTTCATCACATCCAGGATCTCCATTGGGAAGCCTGAAGGGTAAGCGTACTGCAGCCTGATCCACTCAATACCGTTCACATCAGATAAACGGCGAAGCAGCTCATCCAGATTGCGTTTGCCGTAAAGGTCGAGGCCGTAATAGGTTAAATCCTGTGCAATCAGGATGAGTTCTTTTGTTCCGTTTTTAGCCAATTTCTTAGCATCCTCAACCAGTTGCTCAATAGGTGAGCTCAGGTGCTTACCCCGCATCAAAGGGATAGCACAAAAAGAACATGGGCGGTTACAGCCTTCAGCAATTTTAAAATAAGCAAAGTGCGAAGGTGTGGTTAATAAACGCTCGCCTATCAACTCGTGTTTATAGTTTGCGCCTACGGTAGCTAATAAATTTTGCAGGTCATTAGTGCCAAAGTAGGCATCAACATTGGTGATCTCAGCTTCAAGTTCGGGTTTATAGCGTTCGCTCAGGCAGCCGGTAACAATCACCTTGCCTACTTTGCCCTGCTCCTTGAGTTCGCTGTATTGCAGAATAGTATCTATCGATTCCTGCTTGGCATTATCAATAAAGCCACAGGTATTAATTACTATAATATCATTTTTGCCTACCTTCTCGGCCTCATGCACCACATCAAACTGGTTGCCCTTCAATTGGCCCATCAATATTTCCGAATCGTAAATATTTTTTGAACAGCCTAACGTAACCACGTTTACACGGGGTTTGGCCTGTTTAACTGATGGACGGGAAATTTCTTTTGTCTTCATAACACACTAATCATTGAGGGAAGCCCCCTCTAAATCTCCTCCGGTAGGGGAGACTTTCAAGTTCATTTAGCCCTCCCTACCGGAGAGGGTTGGGCGGGGCTGTTATTGCTTAAATAAGCTATCTACAAACGCCTGCCTGTCAAACAGCTGCAGGTGATCCATTCCCTCGCCAACACCTATATATTTAACCGGGATCTTAAACTGATCTGATATTCCTATAACCACACCACCTTTAGCTGTACCATCCAATTTGGTTAGCGCCAAGGCGTTTACATTGGTAGCTTCGGTAAACTGCTTGCATTGCTCAATGGCGTTTTGCCCGGTTGAGGCGTCCAGTACCAGCAGTATCTCATGCGGAGCACCGGGGATCACCTTTTGCATCACGTTCTTGATTTTGGTTAGCTCGTTCATCAAACCAACTTTATTATGCAAACGGCCGGCAGTATCTATAATAGCTACATCATCGCCATTGGCCACAGCCGAACGAAGGGTATCATAAGCAACCGAAGCCGGATCGGATCCCATGGCCTGGGCAACAACTTTTACCCCAACACGTTCGCCCCAAAGTTTAATCTGGTCAACCGCGGCTGCGCGAAAGGTATCGGCGGCGCCTAAAACAACCTGGTTGCCAGCCTGCTTTAGCTTATGAGCCAGCTTGCCTATAGTAGTAGTTTTACCTACGCCGTTAACGCCAACCACCATAATTACGTATGGCTTATGATCGCCATATTCAAAATTGCGGAAGTCGTTACTGTTGTTTTCGGCAAGCAGTTGCTGAATTTCATCTTTTAACAGGGCGTTCAGCTCGTTTGTGCTTACGTATTTATCGCGAGCAACACGGGCCTGGATCCTGTCAATGATCTTGAGCGTGGTGCTTACGCCAACGTCGGATGTAACCAGGATCTCTTCCAGCTCATCCAACACATCATCATCAACGGTTGATTTACCGGCGATGGCTTTGGTGATCTTTGAAAAAAAGTTATCCTTGGTTTTTTCCAAACCGGTATCAAGCGCCTGCTGTTCCTGCTGCGTGTTTTCCTTTTTCTTAAAAAAATCAAATAATCCCATGTTCGTTGATATGCAAATGTGCTAATTTCAGATGTGCAGATTGTTTGTTCAATGTACTAATTTCAGTATTCAAATATGTTGCCATATCAAATCACCTTTCTTCATCTGCGCATTTGCACACCTGAAATTTGCACATCTAATTTCATTCAACAAAAAAAGCCCTCTCGTTAAAACAAGACGGCTTCAATATTTTAATCAAAGAGTGATTATATAGTTTTACCTGCAATTGCATCCTTAACTAAATCGTTAGGGACAATTTGCTCTTTGAATGAATAAGCACCAGTTTTAGGTGATTTATTCATGGTGATCACTTTTGAATATTCTTTGCCTTTACCTGCTACTTTCAGCGTTGCAACTACTTTCTTTGCCATGTTGTTTAATTATTGATTTAGTGAATTATTGAGTTGGCCATATCAAATTAAAACTTAATGAGCCAATCAATTCGGTCAACTAATTATTTAATCTCTTTGTGAACGGTTACTTTCCTCAAAACAGGGTTGAATTTTTTCAACTCTAATCTTTCAGTTGTATTTTTTTTGTTCTTAGTGGTGATATAGCGAGACATGCCTGGCATACCGCTTGTTTTGTGTTCGGTGCACTCTAAAATCACCTGAACCCTGTTGCCTTTTTTTGCCATTTTCTTTTTATGTTGTACGTGTCACCTCACGGCTTACGTAATTTTTCAATTTTATTATACTGCTAAACTTGAAAGCTAACTACTAAATGTAGCCTTTTTTAACAAATTTATTGATGCAGGCGGTAATACCGTTTTTGCTGATAGTTTTTACAGCAGAAGTAGACACCTTTAAGGTAATCCATTTATCTTCTTCAGGAATATAAAACTTTTTAAGTTTCAAGTTAGGATGAAACCTGCGTTTTGTTTTAACGTTTGAGTTTGAAACGTTGTTACCTACGATAGATCCTTTTCCTGTTAGATCACAAATTCTTGACATGACAAATATTTTTAATTATCAACCCTTTATCCAAAAAGAGTTTGCAAATATCAGACTTTTAAATCAAATATTCAACAGTGATTTGAAAAATTTTCAAAAAAGATTTACAGCAGTGCCAGGCGCTTATCTATTTAGCTGATAACAGGTTATTTTTACCTGTGCTTACTGTTGTCTGAACCCAGATCCTGTAATTTGATCAATTAACAGAATGCTAAATAAATTCGATGAATTCTTTTAGTTTCATCAAATCGGGTTCACACAAAATCGGCAAACAATTTTAATCAACGATTACAGAGCGTTGCTTCGGCCCGGGCTCCTTACCGTGTCTCCGCTCCGGGGGGCCGCACGCAATGGGTTCAATGATGTGGTTAAGAGGCCGTTTTTACATCCCAATTTATCGGGCTTTTAAAATCAATTACTTACGAATTAAGTAACAACTCTGCTACTTCCTCGCCTACCAAACTCCCCATCGCCACGCCCATGCCATTGCATCTCACAGCACAAAAAATATTAGGCTGCACTTGTTTTACTATCGGGCTGATGTCCTGCCCGAAACCCATGATGCCGCTCCACCAATAATCAATCTCAACATTTTGGCCGGGGAGAATCACCTGGTTCAGATAGTTTATCAATTGCTGTTTAACTTCATCGGTATGGCCAAAATCCCAGGTTTCTTCCGCTTTATAATTGAGGTTACGGCCGCCGCCAAACAATACCCGCCCATCAATATTGCGGAAGTAGTAATAACCCTGGTTAAAATGATAAGTGCCTTTAAGTTTTAACCCTGGAACAGGCTTGGTAATCATTACCTGTCCGCGGCCGGGTACTACATCAAGCTGAGGATATAGCTGGCTTGCAAAAGCATTTGTAGCCAGGATCACTTTGCCCGCTTTAAAAATACCTTGCGAGGTACTTAGCCTGATGTGCTGATCTTCCTGCCCGATAACGGAAATGCCACAATTATTAAGTACCAATACGCCGAGTTGGTATGCTTTATATAATAGAGCACGCATCATTTTGCCGGTGTGAATCTGTCCTTCAAAAGGGTTGTATATGATATGCTTCACTTTATTGAAGCCAAAACCTGCAATTTTTTCATCGGCTACTGAATAAATGTCAGCCCGGCCTATAGCTTGTTTTAATAATTTGTTAAGGTGGTTTATTTGATCAATACACTCACGTGCATGGCTTTCCTCATGATCCATAAACAGTTCATGCCCGCCATATTGATAATAATCGATGTTAGCGTCACCCAAATTTTCCCTTAAACGTTGCAGTCCTTTCCACTTGTAAGCTACCAGGTGCATGGCCTCCGTTTCTGATGAATGATTTATTGCCTCAATTTGCTCCGAAACTGTACCAAAACAGGCAAAACCAGCGTTTTTAGTACTGGCGCCTGACGGTAAGAAGCCTCGTTCCAACACTAAAACTTTTAAGGTTGGTTGCTGTTTTTTTAACTGAAGGGCGGCGCTAAGGCCAACAAGTCCGCTGCCAATAATGATAACATCGGCATTATCAGTAAAGGCTGTACGCTCCCAGTATGAAAATGATGGCTCTAACATGTTCAAAAATAGCTATTCGGGAGGCAAAAACTTTGAGGTAACCGAATGCTTTTAAACTTTTGCTTAAAGCGGAATAGTTTTTGAACAAGCGCTGTAACGTTTGTAAGGTTTCAACCTACTTAGTTTTAACTTATATTTATCAATATCATATGAATCACATATCATTAATTATGGGATACATCGCGCCGAACTCGGCCTGGTTCCTGATGATTATTGTTGCCCTGGTAAGCTTTATTGTACAATGGCGGTTCAGGAGTAAAATTAAGCAGTATTCTGAAATTGGCTTAATGTCTGGCTTATCGGGACAGGAAGTAGCCGTGAAGATGCTGCGCGCCCATGGTATCTTTGATGTACAGGTAATTTGTGTTGAAGGACAGCTTACCGATCATTATAACCCCGAAACGAAAACAGTTAACCTGAGTACCGATGTTTTTTACAGCCGCAGTATCGCCGCTGCCGCTGTCGCCGCACATGAATGCGGCCATGCTGTGCAACATGCCGAAGCTTATGGCTGGCTAAGTTTCCGTTCGGCTATGGTGCCCGTTATCAACGTGGCATCAACTATTACCCAATGGACTTTGTTCATCGGCATTATGCTGTTATTCTTTTCAGGTAGCCCTTATGTTTTGGCAGTTGGTGTTGCCGCGCTTGCACTGGTTACATTTTTTAGCTTTATAACCCTGCCGGTTGAGTTTGATGCAAGTCGCCGGGCGTTAGCCTGGTTGGATAACAATTATGCTGTAGTACAAACCGGACAAGAACATGAAATGGCAAAAGATGCCCTCTGGTGGGCTGCCATGACCTATGTAGTTGCCGCGTTGAGCGCTTTGGCTACGCTGGTTTACTATGCTTCGTTTTTGTTTAACAGGAGGAATTGAGATTAGAGGCAGGAGGCAAGAAATCAAGAGTTAAAGAAGGAAGAACGAAATCAAGAAGCAAAAAAGGCCCTAATCGACAATTCGGTTAGGGCTTTCTCTTTAAGTTTTCTTTTCTTGTTTCTTGAATCTTGACTTCCTGTCTCTACTTCATGTTTCGTTCATCTAAGCCGCCGAAACTTAATGTAATGTTCATGTTACACGGGTAGGTTTGGGTAAAATCATATATCATGAAAAAAATAGCAAGTGTATTTATGGTGCTTTTGATAGTGTCAGCAGCATCCGTTAAAGCCTATGCACAAATCAGTATAAGTGTTTCTGTAAATATAGCACCGCCTGTATTGCCAACCTATACCCAGCCGCCCTGCCCTGTTGACGGGTATTTGTGGACACCCGGTTATTGGGCTTATGACCAGGATGGCGGATATTACTGGGTTCCGGGTGTATGGGTAAGCCCGCCCAGGGTGGGTTATTTGTGGACACCCGGGTACTGGGGCTACGACGGTGCTGTGTATGTTTACCATGAGGGTTATTGGGGCCGCCATATCGGGTTTTACGGCGGGGTTAATTATGGCTACGGTTATGTTGGAACCGGTTATGTTGGCGGGCGCTGGGCCGGTAATTCATTTCAGTACAACACCGCTGTAGTGAATGTTAATAATACGGTTGTGCATAATACCTATGTCAACAAAACTGTTATCAATAACAATGTTACCGTTAATAATAACAGTTTTAACGGACCGGGTGGTGTAACCGCAAAGCCGCGGCCGCAAGAGCAGGCTGCCGAAAAGGAAAGTCATATACAGCCTACAGCTGATCAGATTACCCACCGGCAGGTTGCGGTAAAAGATCCAAGCCAATTTGCAAAAAATAATAACGGGCATCCGGCAACCGCTGCCATGAACAAGGTTAACGGAAGCCGTTTTACCCTTGAAGGAAACCGGGCGCAACCATCATCAAGAGCAAATGCCGAGGATGGCCAGGCGCATAAAGCTAATGCTGCTCCATCTGCTGATAATGCTACTAACAGCCACGCTCCTGCCAGAAGGGCAAATGTTGCCGCTACAAATAATGCAGGTGCAAGACCTGCCGGGCAGCATAGTAACAGGGCTCCCCGCAGGCAAGCTTTGGCTCCGCGCGAAGAAAGACCGCATAGGGAAAGACAACGATAGCCCCAATCTTAATACTCATATATAAAGAAACGGCCTAACTGAATCATCAATTAGGCCGTTATATTTTTTAAGTGTCTTTCTTGTTTCTTGAATCTTGCCGTCTTGACTCTCAATTCAACCTGTATGGCGCTATCAGATAAAACTCCGGGATTTGTACATTGAAGTTGGCGTTATCCAACAGGCGGATCATGTGGTATTCGCCTTTCATGTTGCCCATGTCGGTTTTGAGGTTACAGCCTGATACGTACTCATGGGTATGGCCCGGCTCAATAACAGGCTGCTGGCCTACTACACCTTCGCCTTCCACTTCGCGCTTTGCACCGTTTGAGTCAAATATATACCAGTGACGGCTCATCAACCTGATGGCGTAGTTGGTCATGTTTTCGATGCTTACCTTGTAGGCAAACATAAAATGATCGTTTGCCGGGTTTGAATACTCCGGCTGATATATGGTTTCGATGGAAACCTTAACACCCTCAGTTATAGTGGTAACCATGTGACAAGTATCGTTTATTTCAAATATATGGAAAGGGAGCAAATATTAAGCCATTTCGATGGCATATTTTTCTTCGATCTCGGCCAATATCTGGTCAACTGCTTCAAGGTCAGGGGCAGTAACAAAACGCATCCTGAACTCTTTGAAATGATCTATACCTTTAAAATAATTAGAGTAATGCCTGCGCATCTCAAAAATGCCCGTTTTAGGGCCTTTCCACTCTATTGATTTGTATAAATGGGCACGGCAAGCTGCCACACGTTCGGCAATTGTTGGCTTATCCAGGTATTCGCCGGTTTTAAAATAATGCTTTATTTCGCGGAAAATCCATGGATAACCAATCGCCGCACGACCGATCATCATGCCGTCAACCTCATATTCCATACGCCACGCGGCGGCCTTTTCGGGCGAATCGATGTCGCCATTGCCGAAAATGGGGATTTTTATCCGCGGATTTTTTTTGATATCGCGGATCAACGACCAATCTGCCTCGCCTTTGTACATCTGTGAGCGCGTACGGCCGTGTATAGTAAGTGCTTTGATACCTACATCCTGCAGGCGTTCGGCAACTTCATAAACATTTTTGGTATTATCATCCCAGCCAAGGCGGGTTTTTACAGTTACCGGTAAATGCGTGGCCTCAACAACAGCTTTGGTCATGGCAACCATTTTATCAATATCCTGTAAAAGGCTTGCGCCTGCACCGCGGCAGGCCACCTGTTTTACCGGACATCCATAGTTAATATCCATTAAATCGGGACCAGCTAATGTAGCAATCTCGGTAGCTTCGCGCATGTGATCGATATCGCTCCCGAAGATCTGGATGCCGATAGGCCTTTCGTATTCAAAAATATCCAGCTTTTGCCTGCTTTTTGCCGCATCGCGGATCAGGCCTTCGCTTGAAATAAACTCTGTATACATCATATCCGCGCCGTTTTGCTTGCACACATAGCGGAAGGGCGGATCACTCACATCCTCCATCGGTGCCAGCAGCAGCGGGAACTCACCTAAATCAATATTTCCTATTTGTACAGACATCCTTATCTTTAGCCTGCAAAAATACGAATTTTACATCGAATGATAAAAGCCTCATATCAAAGCCCTCAGCCACAGGGAAGTCAAATAACGCCGTTTTTACAATTTATAATACTGATTGCGCTAACTATAGGGATGCTGATTGTGTGCGGTTTAATAGCTGCCGGAATTATCGGGGTGATATTTGGGTCACAAACGCTTACTGATACGTTTACTTTTAATACCCGAAACCCGAATGTTGGCGCTGCTTTGTGGACGTTGCAAATCATCAGCACTACGCTGCCTTTGTATCTCGCCCCTGTAATTTTTGCGCGCTTTATAGTAAAGGAGCCTGTAGATTATTTGAAGGTTACCCCCAAATTTCCGCCGGTGCTGTTACTGCTGATCTTATCTATCATGATCTGTTCATCGCCGGTTATGGAAGTACTGGTAAACGTTAACCAGAAACTGGCTTTGCCTGCTTCTTTGAAAGGCCTTGAGGATGCCTTGCGGGCCATGGAGGCTCAGGCCCAAAAAGCTACGGAAGCCATGCTGCAAATGAAAACAGTATGGGATATGCTTTTTGCGGTTTTAGTAGTTGGGCTATTAACAGCTATTGCCGAAGAGTTTTTATTCAGGGGGTGTTTGCAAACCATCATGATTAGGTGGACAGGTAATCCGCATGCGGCAATCTGGATTACTGCTATCCTTTTCAGTGCCTTTCATATGGAGTTTTTTACCTTTTTACCGCGTGTGGCGCTGGGCGTGTTTTTTGGATATTTTGTGATGTGGAGCGGCAGCATCTGGACAAGTGTTTGGGCGCATTTTTTAAATAATGCCACCCAGGTGGTGATCCTATACCTGTATTCGCAAAAACGGATCACCCTTGATCCTAACGATCAGCACGTTTTTAATTATCAGAGCTATGCTTTAAGCCTGATAATTATTTTAATTTTGCTTTTTATGTACAGAAATACTGCTAAAGGAAAAAGCCCGCTGTTGAGTTAAATGGAAAAAAACTGGGTCAAAATTTTTACTTCAACTAATTTTTACCAATCAGAAATTGTTAAGCAAATGCTTACCGGGAATCATATTGATACCGTTTTGCTGAATAAACAGGATTCATCGCACCGCAACTTTGGCGAAATAGAGGTTTATATTCACCAGGAGGATTTTAGTAAGGCTATTGAGATCATGATCCTCAATCAAATTAATATATGAAACAACGCGCCATCACTGGCTTATTTTTTATTATCGTAATGATTGGGTCTAATTTATTAGGCCCATATGTATTTAGTGTTTTTTACCTGTTATTGAGTCTGTTTTGCCTTTTGGAATTTTACAAACTGGTTAAACAGGGCGGTATGCAGCCCGAGCGTTTTACCGGGGCACTTGCCGGCGTAATCATGTTCTTCTTTTTTGCGGCTAACTGCTATTTCCCGGCATATAAATACATTATACTGCTACCCATACTGCTTAGCTTTATTCCGATAGGCGAGTTATATAAAAAATCTACCGCGCCATTCACTAATATTGGCTTCACTTATTTGGGTTTGCTGATGGCTATTGTGCCGTTCATGTTTTTTCATGCGATGGCTTTTACCCGTGGCGATGGTGTTTTTAACTTTCACGTGCCGCTTGGCTTTTTAATTATGCTGTGGAGCAATGATACCGGGGCTTACCTGGTGGGCAGCAAATTTGGCCGTAACAAGTTATTCGAAAGGCACTCGCCTAAAAAATCATGGGAAGGCTTTATCGGGGGCATACTGATCTGCGCTTTGGCGGCATATATTTTGAGCCGTTTTTATACAGAATACAATTGTTTCGACTGGATCATTATGTCGCTTATTATCTCAAACTTTGGCACCATGGGTGATCTGGTTGAATCCATGTTCAAGCGCAGCCTCAACGTAAAAGATTCGGGGGGCATATTACCAGGCCATGGCGGCCTGCTCGACAGGTTTGACGGCCTGCTGATGGCCGCGCCAATTGTATATGCATACCTGTACTTAATTTCAAATTAGTAGTTTTGTATTAAACACAATAAATAATGACCATACATAAAGAAGGCTATACCTCACTCGCTATTACTATCCTGTTCATTTTTGTTTTAAATGCGCTCATCCAGTTTTACATGCCAACTGCGCATACGCTGAAATGGATAGTTTATATTTTTTCGGGTGCTTTATTTTTGATCATCCTGCAGTTTTTCCGCAGTCCATTCTTTGATATTGAAACCGCCGAAAATACTATCCTTTGCCCTGCCGATGGCAAGGTTGTAGTGATTGAAGAAACTGAAGAAACCGAATTTTTAAAAGATAAACGTATTCAATTATCGGTTTTCATGTCGCCGGTTAATGTGCACGTGAACCGTAACCCTATTGCAGGTGTGGTAAGTTATTTTAAATACCATAAAGGTAAATACCTGGTGGCTTGGCATCCTAAATCATCAACCGAGAACGAACGTACAACTATAGCTATTGAAAACAGCAAAGGTGTAACTGTATTGTTCAGACAGATAGCCGGTGCACTGGCCCGCCGCATAGTTTGGTATGTTAAACAAGGGGATATTGTTGAGCAGGGCCAGCAGTTCGGTTTTATTAAGTTTGGCTCGAGAGTGGATGTTTTCCTGCCGCTGGGCACTAAGATCCTGGTAAATATTGGCGATGTAGTAAAAGGCGGTCGTACCATTTTAGCCGAGCTGGTTGATCCGGAGCCTGTAAAAGAAGCTGCAAAGCCTGATGCAATTGTTGTTCCCGAGCCGCCTGCAGCACCGGTAGATCCGGCTGTTTTGGTAGAAGAAACGCCAACCATGAATAGCATTACGCCGGCTCCTTCGTTGGTAGTTGATCATCCTGAGACAGCTGAAAATCCGGCAGTGGAAGAAAGCGCCGCAGAGAAACCTGTTAAGAAAAAAACTGCATCAAAAGCTAAAAAAGTTGATAGTGGTGATGCGGCAAAGGAAGCGGATAGCGAATAATTAGCGTACGTTTTTATATAAAGAAAGGCAGATGGGGAACTCATCTGCTTTTTTTGTGCTTTTTCGAAAAGCTATTTAAATGCGTCATTGCGAGGTACGAAGCAATCCCCGATTAGTGTAGCGGCTATGCAAATTCGCTCTGTAAAGTTGGGGATTGCTTCGTACCTCGCAATGACGTGGTTTTTATGGCTGTTGCACTGTCGCAGGTTTAGTGGCAGCGTAACTTGTGATTCGATATCGTTGAAACTGAAAGCTTAAGCCATGGTTCACCACGGGTTACAAACCCGCGGTAGTTTACTTTGATAGCTTGCCTTTGCCTTCGTGTTTGAAAATCAACAGATTAAGAGGACGGTTTTTAAAAAACCATTACATAGCAAAAGGCCTTACCGAAATTACTTCAGAAAGGCCTTTTAATCTTTTATATACCGCTAAGCGGCTGGGTAAATTAAACGCGTTTTGATTTGATACGAGCTGCTTTACCAGTAAGGGCACGCAGGTAGTACAGTTTAGAACGACGAACTTTACCAACGCTGTTAACTTCGATCTTGTCGATGTTTGGAGAGTTAACAGGGAAGATACGCTCAACGCCAATGCCATTTGATACTTTACGCACAGTAAAAGTTTCGCTTACACCAACGCTGTTACGCTGAATAACAACACCCTGGTAAACCTGAACGCGTTCTTTATTTCCTTCTCTGATTTTATAGTGAACACTTACAGTATCACCAGCTTTGAAGGATGGAAGCTGCTTTTTTTCTACTGATTGCTCTTCAACAAATTTTACTAAATCCATGATTTTAAGCTCTTAATGCGATTTTTAGCCCGTAAAAATCGGATTGCAAGTATAGGGATTATTTTCAATAAATGAAAGCCAAATTTAAAAATTTCCACATTTAGTTTTTTTATTAACAACCGGTTGTGGTTAAGGGAAGGGAGAATGGTTGATTGATTGAGTGGTTTTAATGTTTTGATAACCGCTTTCTAAGCTAATCCAGTATTCGCGGTGTATTAATTATCATTACTCGCCTCTATCCAACAAATCCGGCCGGCGGGCTTTGGTACGTTCCAATGCCTGCTCATGGCGCCATTTTTCTATTTCGGGAGTGTTGCCTCCTAAAAGGATCTCGGGGACCTTGTGCCCGTTCCAGTCGGCCGGACGGGTATAAACAGGAGCGTCCAGCAGGTCGTCCTGGAACGAATCAGACAGTGCGGATGTTTCGTCGCTCAATACACCGGGGATAAGTCTTACCACGGCATCAACCAATACGGCGGCAGGCAGTTCCCCGCCCGAAAGTACGTAATCGCCTATAGAGATCTCGCGGGTTACATAAATGTCGCGGATGCGTTGATCGATACCTTTGTAATGACCGCAAAGGATAATGATGTTTTTTTTGATGGAAAGCTGGTTAGCGATAGCCTGATTGAGGGTTTCGCCATCGGGCGACATGAAGATGATCTCGTCATAATCGCGCTCTGATTTTAGCTTTTCGATGCATGCCGCAAAAGGTGGAATCGTCATCACCATGCCACTGCCGCCACCGTAAGGATAATCATCCACGCTTTTTTGCTTATTGGTGGCATAATCCCGCAGGTTATGAACAACAATTTCAGAAATCCCCTTTTTCTGTGCACGCTGCAGAATGGAATGTGCAAAAGGGCTTTCAAGCAAACCGGGCAATACAGAGATGATATCGAAACGCATATTTTCTTCAGACTCAGGATAAAAGAATCAGGATGCAAGATTACTGAAAAATGTCCTCTCTTCGAAATTGTCTTGATTCCTGAGTCGTGCAATCTTGCTTCTATGACTATCCTCTATGCTGATAAATTCCCCATAAATTACCCGCCGGGTCAGTAAAATGTGCGGTAATCTCAGGGAAATCCTTACTAATGGGTTGAACAATGATACCCCGATTGGCCTCTATCAGTTTAAGCGTTGCTTCTGCATTATCAACCATAATGGAGATCAGTAACCCTGCTTTGCCCATCGGTTCACGACCAGTTACCCACATGCCGCTTACTTCGCCTACGCCGTCATCAAACGAGGCGGAGCCGTGATTATCCGTCCGGATGTGCCAGCCGAAAACCGTTTCAAAAAACTTTGAGGATATGCTGATATCAGTAGCTGGAATCTCGATATAGCATATTTTGCCGTTGCCGTAGGTGGGTTGCTTTGCCATAATGGTGCTTTTTATCTTGTCTCTTGATTCTTGTTGCTTGCTTCTATATCGACTATATCGCCTTCTCAATCATCCACCGATGCCCGAAAGGGTCAATAAAGTCACCCTGGCGGTAACTATAGTCCCAGTCTGTTACTTCCGAAGCTATTGTTGCGCCTGCCCGCCTCGCAGCTTCCATCACAGCATGTACGTCATCAACAAAAAGACCGATGGTAACGCTGGTAGCCTTTGTAGTATCGGGGCAAAGCACAGCCGTTCGTTCGGTTTCTTCATGCAGGTGAAAGATGGTTCCGTCTATCGAAAGCTCCGATACATGGATGCTGCCATCATCATTGCTAAAACGCCTGAGTTCTACCGCGCCCAAAGCTTTAATGTAAAAGCTGATATCGGTTACACCATGCGGAATGGCTAACTGCGGTGCGAAGCTTGGTTTTGTTGCCATGGTTATATTGGTTTAATTAATCCTCTTCGTCTAACGAAAAAACATCTTCTACAGGTTTGCCAAATACACGGGCTATTTTTAAAGCCAGCACGGTAGATGGCACATACCGGTTGCTCTCAATAGTGTTGATGGTTTGCCGCGATACCCCGATAAGCTCTGCAAGTTCGGCCTGGGTTATGTTTTTGATGGCGCGCTCAACCCTAATGTTATTTTTCATGCCTGCCCCTCTTCCTTGTTGATGAGGCGGTTGTTCTGAAAAATCTTCCACCTGAAACGCACAATGAAAAATACAAGCGGTACCAATAAATTTAAAAACAAAATATGTTCGGTGTCTTTACTTAATATTAAACTCACCACCAAAAGTATATAATTTACATAAATAGCCCATTGCAATGAGTCGAGCCTGAGTTTAAAGATCTGTTCATCTTCAATGCGTTCTTTGGCGAAGGCGACAAAGAACAGGCCTATAGCCATGAGCAGTGTGGTAGTCATGAAAAAGATATGATGGCTGTTAAACAGGTCGTCGCTTACCGGTTCTTCATGCATGCTAAAGCCCATCTCTTTTTTAAACATTACGATGGGGATATGGATCAGGAAAAGCACAAGCCCAAGGTACCTGAACCAGTGCGGGAATAGAAAACGTGATTTCATGATTGTAAAATTTGCTCGAAACACAGGATGGCTGTATTCTGAATTTTTCTTATTGAATCAACTATAGTTTAATTTGATTCTTTTGCGAGGTTTCTATTTAATAAAAAAACCTTCCATCTAAACCGGATGACAAAGAATATCAAAGGAGTAATGACATTGTAGGCTACAATTTCAAGAAATTTAAAGCCATGTATCAAAACGACTAAAATCAGAAAAAGACAATAATTTACATATATCGCCCATTGTAATGAGTCCAATCGCAGCTGTGAAATATGCTCATCTTCATCTTTTTCTTTGGAGAAAGCTATAAGCAATAATCCGATGATAACGATGATAATATTAAAGTCGTTTGTGATATTCATCCAGATATTGGGGACATCTCCTGTTTGGGCGAAGCCCTGGGGATAAAAAAATTTTAAAGCAACGGCTTTTAAAATATCTATGACAAAACACAAGTAACCAATTAATCGACAATAGTGCGGAAATAAAAAACGTGATTTCATAATTGTAAAGTTTGGCTGACCAAAAGTAAAGTAAACTTTACAAAAGTCAAATATATTTGACAAATATTTTTTTTAAAATCCCGGTAAATGAAAAATGCCCGTGAGTACACGGGCATGGGGGAAATCTTATTTCTTTATTCTAAAAGTCTTGAATCTCAAACTTAGCCTTCCAGATAAATATCCAACAAGCCTTCGGGCAGGTCAATGTAAATCTCACCGCCTTCAACATCAATACCTTTAATGATCTCTAAATTTAGCGGAAAAAGTACTTCCTTATTTTTGTACTGAACTGTGGCTATTAATTGCTGCGGATATTCCTGCACCGATAATATTTCGCCCAGTTCACCGTGGGTTTCATCTATAGCGATAAAGCCTTCCACGTCATTCAGGGTAAATTCGCTCTTTTTCTTTTTTGGCTTTAGCTTACCGGGCAGGTAGATATCCCTCTTTACCAGGGTTGATGCTTTTTCAATGGTATCAACATCTTCCAGGTTTAAGTAGGCGTTGTTTTTTTGCAGGTACTTTATTGATGATACAAAATAAGGGATCATTTTCCCTGCAATATCAATAAACACCGCGTTAAATTTAATGGCTTCAATGCCATCAAAATCAACGTAAATCTGTAGCTCGCCTTTTAAGCCTTTGGTTTTTAGTACGCTGCCTATCCTGAAATGATCTTCAGTTTTCATTTAAAATATAATTAAACAATAATGGCGAAGCTGTTTGCCTCGCCATTATCCGGATTTAAGAAATCAAACGTATAGATGTACGCTTAATCAATAAATTATTCTGCGCTTTCAGCTTCTTCATTTGCTGCATCTTCTGCAGGAGCTTCTTCTTCGGCAACAGGAGCGTTTTTAGCAGCAATAGCAGCAGCTTTTTCTTCGCTCTTCTTAGCTTCAGCAGCTAAAGCGGCTTTACGGGCTTCGTCTTTAGCAACATTAAGGCTGGTTTTTTTACCGGTGATTTTGCTGTCTTTCTGGTCAAGCCACTCAGCAAATTTAGTTTCAAGTTGCTCTTCGGTTAAAGCACCTTTTTTAACACCACCTTGTAAGTGTTTTTTGTACAGCACGCCTTTGTATGAAAGGATAGCACGACAAGTATCGGTAGGCTGGGCACCGTTGTTAACCCAATCTAAAGTTTTGTCGAAATTGATGTCAATAGTTGCGGGGTTGGTGTTTGGGTTGTATGAACCTAAACGCTCAATGAAGCGTCCATCACGTGGAGCGCGTGAGTCTGCTACTACGATATAATAAAAAGGTTTGCCTTTTTTACCGTGTCTTTGTAGTCTGATCTTAGTTGCCATTGTAAATTTTTATGTATTCAACATTATCCCCGGAGTTCTTTCTGCGGGGATGCAAAGGTATTAATTTTTATCGTAATTAAAAATGGTTGATAATTAATTATTTATGGTTGAAGTGAATGGCTGATTGGGTTGACTGGTGAATGGTTGTTTTTGCAGGGCATGATTTGGTTTATTTAGCTGTTTTTTAAACTTAACATTGCAATAATTTAAAAAAATCGGAACTTACCCGCCATGAGCATCAACAGAAAAATACGGATAGCAATTGATATGGATGAAGTTATTGCCGATACCATTGGCAAATTCATCAATATGTATAAAGAAAGGCATGGTGAAGAAATAAGCCTGGGCAATATGGAGGGTAAGGAGTTTAGGGAGATCCTGCCGCCGCACTTAAGCGAAACCCTAAGGGTTTATATTAATGAACGGGGTTTTTTCAGGGATATCCCGGTGATGCCCGATGCACAGGAAGTAGTGAAGGCCCTGCACGAAAAGTACGATGTGTACATAGCATCGGCCGCTATGGAGTTCAAGTACTCACTGGAGGATAAGCAGGAATGGCTGGAAGAACATTTTCCATTTATTTCGTGGACAAACATTATTTTTTGCGGGCACAAGATTTTAGATGTAGATATCATGATAGATGACCGGATCAAAAACTTCGCCACCTTTAATGGCCGGAAGATCCTGTATACCTCACCGCATAACATGCTGCTTACCGACTATGAGCGGGTAAATACCTGGAAGGAAGTTGCAGCGAAATTATTGTAGTTGTTTGTTTATCATGTAAATAGCCATATCTTTAAGTATTCACAGCTTTTTTATATGTTTAACCCAAACCCGGCTGCAACCGGAAATTGTACAATTGTTTTTGATATCGATGAACAGAAATACCTGTTTGTAAGTGAAAGCTTTTACAGCCTTTTTGAAGTAGGCGCTGATCACCTTCGTCAAAATGTTGATTTTTTGATTGGACTGGTAAAAGGTGAAACGTTTGCCGGTGTAAAGCAACTTACTGAAGGGCTTGCTATGAACGAGTCAATCCAAATGACCTATCACCTGGAGGCGGGCCGAAAGCAGCTAACCGAAAAACGGACGCTTGCCATTGATGGCCTTACCGGCCATAAAATCATATTAAGTAATATAACTTCTGCCCTCGATGGTGTTCGTATTCCGATCCCGTTTAGCAAGCCGGGTCTGAGCGAACAGTTTCTCAATTCGCTTATTGATTCGCAAACAAATTTCCTGGTAAGGATAGATATTAATGGCAAATTTAGCTTTGCTAACCGCCGGTTTTTTAAAACCTTCGGTTATGATGAGGCTGACATAATAGGTCATCATTTTTCAAAAACGACCATTCCGCAGGATGCGCAGCTGTGCCAGGACGCTTTTGTGGAATGTATTAATAATCCCGGCAAGATCGTCAGGCTCGCTCACAAAAAGCCTGCTAAAAATGGGAACCTGCATGATACCGAATGGGAGTTTGTATCCATCGCCGACGATAACGGAATGGTAGTTGAAATACAGGGCATAGGCAGGGACATTACATCTCAAATGCAAATGCGGGAAGAGGCTTTGCATATGAAAGACAGCCTTGAAGCATTGATCAATAATACCCGTGACCATATCTGGTCGGTTGATAAAGAGTTGCGTTATTTGTACATGAACCAGGCCTATGTTGAGCAGGTGACTCATTTAACGGGCCAAAAACCTTTTAAAGGTGAATACTCCTATAAACATAAGGGCTTTAGCAAGCAATTAATTGACGATTGGACTATTTACTATAACCGTGCTTTAAGCGGAGAACGGTATGATATTATCAGTGAAAGCATCGATCCGGTAAATGGACAGCGTTTGTATTATGAAGTTAATTTTAATCCTATTTACACCGCTGCAGGCGATATAATAGGTGCAGGTTGTTTTGGTCATGATATTACCGAAAGGCTCAAAATACAGAAAGAACTCGTGAGTCAGAACGATCGTTTAAGAAATGTTGCTTCTTTAAGCTCGCACGAGTTGCGCCGGCCTGTGGCAAGTATGCTTGGGCTTATCAGCTTAATGGACCATGAAGATTTCTTTAACCCCGAAAATAGGGAGATCATAGCGCACCTGTTTACCGTGAGTGCCGAAATTGATACAGCGATAAGGCTTGTTGTTGACAGCACCATTGCCAAATAAAACAGCCCCGGCTTGATTAAGGCGGGGCTGTTTTTATTTATCGTTTTAGCTTAAATTACATAGAGAGCATTTCAACCAGTTTAATCATGTTTGGATCAATGCCCTGGTGGTGTTTAATAGCATGCTCAAACGGGGTATAAGCAATTTCACCATTGATGAGGCCTATCATTTCGTTGCGATGCCCATCTCTCAAGGCTTCAACTGCAGCAGCGCCGACACGGCTTGCCAATACCCTGTCCATACAGCTTGGTGCTCCGCCGCGTTGTATGTGACCTAAAATAGAGATCCGGGTATCATAATTAGGGAACTTTTCCTGCACTAACCTGCCCACTTCAAACGCGCCGCCCGCATCTTCACCCTCGGCAACAATTACTATACGCGATGTTTTATCTTTACGGCCAAATTCAAGGCGGTTTAACAAACCTTCGAGCCCGGTTTTGCTTTCGGGGATCAGGATAGCCTCGGCACCGGTAGCAATACCGGTACGTAAAGCGATAAGGCCCGAGTCGCGGCCCATTACTTCAACAATAAATAAACGGTCGTGCGATTCGGCGGTATCCCTGATCTTGTCAACGGCGTCAACAACAGTGTTAATGGCGGTATCGTAACCAATAGTAAAATCGGTGCCCACAAGGTCATTGTCAATTGTACCAGGTAAGCCAACCACCGGAATATCATACTCGCTGCCAAAAACTTTAGCGCCGGTAAAAGTACCATCGCCGCCAATGGCTACCAATGCGTCAACTTTATTTTTTACCAGGTGCTCATATGCTGCCTTACGACCTTCGGATGTTCTGAATTCATCACACCTTGCAGTTTTAAGGATTGTGCCACCACGCTGGATAATGTTTGAAACGGATTTACGGTTCATGGTAAAAAAGTCACCTTTGCCCATACCGTCGTAACCACGGCGGATCCCCGTGACTTCAATTCCGTAATACATGGCGGCACGTACCACCGCCCTTATGGCAGCATTCATTCCGGGTGCATCACCACCCGAAGTAAAAACGCCGATATTTTTGATCTGAGTCATTTTTTTGTTTCGGTTATAAACAGGCTAACCTATTCATAACTAATTAGGGTTGTAAATATTGTTCATTATTCAAACGCCACGCCTAACCAATAAAACGCGGAATTTGAATTTTGCGCGAATTTACACTTATTTTTTGAACCCGATCCCTATTTTTTGTAAGCAGCTACGCCACTGTCTAAAAATTTAAGATAACTGGCAATGTCATAATTTGCCGGCGATGTCGGTATTTCTGCACCCGATGCATCTTTAAGTAAGTTGCCATCACTATCAAGCATTACGTATAATGGCTGCGAATTTGAATTGAAGCGTTGCGCCTCCAGGTTGCTCCATTTACCGCCAAGTGTAGTGATCTTTTTACCGCTGTAATCTGATACAAAGTGTTCCGCCGCAGGCAATTCTGCTTTGTCATCAACTACCAGCTGCAGTAGCACAAAATCATTTTTAATGCGGCTAAACACGTGCGGATCTGACCATACGTTGGCTTCCATTTTACGGCAGTTAACACAGTTAAAGCCAGTAAAGTCAATGAGTATCGGTTTATGCAGGGCCTTTGATACCTGTAAAGCTTGATCGTAATCATACCATGCATCCAACCCTTTGGTTTTGATGCGGGTATAGTTGGCAGCATACTTGCGTTCGCCAATGCTCGCGGGTATGGCCGCTGATGGACTTGCTGCTGATGAGCCTGAACCATCCGGAATATTTGAAAGGTTGAAATCCTGAGTGGCTTCGGGAGGTAAAAACGCGCTAATAGATTTTAAAGGCGCACCCCACAAGCCCGGTATCATATAAATAACAAAAGCAAACACAATAATAGCCAGGAACGTGCGCGGAATAGTAAGGAATTTTACATCGCTATCATGCGAAAACTTGATCTTGCCAATCAGGTAGAGCCCGATCAGTAAGCCAATTGCTATCCACAGCGATAAAAATATTTCCCTGTCAAACCAGTTCCAGTGGTAGGCCAGGTCTACATTGGATAAAAACTTCAAAGCAAACGCCAGTTCAAGGAAGCCCAATACAACTTTAACGCTGTTAAGCCATCCGCCCGATTTCGGAAGCGTTTTTAGTGCTGAAGGGAATAAAGCGAATATGGTAAAAGGCAGTGCTAAAGCCAGAGAAAAGCCGAACATACCCATTGCCGGGCCAAGGCGATCACCTTTTGAGGCTGCATCAACCAGCAAGGTTCCTATAATAGGGCCTGTACAGGAAAACGAAACAACAACCAATGTTGAAGCCATAAAGAAGATACCTGCAAGGCCGCCTTTATCAGAATTTGCATCCAGCTTATTAGCCAGCGAACTTGGTAGTGTGATTTCAAATGCGCCCAAAAAGGAAATACCAAATACAATGAGCAGCAAAAAGAAGAAAATATTAAATATACCGTTCGTTGCCAGTTCGTTTAGTGCATCCGAGCCAAATATGATGGAGATCAGCAAGCCCAGTGTAACATAAATTACAATGATTGATACCCCATAAATGAGCGATTGCATAACAGCTTTGCTTTTGCTGCCGCTTTTTTTGGTAAAAAAGCTTACTGTTAAAGGCAGTAAAGGATAAATACAAGGCAAAATTACCGCGGTAAAGCCACCCAGTAAACCTTCAATAAAGATTTGCCAAAGTGATTTTGGTTTTTCTGCTGTTTTTGAAGCAGCTGCGGGCGTCTTTGATGTTTTTGCGGCTTCTGCCTTTTTTACCGAATCGGCTTGCTTTTTCCTGATAGCTATGCTCTCTGCTGCGGTAGGAATATCTGTAAATGTGACATCCGCTGCTGATACCGAAGTATCGGCTGCTTTTTTTTGCACAGCATGAGCCGGGTTTGCTCCGGCTATATTAAGAACAATCAGGGTAATTAATGTGATAAGCCCGGCGCGCAGGTAAGCACCTTTATTTAATAATTTCATGACTACTTTTAAGGTGTGCTGAATTATTTACCTAAAGGGATAGTGAAATCAACGTCTTCTGGTGGCAGGCATTTCATATCGTTACAGGTCATGTAGGTCAGTTTGCCGGTAACTGCTGTTGCTTTGGGTGATTTTAAACTGATTTTTTGGCTAAAAACAACTTCCTTTTCAAAGTAGCTAACATTCATGCTGAATGCTTTTTCATACTTGGTTACCGGGGTAGGTTCGGTAGTTTTACCAATAGCAGCATATAATTTTGATGGGGTAAAGTCAAATGAGGTTTTGATGGGGCCGCCATCTTTTACGGTTTGTGAGTAAATGTGCCAGCCGCTTTGTATCGTTGCTTTTAAAAATACTACAGCTTCTTTGTCATTTACCTTTTTTGCCGCGTATGACCACCTCACCGGCGATTCGATCTGAGCGTAAGCGCCAACGCTGATGATAAGCGCGGTTACCAATACCAATAGTTTCTTCATTTGTGCTTTACTTTATTATTTATTTAAAAATTTCAATTCTTTAAGGTTAAACTCTAATTGCTGTCCGTTAGTATCTTCAATAACCAGCAAGCCATTAGGCAGTACATTTTTTACAATGCCATTGAACTGCCCGCTGTTTGACTCAAAACTTTTAACCTCGTTTAACCAGTACAGTCGGCTTAAGTAACTATTCCTTACAAAATCAATTTGTCCGGCCTTCAGTTTCAGGTAGTATACTTCAAGCTTGTTGCAAATTTCCGATAATAACAGTGTTAAATCATAATCCTTTTGTAAGATTTGCTTTACAGAGGTGGCGTTTGAGGCGCCGGGCGGAAAATTTTCCTGGTTTATATTTAAACCAATGCCAATAACCGAGTCTTTGAGCTGCCCGCCCTGTATAGTATTTTCGATGAGCATGCCACCCAGTTTCCTGTCGGCATAGTAAATGTCATTAGGCCATTTAATTTTTAGCTCATCACCTAATAATAGATGCAGGGCATCATACACCCCTAAACTTACCGCACGGTTCAAATCAAACTGGGCATCAACGGGTAAAAAATGGGGCTTTAATAAAATACTAAAAGTAAGGTTTTTTCCGGGTTCGCTATGCCAGGTATTTTGTTGCTGGCCCCGGCCGGCGTATTGCTCTTCTGCCATAATGACCGTACCTTCGGGTACTGGCTTGGAATTTGACAGTAGATTTTTAAGAAAACTATTTGTTGAGTCAACTTGTTTAATTGTTACTAAATTTTGACCAACAAATAATCCTGAAAATATGTTATTTTGCAAAGTGTAATAATTTTATACTCAAAAACGTTCAAAACTAATTCTTTTTGATGGTAAAAAACAAAGTGTTAAGTGAATCTGCCTATATTTCAGAGTTGGCAATACATGGTATCCAGGAAAAAAAAGGCAATGATATTATTAGGTTAGACCTTCGTAATATATTCAGTTCGGTATCAGATTATTTCGTGATCTGTCATGCTGATTCGTCGACACAGGTAAAAGCTATAGCAAATAGCGTTGAGGATGAAATTTTCAAAGCCACCCAAACCGAGCCCTGGCGCAAAGAGGGTTTTGAGTATGGCGAGTGGATACTGCTTGATTATGTGGATGTTGTGATCCACGTGTTCAGGACCGATAAACGTGAGTTTTATGGAGTGGAAGATTTGTGGGGCGATGCAGATATTAAATATTATAAAAGTGCATAAACATCCGTCACAAAAAGGCTCAACGCATAGTCTTACTGTTACCGCGTAAAATTTAAATTATAGATTGTAAGTTTGAGCTCGTAAAAAGAAATGAAAGATATTAAAGATTCTAAATCAGAAAATCCAAGACCTATCCGTAAAATTGTGAACAAGAAGCCCTCACCAAAACCGCCCAAATTCAATATCATGTGGCTATATGGTATTGTTATTTTGGCTTTTTTACTGATCCCGGCCTTGTTAAACGGCGGATCGGGCAAACCGGTTACTTTCCAGGAATTTGAGGCAAACATGCTTCGTACAAATGATGTTCAAAAAATTGTAGCTTATAAAAGCGGCGATCTGGTAATGGCAGATGTTTACATCAAACAACAAAGCTTGTCAAAGCCATATTTTGCCAATAACGTATCTAAAGACAAAAACTTTTTTAATACCAGTACCAATAGCGGTCCACAGTTTACTTTTACAGATGCTTCTTATGAAAGCCTGAAAAAGTCTATTGCCGATGCTCAAAAAGATGTACCTGATGACCAAAAAGTATCTTTACAATTTGAACAGGGACATGAAAGCCTGTTATCAAACTGGCTGGTACAGGGCGTTATCATGGTGATATTATTTGCCGGTGTATGGATCTTTATCATGCGCCGCATGAGCGGTGGTTCGGGCGGTGGTCCGGGCGGCCAAATCTTTAACATCGGTAAGTCAAAAGCTACCCTGTTTGATAAAGAAGCCCAGGTAACCGTTACATTTAACGATGTTGCCGGTTTGGAAGAAGCCAAGCAAGAGGTAATGGAAATTGTCGATTTCCTTAAAAATCCAAAAAAATATACTAACCTGGGTGGTAAAATCCCTAAAGGCGCGCTATTGGTAGGTTCGCCCGGTACCGGTAAAACCTTATTGGCCAAAGCTGTTGCAGGCGAAGCTCAGGTGCCTTTCTTCTCCCTTTCAGGATCAGACTTTGTAGAGATGTTTGTAGGTGTGGGTGCATCACGCGTACGTGATTTGTTCCGCCAGGCTAAAGATAAAGCGCCATGTATCATTTTTATTGATGAGATCGACGCTATTGGCCGTGCACGTGGCAAAAACAATATTGTAGGCGGTAATGATGAACGAGAAAACACCCTGAACCAGTTACTAGTTGAGATGGATGGTTTCGGTACCGATTCAGGTATCATCATCTTGGCTGCTACCAACCGCCCTGATGTACTGGATTCAGCTTTATTGCGTCCGGGACGTTTCGACAGGCAGGTATCTATCGATAAACCAGATTTGATTGGTCGTGAGCAAATTTTCAAAGTTCACCTGAAACCTATCAAACTATCTGATGGTGTAGATGCCAAAAAGTTATCGGCACAAACCCCGGGTTTCGCGGGCGCTGAAATTGCTAACGTTTGTAACGAAGCTGCGCTGATTGCTGCCCGTAAAAACAAAGAGGCGGTTGATATGACCGATTTCCAGGATGCTATTGATCGCGTTATCGGTGGTTTGGAGAAGAAGAATAAAATCATCTCTCCCGAAGAAAAGCGCATTGTTGCTTACCACGAAGCAGGTCATGCTATTGCTGGCTGGTTCCTGGAACATGCCGATCCGTTGGTTAAGGTATCTATCGTTCCTCGTGGTGTCGCTGCCTTAGGTTATGCCCAATATCTGCCAAAAGAGCAGTTTTTGTACACTACCGAGCAATTGCTTGACGAAATGAGCGTATCTATGGGGGGGCGTGTTGCTGAAGACATCGTTTTCGGTAAAATCTCTACCGGTGCACTGAGCGATTTGGAGCGTATTACTAAGCTTGCTTATGCCATGACCAAAATTTATGGTATGAACGATAGCGTTGGTAATGTATCGTTCTATGATCCGCAGGGCGAATACCAATTTAATAAGCCATACTCAGATACTACAGCCGAAATGATTGACGCTGAAGTACGAAAGCTGGTTGATGTGGTTTATCAAAAAACCAAAGACTTGCTGAATGCTAAACGTGACGGCCTTGAAAAGATAGCTCAGAAGTTACTGGAAAAAGAAGTGTTGTTCCAAAGTGATTTGGAAGAAATCCTGGGTAAGCGTCCGTTTGATGAGCGCACAACTTATGATAAGTTTGTAAACGGTGAAGCTGCATTAAATCCGGATGTGGATAACAATGCTATTCCAGACTCGCTGACTAATCCTGAACTTTCAAGAATAGAGAGCGAAGATCCGAAACTTTAATTTTTAAATTATAACACAAAGCCACCGGCAAAGCTGGTGGCTTTGCTTTTTTAGTTATGAGGGATATCACTACATCAAAAGAAAAACTGCTTAAAAAAATCAGGAAAGCGCTTTTGGAGAAAAGGGATAACCCATACCCTCAGCTGGAAGATCAGCCCCTTTATCCTGCAACGGATGAAATGCCCGAGGTGGTCTTCGCCGAACAGTTTACCAACGTAGCAGGCCAGTTTGTTTTTTGTGAGGATGAGCTGCAATTTATTGAAAACCTGCTTACCCTTGCCGAAGAACGTAAATGGCACAAAATTTACTGCTGGGAACCTAAGTTGCAGGAGATCCTAAACCAGTTTGAATATCCGCACTACGAAACTGATAAAGATTTTGAACAAGCCGAAGTTGGGTTTACCCTTTGCGAGGCTTTGATTGCCCGTAACGGAAGTATCCTGCTTTCAAACGGTAATATGGCCGGTCGCAGGTTAAGCATTTATCCATCGGTACATATTGTGCTGGCTTATACTTCGCAAATGGTTATGGACTTGAAAGATGGTTTTAAACTCATCAAAACCAAATATGGCAACCAACTGCCATCCATGATCAGCACGGTAACCGGCCCAAGCCGTACCGCTGACATTGAAAAAACACTGGTATTAGGCGCCCACGGCCCTAAAGAGCTTTTTGTTTTTATGCTGGAAGGCTGACCGCTGATTTTTTTGATTCCGCTGATTTTTCTGAACCATGATTTTTAGGATTGGGAGATTGGTCGGATTTTTCTGCTGTCTGATTTTTTACCTTTCGCCTTTTACCTTTCGCCTTTAACCTTCACCTCAAAATAGTTCCTCCAAACCACATTCCTCCAATACTATTCGTTCACTTTGATTTAGCTTGTTGTATTCCCATTTTACGAGGCGGATGTGGCCGTCTGAGATTTCGATACCTGTTATATCGCCATCGTCGTAGCAACAGCAGCCGCTATTGAAATAGCTTGGGTCGCATGCGCTGAAATCGGGGGCCACATCACCTTTCACTTGCCGGTTAACGATCTGTTTATTTAGTTCATCGGCCAGTTTATCGTTTCCCGCTTTCCTTGCTTTCGCGATATCGTTATACAGTTTTTCGAGATGGGTTAACGACCGGAATACCGGCTGATGTGTGTGCCCGGTTATAAGCAGCGTGTTTTTTTGCCTCTGGCTCCATTCATACATAATGCGGTTATGATCTGTTTTAAGCAGGTCATTATTTGCCGGGGTATTAATATTAACCTTCAGATATGCCTGGAAAGGTGCCCATACATTGGATACAAACCATTTACTGAACCAGTTGCCATCGCTTTGCAAATCGCCCTGGTGGCCATGCGTCATGAATATATTTAGTGGTTTACTATTAACTGTTGTTTGTAGTACAACTCCTTCATAGATCTTAATTACTTCATCATAAATTTGCTTTAATCCAACTGACGCTAAAGGGTCATTGTCCCAAAACAGATCATGATTGCCAAATATTTTCATGAATTCTTTACGTTGTATGAACCGTTTTTCGCTTTCAAATGTGGCTTTGTTGTGCTTTTTTATGGTGATGAATAAGTTTTCCCAAAGCTCCTCGCTGTCGCCAAGATTGATGTAGAAAAATTGTTGGCTGTAGTAATAATCAAGTGCTGTAAGGTAGTTCTTCTCGACAAGGGCGAAAATGTCCATATCATCACGAGCGCCTTTATGTTGATCGGACAGGATAATGAATTTACCTTTTTCTGCATCGAAAGGTATTAAAAGGCCTTTTTTACCCGACCCGGTTAGCAGGCTTTTGTATAACCGGTTCAATGATCTGTTAACCCGCTTCTTATCCGGTCGTGATGAGAGCCTGTCGGCCAACCGGGCAACCGGCTTAGTTAACAGTTTTTGTAAAAACTTGCGCATGACTTTTTAACGTATGATATAGTGTATTGTGTTGTAAGTTGACAGTTACTTTTACCGTGTTTAAACGGGATAAAAAACGGTGAAATGACGGATGTGATATTTAGCAATAATTATATAGATTGGAGGCTAAATTTAATCCCCCAATTATATGGAAATTATTGACTTAAAAGCAGCCCGCGAAATGGTGGAAAGGTATAAAAATACCCGTAAAACCCTTATTGATAAGGAACATAGCGTTCGTGACACGGAGTCTACATGGATCCCGATTGATAAATTAAAAGCGTTTATTGACAATTTACCGGCGCATGCTACCGGGGTAAGGTTACACTTTGGTGTTCACGCCGCCGACCATGGCTATGCGCCGCACCAAACATCAGTTGCTATTGTTGGTACAGTGGCCGGAACAGGGGAGGATGAACATATTGATGCTATACAATCGGATGCTGTTGAGGCATTGGCAGGCAGTGGGCTTCAGGCTTTGAGTTCAGGAAAAGAATGTCCGCCAATGTGCAAGGCATAGAATAAATTAACCATTTGCATGAATGCTGAAATAGATGCGTTATTTTAGCATTCATGTTAGAGAGTTTTTATTTTGTAACGGATGTGGTGGCTTTTTTTTGCTGCCTTTTTACATACCGGTTGCTCGACAAGAATTTTAGAACCTTGTTGCCGCTGTTAAGTTTTATCCTTGTTTACGATTTTGTAAACCTTTTTAACTGGCTAAATCTTCATCATTCAAACGCATGGTGTAATAATATTGAAGATATCCTGTTGTTTGCTTTTTTTACAAGGTTTATACAGGCATTTGATGAACGGCCCAAAAGGCGTAAAAAGGTTTTTATTGCTGCCGGTATTGTTATATTACTCTCAATTGCTGATATTTTGTTTATACAGGGGGTATTTAAAAGAGCAACCGCAGCCACAGTTATTCAAGATTTGTTTTTGATATGGATGATCTGTAATTATTATTACCGCCTTCTGAACAATGATACTGACGAATATATTGAGCTGATAACTCATCCCCCGTTTCTGGCATTAACAGGCATATTTTTTTATTACTTATCTACAACGTTTTTTTATTCATGTTTCAGTTATATGGTTTATCGAAATAATTATCATTTTTATCTGATAGCGGCAACGCTGCTTAACCTAACAACTTTTGCATTGAATTTTTTATTTTCAATAGCCTTTATATGCTCTTTCAGGAAGAACAGGTTATCCTCGTTATAATAGCGGGTTCTGCGCTAATGCTGTTGCTTGGCGTATTTATCATTGGCTTTATGCTGATGTATCAAAAAAAGCAAAATAAGAACCAGCTTGAAAAAGAACATCTTAAAGCCTCATTTAAGCAGGAGATGCTTAAAACGCAGATAGAGATCCAGGAGCAAACACTAAACGATATAAGCCGCGAGATCCATGATAATATTACCCAGGTGTTATCATTTGTGAAATTGAACCTGGGCCTGCTTAACAATAGCCTTGATGATGAAAAAAAAGCCCGTGTAAATGAGAACCGCGAACTGGTTTCGCAAACCATTAATGATTTGAGGCACCTTTCAAAAAGCATGAGCTTTGAGCATATCAGCTCACAGGGGCTTATAAAAACCCTCGAAACCGAAACCGAACGTTTAACCCGCAGCGGTATCATCAATGTTATTTTTGCCGTTGAAGGTGATGTATATAGTTTAGGCGAGCAGCGCGAACTGGTGATATTCCGGATCTTCCAGGAAGCGGTAAATAATACTTTGAAATACGCTAAGGCAGCTAACCTTAAAATCGGTTTGTATTATACTGCACAAATGTTTAATTTGCTCATCGAAGATGATGGTGCTGGTTTCAATACCGAAAAGGTTGATAATAAGGGCGGTTCGGGATTGCGGAACATTGAAAACAGGGCAGCTTTAGTAGGCGCGGATGTAATTATTGCCAGCTCGCCTGGTAAGGGTTGCCAGATAAAATTGTCGTTCAATCCCCTGGTACAACAAATTTATGCTAACGGAACCCATTCAAATAGCCTTAGTTGATGATCATAAACTCTTCAGGAGCGGTATGGCTGCTCTTGTCACCAATTTTAAAAGATACAACATACTATTTGAGGCCGCAAACGGGCAGGAACTGATAAATACCATAAACAACGGCACTGTTCCGGATATTGTATTGCTGGATATCAGCATGCCGGTTATGGATGGGGTTGAAGCTGCACAGGTGCTGCGGGCCAAACATCCCGGTGTAAAAATCATCATATTATCGATGTTCGAGGATGCCGAAAAGGTATTGGTCATGGTAAAAATGGGTGTTAAAGGCTACCTGCTTAAAGATTCGGAACCGCATGAAGTTGAAGACGCCCTTTTGAAAGTTGCGCAGGGAGAGCTTTATTACCCCGAGTTTGTAACCCGTCATCTGATCACTAACTTTAACAGTAAGTTAGAAAACATAAAGCTTAATCCCCGCGAGATCGAGTTCCTTCGTCTTACCGGTACCGAACTTACTTATAAAGAAATTGCCGAAACCATGAACATCAGCGTGCGCACCGTTGATAGCTATCGCGACCAGCTTTTTGAAAAACTCCAGATTAAAAGCCGCGTAGGGCTGGTTTTGTATAGCATAAAAAATAAACTGATTGAATTGTAATTTGCTAATAAATTTAGCAAATTTGTTCGATGTCACATGAGGAAAATCCGGATTTTTTTAAAGGACGAGGGGCGCAGGTAAATACGCACAATAAGTTTCTGAAAAACAAGTATGTACTTGATCATATCGAGGGTATTGACGAGCCTTTGCTTGAAAATAGCAACACGCAGCTTTTTGAAGAAACTCCAAAAAAAATAGTAAGCGAATCCAATAGTCCCGATCTGAGCCATATGTACTCGATCAACCCGTACCAGGGTTGCGAGCATGGTTGTATTTACTGTTATGCCCGTAACAGCCATGAATATTACGGCTTTAGCGCCGGGCTTGACTTTGAACGCAAGATCATCATTAAACCTAATGCGCCCGAGCTGCTTGAGCAATATTTCAACAAAAAAAATTATAAGCCGGTTTGTATCATGCTCTCCGGTAATACCGATTGCTATCAGCCCGTTGAACGGAAGCTTAAAATAACCCAGGCCCTGCTCGAGGTTTTCTGGAAGTATAAAAATCCGGTAAGCATCATCACCAAAAACAACGTTATACTGCGGGATCTCGATTTGCTTACAGATATGGCCAGGCTGAGCCTGGTACATGTAAACATATCCATCACCTCCCTTAATGAGCAACTGAGGCAAAAGCTGGAGCCGCGTACTGTGACAGCAACAGGCCGTTTGGCGGTGGTGCAGAAGCTATCAGAAAGGGGCATTCCGGTACGGGTAATGGCTGCTCCTATTATCCCGGGTTTAAACAGTAATGAAGTGCCCAACATCATCAAAGCCGCTGCCGACCGTGGGGCTTTGGCTGCCGGTTTTACCATGGTGAGGCTTAACGGCAGTATAGCCGAAATCTTTAGCGACTGGATCTATAAGGCTTTTCCAGATCGCGCCGAAAAGGTACTGAATATGATCCGCTCGACGCATGACGGCAAGTTGAATGATAGCGATTACGGTCGCCGGATGAGTGGCGAGGGCAAGGTAGCCGAATCCATTCACCAGATGTTTAAAATGGCTTGCAAACGCTTTATGAGCGATAGGCAGATGCCAGAATATGATTATAGTTTATTTGTACCAAGGAAAGGGAAACAGACGAGTATGTTTTGAGGGGGATATTTATATAAAAAACATTAAATTTGTTATGAAAGGATTGATATGGTATTAGTATTAAAAAAAGGAGCATCCAAAAAGGATATAGAGGCTATTGAAAAGGCACTTTATAAGGAAGCGCCGTCTATGGGTTTCGACGCAAAAAAATACAATGGAAAAGTGCCTTTAAAAGAAAATCCATTGACCATTCAAATTAAGTTAAGAGATGAGTGGGAAAGAGATATTAGTTGATACGAATATTATATTGTATCTGTTGGATGGGAACGATACGATAGAAAAGTTATTGCAGGGTAAGCAGATCTATATTTCATTTATAACCGAACTGGAACTAATAGGATTTAAAAACCTTTCAGAACGCGATGAAAAACAAATACACGGCTTATTAAGTGATTGTTCAATTATTCAGATGAATAATAAATTGAAAGAACAATATGTAACAATAAGAAAAAAATATAGTTTAAAACTACCAGATGCTATCATAGCGGCAACAGCCATTGCATTCAATCTGCCGTTTATAACATCTGATAAACAATTCAAAACTATAAATAAGCTAAAGCTTGTTTCTTATGAGATTTGAATTGTTTAACCCTAAGCCGTCAACCCCAACACCTATCCCCACCCCAATAACATAACACAACAAATCGCTCCATAAAAAGCCCTCGCCTAAAACGAGCCTGCCAAACAGGGTATGCCTCAGGTCATTTATCCAGGGCGCTTTATAAAGCTGGCTAAACTCTATCACGAAGCAAAACGCCAACGCAGCTACAACAGTAAACATACGGGGCTTGCTAATAAACAGGAACCGCATAATAAAGTAAACCGTGGCAGCCCATAAAATATCGCCAATAAATAAAGGGATAAATTTAAAGTGACGGGATAGCAAGCCGAAGATAATGGTTGCTATTGTTAATATCAAATAGGTTATCCTGGTTTTAGGCATAAAATAAATATCGGCTAAATAAATACAACAAAAAAAGGCACCCATTGGGCGCCTTTGATATATTTAACTTTATAAATGGTTGCTTATGCTTCTTCAGCTTCCAAAGCCATTTGCTCGTCAACAAGGATACGTCCGCAATGCTCGCAAACGATGATCTTTTTACGCTGACGGATGTCTGACTGGCGCTGAGGTGGGATCTGGTTAAAGCAACCAGAGCATGAATCACGTTGGATAGTTACAACTGCAAGACCGTTTTTAGCGTTTTGACGTAAACGGGTGTAAGCGGTTAATAAACGCTCTTCGATGTTGTCCATAGCTTTTGCAGCCTGGGCATTCAATTCGGTCTCTTCTTTTTCAGTTTCGGCAGTAATGGTGCCTAATTCTTCTTTCTTGGCGTCAAGGTCGGCCTGACGGGCTTCCAGATCCGCCAATGCTTTTTCGTAAACCTGGGTTTTGTTGGTGATTTCGAAACCGTATTCACGGATCTTCTTTTCACTCACCTGTATATCTAAGCCCTGGATCTCAATTTCTTTTGAGATAGCATCATATTCGCGGTTGTTTTTAACCTCGTTAAGCTGGCCTTCGTATTTTTTGATGTTCGCCTGAGCTTCTTTGATCAGGTTTTTACGGGTAACTATGTCATCTTCCACATCGTCAAGTTCACCTTTGATCTTTTGGATGCGGGTTTCAAGGCCTGCAACGTCGTCCTCAAGGTCGGCAACTTCCATTGGCAATTCGCCCCTTACCTGGCGGATCCTGTCAATCTTGGTGTGGATAGTTTGTAGTTCGTATAAAGCTTTAAGCTTTTGTTCTACGGTTTGTTCCATTAAATAAAATATTTGACGGGGTTTGTATTTACTTCTGTTAAACGGACGGCAAAGATAGGGAATTTTTTTCTAATTATTTCATACAATAATTGCTGCGTAAATTGTTCACTCTCAAAGTGTCCGATATCTGCAATAACTATCTTTCCTTCGGCATCAAAAAACTCATGATACTTGTAATCGGCCGTGATAAAAACATCGGCTCCGGCAGCTATGGCGTGCTTCAGCAAAAAGCCTCCCGAACCGCCGCAAACAGCTACTTTTTTAACGTGTTTGCCCAATAATTTAGTATGCCGTATCACATGCGTACGCATCTTATCCTTTACATGAAACAGGAAACTTTCTTCATTAAGCGGCATTTCCAACTCGCCTATCATACCCGAGCCCACCTGCTGGTGCTGGTTGGTTAAATTGTAAAGATCATAAGCAACTTCTTCATAGGGATGGGCCAGGATCAGCGCCATCAATATTTTGCTTTCCAGATTGGCCGGGTATACGGTTTCTATCCTTACTTCATTTTCCTTGTGGCGTTTGCCCGTTTCACCAACATAGGGGTTAGCAGCTTCATTCGCTTTAAATGTTCCTGTACCTTCGGCATTAAAGCTCACTTCGCTGTAATTGCCAATATTGCCTGCACCGGCAGCAAATAAAGCATCACGCACAGCGTCGGCCTGGTTTACAGGGACATAGGTAACCAGTTTTTTGATCAGGTTATGTTTAGGCAGCAATATGCGGGTGTTTTTCAAACCTAAGGTTTCGCAAATGCGGGCATTAACACCGGTCATGATGCTATCCAGGTTGGTATGAATGGCATAAATAGCAATTCCTTTACGGATAGCTTTTTCAACCACGCGTTCTACATAAGTTTTACCGTTGAATTTCTTAAGCCCTTTAAAAACTATCGGGTGGTGAGATATGATCACCTGGCAGCCGGTAGCAATGGCTTCATCAACCACAGCTTCGGTGCAATCAAGCGAAACCAGGGCCTGGCTTACCTCCTGCTCCTGGTTGCCAACGATCAGGCCAGAATTGTCGTAATCTTCCTGGTAATTAAGTGGCGCGAGGCTTTCAAGGTAAGCGGTTAGGGCAGATAGTTTCATATATACAATTAAAGCTAATCTATTAAATAAATCGTTCTTAAAATAAAAGAAAAAAATAAAACAGTAAATTTGATTTATGGGAATTTTAATTGCACATCCTGAAAATAAAGAAAAGTCAGACGCTTTAAAAGCGTTCATGAAAGCGTTAAAGATTCAGTTTGAAGAAGAAAAATCGGCCTATGACCCGGAGTTTGAAAAGAAAATAAAGCGGAGCAAGGAAGATTTTGAGGCTGGGAAATTCAAGGCGATTAAGACCGATGATCTATGGAAATAATTTATTCTGAAGAATCTCAGAAGGATATTCAATTCTGGAAGAAATCAGGTAATAAAATCATCCAAAATAAAATTCAACAACTCCTAAACGCCATTAGCCAGGACCCGTTTAATGGTATTGGTAAACCGGAAATGCTTAAACATAATCTTACAGGATTATGGTCACGGCGCATAAACCAGGAACATCGGATAATTTATGAAGTGTTAGAAGAGGAGGGCCGTATAAAAATCCATTCCTTGAAAGGGCATTATTAATACGATAACCTTAGCTGCTCATTTTAGCCATTTGGTAGCTTTCATAAGCCATATTCTTATTATACTCCAAAGTTATCGACTTATTGTTGATCAAATCCACAATAGTGCCTATTACACAAAGCCCGCCTGTAAAAAAATACAGGATCCCCATGCCAATCTGTCCCAATACAAAACGCTGGATACCTGCAAAGCCAACAAACCCAAGCAAGGTAAATAACAATATATCTTGCGAGTTTTTGCGCTTATTGCTGTAAACCATGTAGAAATATTTCTTTTGACTTTCGGTTAAATCGGGTGTTGCATGTTGTAAAAAGCCCAACTCCTCGGGCGAAAAACCGGCAAAAGTACTATATGGGTCTTGTAGTGAGCTCATGTTTGGTAAAGGCGTTTGTTATTGCGATAAGCCAAATTTAAATATTTACTGCATTAAAACTATAGGTTAAAAAATGATTTAAAAATTCTTTTCCATACATAGGGGTAAACAATAATGAGGTTGTAATATCTGTATGAAAGTTTTAGTAACCGGGGCAACAGGTTTTATTGGCAGGCAGCTCACGTTGTCGCTGGCTATGCAGGGTTATGATGTTAAGGCCTTATGCCGCAATACCGATCATCCATATTTAATAAAGCATAAAAACATTGAACCGGTTACAGGCAATATCCTGTACCGGCAAAGTTTGGGTAGGGCCATGCAGGGTTGCCAGCAAGTTTATCATACAGCTGCCATGGCTAAAATGTGGTGCCGAAACCCGGATGATTACCATGAAACCAATGTTACAGGCACCCGCAATGTACTGGAAGTAGCGGGTAACGGCGGTGTACAAAAAATAGTTTATACATCAACCTGCGGCGTATGGGGCCCAACGGTTAAACATCCCATGAGCGAGAACGATCCCCGGATAGCCGGTTTTCCAATTGCCTATGAACGCACCAAATACCTGGCAGAGCTTGAGGTACAAAACTTCGCAAAACAGGGGATGCACATAGTTACAGTAAACCCATCACGCGTATATGGCGAAGGGCCTGTTACCGAAAGCAATACTGTTGGCAAAATGGTTTCGGCCTATTTGCGCGGCAAATGGCGTTTTATTCCCGGTAGCGGCGAGCAGGTTGCTAACTATGCTTTTTTAAATGACGTTATTGACGGGCATATAGCTGCTATGAATCATGGAATCAGCAGTGAACGCTACATCTTAGGCGGAGAGGATATCAGCTTTAACGAGTTTTTTAATACAGTACACAAGGTATCCGGCAAACGGCATCGGCTTATCCATCTGCCTTTAAAAGCGATTGAATTTTATAGTCATATCGAAAAGCTTAAAACACAACTTACGGGCTTGCGTCCGTTTTTCCTGCCTGAGTTTGCTGAACGCTTAAAGTATGATCAAAAATATAGCAGCAACAAGGCCATAACCCAGTTAGGTTACCGGATAACTCCCTTTGCCGAGGGGATGCACAAAACAATTAATTATCTTCAACAAGCCTAAACCATGATAAACCAAACCGCTATCATCACCGGCGCCAGCGAAGGACTGGGCAAGTCATTTGCTATTGAACTGGCATCACGCCGCATAAACCTGGTATTGGTATCATTGCCTGCATCCGGATTGTCCGAACTGGCATCCTTTATCCGCAAAAATTTTGAGGTTAAAGTAAATTATCTTGAAATTGATTTAACTCTTGCCGAAAGTTACCCGGCAATTTTTAATTACCTTAGTGATGAGCAAATTACAGCCCACCTGCTCATCAATAACGCGGGTTTAGGTAACTGGTCGTGGTTTGAAGATCTGAACATTGGGTTTTATAAAAAGCAAATTGAACTGAACGTGATCACACCTGTACTGCTTACACGCCTATTCCTGGCCCAGGCGGATGCTGCCGTTACTTCATACATATTAAATGTAGGCAGTTTGGGCGGCTTGTTTGTAGTGCCTAAAAAGCAGGTTTACGGTGCTACCAAATCATTTATCAGGTATTTCACCAAATGTTTGCAGCTGGAACTTCAGGGCTCAAATGTGAAAATCAGCCTGCTTAGCCCCGGAGGCATTAACACCAAGCCCGAGCTGCTGGTAATGAATAATAAGCTCAAAGGCATATCAAAGGCAACCATTATGGAGCCCGGGCACGTAGCACGTATAGCGGTGGATGGCTTGCTGAAAGGGAAAAAGGAGATCATTCCCGGTATGATAAACAGGATGCTTGTTTTATTAAACAGTTTGCTGCCCGCCGCTGTTAAAGACATCATTATAAGGCAGCGACTGGCCACCATTATTAAAAGCTGACAGCATGATCATCTCAATACTTACCTACCGGCATATCAAAAACCTGTGCAGCTTTTTTAAGCGTACGCGCAATAGCTTTAAACTTATTAATAATGAGCGGATCGTTATTATTTCGGGCAGCATGCGCGGATTGGTACTATATTTTGACCGCGATGCATGCGAGGTTAAGACCGGCGACAGGGATTATATCAGCATTGATATTACCCGCGATTTCTCAGTCGAGATGCTGATGCGGATCCTGGTGAACCATAATATCATAACTCCGGTTTTGGAAGGCTGAAACTTTCCCGCTATCCCGTCAAATCAATTAAGTAATTGTTTAAAAAACAAAACTAACCGTTTAAAGTCGCACACTGGCTGTAACGTTTCTGAACAATATTGTCCTTTATTGCCTTTCAATATGTTCATTATAAGTTATTTATATTGTGGCATGAAATTTAACACCATGTTATGGTACCTGTACCGATATTACAAATGCGATGCCTGATTAGTTTAGATATCTGCTGAAAAAGATTATTGGGACATATCTGTGAAGATAATAGCATAACGCTGTTGGGGACTGTATATTGATGAATAAAATTGTTCTTTTCGTTAGTAAAACTTAAACCTACATAACCATGATCAGAACGTACTTTAAACTCGCTTACCGCAATTTAATTAAAGACAAAACCTATTCCGTTATTAATATATCTGGTTTGGCAATTGGCCTCGCAGCAAGTATCCTGATATTGCTTTGGGTACAAAACGAACTGAGTTACGATATGTTTCATAAAAATGCGGCACAACTATATCGTATAAACTGGGATGTTGATGGCTTAACCATGGCCGGCACGCCCACTGCAATGGCTGCCTCGGTAAAAGCGCAATTACCGGCTGTGAAAAATGCAGTACGCATAAGCCCGAAGAGTTACTTGTTTGAAGCCAACGACAAAAGGTTTATAGAAGACAGGGTAATTTATGCCGATCCCAATTTTCTGGATGTATTTTCATTCCCGCTTGTAAAAGGTGATCGCGCAGAAGCTCTAAAGCAAATAGATGGTGTTTTAATAACGGAAGCTACAGCCGTGAAATATTTTGGTAATGAAAATCCCGTTGGCAAGTTTCTAAAAAAAGACAATAGTGAAAACGTGGTAGTGACCGGCGTTTTAGCCAACATTCCCGCCAATTCTCACATGCAATTTGATTTTGTAATGCCAACGGCAGCGTTATACAAAGCTAACCCTAAGGTGGAAAAATACCAATGGGAGGCGCCATATTTTCATACTTATGTTCAGTTAGATAAAAATTTTGACCCAAGCCCTGCCAATTTAAAAAAATTGGAAAGTCAGATTTTTCAGATCTATCATAAATACGAACCGCAAATGAAAAGTGCGTTCCATCTTCAACCCATTACCCAAATTCACATGGCCCCGGCGATAGAGATGGATTTACCCGGGCACGGTAATGCGCTATACCTAAAAATGTTTTTTGTTGTAGCTATTTTAATACTTGCCGTTGCCTGCATCAATTTCATGAACCTGGCTACTGCGCGTTCGGCCCGACGGGCAAAGGAAATTGGCTTGCGCAAAGTAGCTGGGGCGCAAAGGTTTCAACTGATATTTCAGTTTTTAAGCGAAGCCCTATTCACTGTTTTTTTATCGCTGCTACTTGCACTTTGGATAGTAGTTTTAGTCCTGCCGATGTTTAATCAGCTGATTGGTAAACAGCTTACCATTGATTTCGCCAATACGAAGCTTTGGCTTGGTCTGTTATGTATCGCGTTATTAACAGGGGTGATATCGGGAAGTTACCCGGCACTGTTTTTATCGGGTTTTAATCCCGTTAAAGTGCTTAAGGGGAATGTGAAATCAATGGGCGGTAATTTAATTTTCCGCCATGCTTTGGTGGTGACCCAGTTTGTTGTTTCGGTGGTTTTACTGATAGGTACGATAGTTATTTACCAGCAACTTAAGTTTGTACGAGAAAGAAATCCCGGCTTTAACAAATCCAGTCTTTTATATATGGACATGAACGGTGACATGGTAGATAAAGAAGCTTTGCTGAGAAATGAGCTACGGCAAAATCCGCTCACCAGTGATTTTGCTATTACCAACGAACTTCCTATAGATGTGGGAGCCGGCGCAAACGCGTCGTGGCCCGGCAAAGACCCCAAAACGCTCGGAAACCCAACGCCGGGAATTTACGTGAGCGAAAATTTTGCCCATTTATTCGGATTGAAATTATTGGCAGGCCGCTTCTTCTCTGAATCGATCAAAACCGACTCCAATAACTGTGTCATCAACCAAAAGCTGTTGGGCCTGATGGGGTTTGCCAATGCGGCGGCAGCTATCGGAAAGCCGATGACATTGCACAACAAACCAAGCGTCATTATTGGTGTGGTTAAAGATTTTAATTTTAAACCGGCCCAGTCGGCTATTGAGCCGTTGATCATTGCTTTAACAGGTGGCGGTGGCACAGTTGTTATGCGAACCAAACCCGGAGCAACCGCGGCAACTATTAAAGCTTTGGAAAAAATAAGCAAAGAAATTAGTCCTGCCTATCCTTTTAGTTTCAATTTTGTTGACCAGCAAATGGCAGCCCTTTACCGCGGCGAGCAGCAAATGGGCGATATTTTTAAGCTGTTTGCCGCGATGGGAATTTTTATATCCTGCATCGGCTTATATGGTTTATCAGCCTTTATTGCCGAACAGCGTACCAAAGAAATAGGTGTGCGCAAAGTGTTGGGTGCATCGGTATTTAATCTTGTATATCTGTTGTCATCCGGAATCACCAGGCTCATCCTGATAGCCATATGTATAGCGCTTCCGGTTTCCTGGTATGCAGCAAATGTTTGGTTGTCGGGCTTTGCTTATCATATCAATATTAGCTGGCTGATATTTTTTGTGGCGTCGGCCGGAGCTTTGGGGATTGCCTGGCTTACGGTTAGTTATGAATCTATTAAAGCGGCAAGTGTTAATCCTATTAAAAGTCTGAGGGCCGAATGAGATCGTTACATAAATGAACACCCGGCTGTCCGTATCCGAACGATAGTGTATAGTTGTTTTTTGTAATTTTCTGATAGTTAGCTGTTTATAATATTGGCATCATTTTAATTAGGTGTTGCCTGATAAAGCCGTTATTATTATGCTGAAAAACTATATCAAAACCGCCTGGCGGAACCTTGTCCGCAATAAGTTTTATTCGGTGATCAATATTGCCGGGTTAACTGTGGGCCTCGCCATTGGGATCCTGATCTTGCTTTGGGTGCAGGACGAATTTAGCTTTGATAGCTTTCATAAAAACACATCAAACATTTACCGTGTAGAGCTTTTTGGCGGTACAGGGGCCAGCAAGCAGGTCTGGCAAGCAACGGTAGCACCGATGGGGCCGCTGGCCAAACAGGAACTGCCCGTTGTGCAAGACCAGGTGCGCATAACCAATAACTGGTTTTTCTCATTATTTAAATACCAGGATAAAATTTTTAACGAGCAGGCGGTAGGCTTTGCTGATCCCTCCCTGTTTACTGTTTTTGATTTTCCGTTGATAGAAGGGAACAAGGCAAAACCTTTCACGAACGATAATTCCGTAGTGATCACAAAAAGAACGGCAAAAAAATATTTCGGTAATGAAGATGCTTTAGGAAAAGTTATTGTGGCCGATAATAAAGAGAATTTTACTGTATCGGGCGTTATTGATGATTTTCCACTTAACTCAAGCATTAATTATGATATGATCATGCCCATGAGCTATCATATCAAATATATGTTTACCAACAATAAGGTTGATCTGAACCATGATTTTAGCAATTACGCTTATGAAACCTATTTGTTGTTGAAACCGGGTACTTCTTTAAAAAAGCTATCGGCCGATTTGAATAAAGTCCACCTGAAACGGAAGCCTGAAGATACCGATGCCGATTACCTTTTGCTGCCCGCAACTAAAATGCATCTTTATAATGCTGATGGTACCGACCGGGGGATCAGCACTGTACATATCTTTATTATTATCGCCTTAGTAATATTAGTGATTGCCTGTATCAACTATGTTAACCTTTCAACCGCACGGGCCATGCTGCGCGCCAAGGAAATAAGCATGCGAAAGATCATTGGCGCGGCAAAAACGCAACTGTTTATGCAGTTTGTGGTGGAAACAGCTTTGCTGTTTATCCTTTCGTCGGTTTTAGCAGTGTTGGTAATTTATAACGTAATTCCTGTATTTAATGAAATTGCGGGTAAGCAACTGGTATTTAATCTTTCCAATTACCATATCTGGTTAGTTATTGCGGGTACCATCACTGCTACACTTTTATTGTCCAGTATTTATCCCGCGTTGCTGTTATCATCTTTTGAACCCTTAAAAGCACTTAAGGGTAAAATATCCAATGGCATTGGCGATGTGGTTTTCCGTAAGATCCTGGTAGTGGTGCAGTTTACCTTTTCGGTGGTATTGATCATCGGTACCATTGTGATCACCAGCCAGCTTAATTACATCCGGGCGAAAAATTTAGGTTATGATAAAAGCCACGTGTTAGCTTTTTGGATGCGCGATATGAAAGGGCATTATGACGCTGTTAAAGCCGAGCTTTTAAAACAGCCGGGTGTTGAGGCGGTAACCCGATCAAGCGGAAATATTGTTAACAATGGCGGCATTTCTGGCGATAATGATTGGGATGGCAAAGCCACCGGGCAAACATTTATCGTGCATCCGCAGGGGATTGACAAAGATTTTATTTCTTTCTTTAAGTTAAAGATGCAGCAAGGGCATAGTTTTGACGGCTCCGTGAGCGATAGTGCTCATTTTATATTGAACGAAGCGGCAGTTAAAGAAATTGGCTTGCAAAACCCAATTGGCAAACGTTTCAGGCTGTGCAAAACAGAGGGTACTATTATAGGTGTTGTTAAAAATTTTCACTTTGCCAGTATGCGCGAAAAAATAGCACCGGCGGTGTTTTATTATGCGCCCGACAGTTACACTTCTATTTATATCAAAACCACAGGCAATGATGCGCCAAAAGCAATTGCTGCCGCCGGCAATCAGTTTAAGCAATACAATGGTGAATTCCCTTTCAGTTATGTTTTTTTAGATGATGTATTTAATAAGCTTTACCAGGGCGAACAGCGGGAAGGTACATTGTTTAACTATTTTGCGGGGATAGCTATTTTAATCTCCTGCCTTGGCCTGCTTGGTTTGGCGGCCTATACTGCCCAAGTACGTACCCGCGAAATTGGTGTGCGGAAAGTTTTGGGTGCTACTGTTACCAATGTTGTTGCTCTGTTAGCTAAAGATTTTATTAAGCTGGTGCTTATTGCTATCGTTGTGGCTTTCCCGATTGCCTGGCTGGCCATGAACCACTGGCTTGATGCATTTGCTTACCGAGTTGGCATAAGCTGGACAGCCTTTGTATTAGCTGCTGTGATTGCCCTATTGATTGCCTTTATCACTATCAGTTTTCAATCGGTTAAGGCCGCGCTGGCTAACCCGGTTGATAGTTTGCGGAGGGAGTAATAAAGTATATTTTTAGAAAGAATAAAACCCGCGTCATTGCGAGGTACGAAGCAATCCCCTATAAGCAGATCCGCTCTGTATAGTTTGGGATTGCTTCGTACCTCGCAATGACGCTTTTATAAATTGTATTCATATTTATTTAAAACAACTCCACCAACCGCTCCAAAGCCATCCCCCGTGACCCTTTAATAAGTATGGTTGAATTGCGTATCGGCTGTGCTTTCAAAGCAGCAATGGCATCTTCGGCAGTTTCATAAAACTTGCCCATGGTCCATGGTCCATGGTCCATGGACTGTGAAGCACCCAAAAAATCTTTTCCGATAAAGATGCGTTCATCAACAGGGGTGTCCATCGCTTTGCTGATAACAGATGCATGTTCAACAGCCGCTTCCGGCCCCATTTCAAACATATCGCCCAAAATAAGTACCTTCCTTTTTGCTTCAATTTTGCCCACGTTTTCAATGGCGACAAACATGCTGCTTGGGTTGGCATTGTAATAATCGCAAATGAGGGTATTGGTAGCCGTTTGTACAATTTGCGAGCGGTTGTTTTTTGGCTGATAACCCTCGATACCGGCGTTGATTTCATTCGCGGATAAGCCGAGATAAGTGCCGATACATATGGCCACTAAAATATTAGGGAGGTTGTAAGTCCCCGTTAGCTGGGTTTTAACTTTATAGCTATCGCCGGTTTTATTGTTGGTCCACTCCAAGGTAAGTAAAGGCGAGTTCTCCAGTAGTTCACCGCTGATCAGGTTATCAATAGCATCGGTACCATAATACTCCACATGAGATAAATGCCGGGCCGCAGCCATCTCCATTAAAACAGTATCATCGCTATTGACAAAGGTAATGCCATTATGTCGATAGGCACCCCCTTTAGGGGGTGGGGGGGGCGTCGCCATAAAGTCATATAATTCCCCCTTTCCTTTCTTCACCCCTTCAACTCCGCCAAAACCTTCCAAATGCGCTTTACCAACATTGGTAATTAAGCCAAGCGATGGTTGAGCAATACTGCAAAGCAGCTCGATCTCTTTTTGGTGATTGGCCCCCATTTCAATAACGGCCACATCATGGCTGGCATCAATGGTTAAAATGGTAAGTGGTACACCAATATGGTTATTTAAATTGCCTTGGGTAGCCTGGGTTTTAAAATGCTGCGATAATACGGCGTTGATCAGTTCTTTGGTGGTGGTTTTTCCGTTGGTACCTGTAAGTCCGATAACCGGGATGTCAAGCTGGCGGCGATGATGGCGCGCTAAATCCTGCAAGGTAGTTAAAACATCCTCAACCAATAAATACTGTTCGCCCAGTTGATATTCGGCGTTATCAATTACTGCGTAAGCTGCACCGGCCTCAACTGCTTTTTGTGCAAAAGTGTTGGCGTCAAACTTATCGCCTTTGAGGGCGAAGAACAGACTGCCAGGCACGATCTTCCGGGTGTCGGTGCTAATTACGGGGTGTTTGAGGTATATATCGTACAGTTGGGTTGTGGTAGTCATGTGTGTTGAACAAATACAATTCAAAAATATGTCATCATTAGCTTGCGTACGTTTGCAACGAGTGCTTAACGTGGCTCGGCGATTGTATCGCCGGGCTTGCGTTTAAAACGCAAGCCCATTTTAAGCGCTCGTTGCAAACGAGCGCAAGGTTTCAAACTTAACAAAAATTATTCCCCCTTGTTCATCCAGCCAATTACAGCTTTGATTTCACCGTAGCTGTAATCATCGCCTAAAACTTCTTTTAAGGGCGATAGTCTTTCAGCTCCATAACTTTCAACGGCGTCGGCAATAACAGCGATCTTTTTCTGCGGAACTATTTCGGTGATATCCAAATCGCCGTTTTGTACATAATAACTCAGGTGTGTTTCTATGGTAGCTGTAGTGAACCCACGCTCGGCCGCTATTTCGGCAACGGTTTTTCCGGAGCGATATAGGTTAAACGTTTCGGCTTTAGTATCATTGCTTCGCGAAGAAGATTTGGTTTGCCCCGGTGATTTCGCCTTCCGCTCCCGTTTAGGCGATTTCTGTTTTATTTTTGAGCCGAGGCCTTTTTCAGCACAATAAATCTTAACCGGTTCAAGCAGTTCGCGACCATAACGGGCCAGTTTAATATCGCCAAAACCAGAAATCATTCGCAGTTCATCCAAACTTTGCGGTAGGTAGGTAGCCATTTCCTGCAGTGTAGCATCGGATACAATAACATAAGCCGGTACATTTTCACCCTCGGCAATGCCCCGCCTAACTTCCCTTAACCGGTTGAATAACGGAATCTCATAAGGCAGGTTTTCTTCATGGTGAACCTCTTCAACTTTTTCTATCTCAATAAACTCAACCTTTTGCCCGCCCTTTAATACGTCGGTGCTCTGCGCGGTAAGTTTTAATACCGGATATTCATCGCCGGCGGTTTGCAGATAGCCCATACTAATCAACTCGCGGATGTGGTGCTGCCAGTCGGCCTTGCTAATATCTGCACCGATACCGTAGGTTTTTAACTGCTTATGTTCTTCACGGATCTTATCGCTTTTTGATCCCCGCAAAAAATCTATTACATAGTTAGCCCCGAAACGTTCATTTAACCGGGCTACCGCCGAGAGCGCTTTTTGAGCGATCAGTGTGCCATCAAAACGTTTATATTCGGTTAAGCAAACATCGCATGAGCCGCATTTGGCCGGGAATTCTTCGTCGAAGTATTTCATCAGGTATTGCCTGCGGCACGATAGCAGCTGGCAATATTTAACCATATCATTAAGCTTATTAAGCATGATGCGGCTTTGCTGCTCATTGCCTTCTACTTTGGCAAAAGCCTGCAATTTCATTGCATCGCCGGGCGAATAAAGCAACAATGCTTCCGACGGAAGTCCATCGCGTCCTGCCCTACCGGTTTCCTGGTAGTAACCTTCAATGTTTTTTGGCAGATCGACATGCAACACATAGCGTACGTTTGATTTGTTGATACCCATGCCGAAAGCGATGGTTGCCACAATGATCTTCAGGTCATCGCGTAAAAAGGCTTCCTGGTTACGGGCTTTAACTTCATTACTAAGACCGGCGTGATAAGCCTCGGCAGCAAACCCTTCATCTTTTAAATCTTCGGCCAAAGCTTCGGTTGATTTGCGGGACAGGCAATAAATAATACCCGATTCATCCTTGTGCTCATTTAAAAAGGCGATGAGCTGTTTAAAGCTGTTCTTTTTGGGTGATACCCGGTAAGTAATATTTGCCCTGTTAAATGAGGATACAAATATTGCCGGCTTATGAAGGTTGAGCTTTTCAAGAATATCTTTTTGCGTAAGCTTATCGGCTGTAGCCGTAAGTGCTATAACCGGCACCGACGGAAACTCTTCCTTAAGCCCGGCAAGCATTAAATACTCAGGCCTGAAATCATGTCCCCACGAGGAGATACAATGTGCCTCGTCAATAGCTATCTGTGCAACTTTCAGCGTTTTTAAAAAAGGAATAAGCTTACTTTCTTTATTCTCTTTGCTTTCGGCACTGAACAAACGTTCGGGGGCAAGGTAAAGCAGTTTGATCTCATTGTTTCGGAGCCGGTTTACCAGCACCCTCGTTTCCTCGGGATTTAACGACGAATTGAGGAAAGCCGCAGGGATGCCGTTAACGTTCAGGCTATCTACCTGATCTTTCATCAGCGCAATAAGCGGTGATATTACAATGGTCAAGCCATCAAGCAAAACAGCGGGCAGTTGGTAGCACAATGATTTGCCGCCGCCGGTAGGCATCAGCGCCATTACATCCTGCCCCTTAAGTATATTTTGAATGATAGCCTCCTGCTCATGCCTGAAGGCACTATAACCAAAGTATTTTTGCAGGGCCTGGATAGGTGTCATGTTTGTTGATTGCAGATATGCAAATGTGCAGATTTCAGATTATAAATATGCGGATTTCAGATGTGCAAATTTTAGATAATGCGCATCCTATTTATTTTGTGTTTTTATAAATAAATTCAGTGTATTTTCTAATCATTTGCATATCTGCACATCTGAAATTTGCACATCTAACAATTTGCCAATATTTTTCTGCATATTAGCTTATCTCTTTTCTCCTATATATCTATTATTTATTTATGATAAAAAAACATTTACTCCTTTTTGTATTTGTAAGTTTTTTTTGCCCGGCCTTTGCGCAAAAGATCCAATCGCCGCAGGAGTTCCTGGGTTATAAACTGGGTGAGCATTTTACTCCTCATTATCGTATTGTTGAATATTTTAAATACATAGCTTCGGTCTCAAAGAATGTAAAACTACAGCAGTTTGGTACTACCAACGAGGGCCGGCCTTTACTGGCGATGTTCATCGCTTCTGATGAAAATATTGGCAGGCTTGAAGAGGTCCGTCATAATAACCTTAAACTGGCCGGGATTGAAAGCGGTGGCGGCAGTACTGCCATGCCTGTTGTTACCTGGTTAAGCTATAATGTACATGGTAACGAGCCCGCGTCAAGCGAGGCCGCCATGTGGACTTTGTTTGATATGGTTGATCCCGCAAATACAGCTACCAAGGCCTGGCTCAAAAACATGGTTGTTGTTATCGATCCTTGTTTAAACCCCGATGGGCGCGACCGCTATGTTAATTTTTATAATTCGGTAGTGGGCACCATGCCGGATGCCAACCCAACATCGCGTGAGCATGTTGAACCATGGCCGGGTGGCCGGGTAAACCATTTTTACTTTGATCTTAATCGCGATTGGGCATGGCAACAACAAAAAGAAACGCAGGCACGTGTTGGCTTGTATAACCAATGGCTGCCACAGGTTCATGTTGATTATCACGAACAAGGTTACAATGCCCCTTATTACTTTGCACCTGCTGCCGAGCCATACCACAAAGATATTACCGCATGGCAACGCCAGTTCCAGATCACTATTGGTAAAAACAATGCCAAATATTTTGATCAGAACGGCTGGATGTATTTCACCAAATACGAGTTCGACCTGCTGTACCCATCATACGGAGATACTTATCCTTTATATAATGGCTCTATCGGCATGACCTATGAGCAGGGGGGAATCAGTGCCGGTTTGGCTGTGGTTACCCGCAGCGGTGATACCCTTACTTTGGTGCAGCGCGTGGCCCATCACCACTCAACAAGTTTAAGCACGCTTGAAATAGCCGCGTTAAATACTCAAAAGCTTTTGGATGAGTATAAAAAGTTTTTTGACAACAGCCGGGCCAACCCGCCGGGCGATTACAAAACCTATGTTATTAAAAACGATAACAATAATAAAATTAACGCGTTGGCAAAAATGCTGGGCCGCAACGGCATCCAGTATGGTTTTGGCTTAGCTAATAAAACCGTTACCGGCTTTAACTACGTTAACCAAAAAACGGAACAATATAATGTTGGCGCAAACGACCTGGTAGTTAATGCCTATCAGCCTAAAGCAGTATTACTGCATGTGCTTTTGGAGCCCAAAACTTTTATCCCGGACTCGAATACATATGATATCACGGCATGGTCGCTTCCGTATGCTTATGGATTGAAAGCTTACGGATTGAAGGAATCATTTAAACCTGCCAGTACCGAATGGAGCGTGGCTGAACCTAAGCCGCTGGTAAATACACATGCTTATGCTTATGTATCGGCATGGCAATCGGTTAATGATGTGAAATTTTTGGCTGCTTTGCTTAAAAAGAAGATTAAAGTGCGTTATGCCGAAAAGCCTTTTGAAGCAGGGGGCAAGCAATTTACAGCAGGGTCATTAATTGTTACCCGTGCAGGCAACGACCTGGCCGATTTTGACCAGGTGGTTACTCAAACCGCTGCATCACTTAATCAGGAGATCACCCCTATTTCAACAGGCTTTGTTGATAAAGGATCGGATATCGGTTCGGACGCGGTAAGATACATTCATCAGCCTAAAATTGCTTTAATTGCAGGCGATGGCGTTAATTCGGAAGCTATGGGCGAGGTTTGGCATTTGTTTGAGGCACAAATTGGATATCCGGTTACTTTAATAAGGTACCAGGATTTAGGGCGGACCAAACTGGGCGAATTTGATGTGGTGATTTGTCCCGATGGCCGTTATGAAGATTTCCCTTCAGAGAAATTACAAAACTGGGTCCGCGAGGGTGGTAAGCTGATAGCGGTGGATAATGCCGTATCATTACTGGTTGATAAAAAAGGGTTCCTTATTAAAAGGAAAGAAGAAAAAAAGGAAGACAAGGATAAAGAAAAGGAAAAAGATAAAGCAGTTAAGCTGTACGGGGATCGTGACCGCCTGGCCCTTAGTGAATCTATCCCCGGCGCCATTTATAAATTGAACCTTGATAACACCCACCCGCTTGGTTTCGGTTTGCCTGATTATTACTATTCGTTAAAGCTGAACGACGATATCTACGACCTTTTTTCGGGCGATGATGGCTGGAACGTGGGAACCATAAAAAAGGATGGCTATGTATCGGGCTTCGTTGGTGCAGAATCAAAAAAGAAGATCAACAACGGATTGTTGCTTGGCGTACAGCCTATGGGCCGCGGTTCGGTAGTTTATATGGTTGATGATCCGTTGTTCCGTAGCTTCTGGGAAAACGGTAAGCTGTTGTTCAGTAATGCAGTATTTATGGTGGGGCAGTAGTTCAGTTTGCAGTTTGCAGTTTGCAGTTTGCAGTTTGCAGTTTGCAGTTTGCAGTTTGCAGTTTGCAGTTTGCAGTTTGCAGTTTTTGAATTAGCTGATTAAGTTACGATGATTTGTTAAAAAGAAAAGCGCCGGATGATAAGCCCGGCGCTTTTCTTTTGGTGAATGGGCAACTGTAAACTACCCGGTAATAACTGCAAACTGCCCACTGGCAACTAATTAGCTCCCTTTACCCTTCCTTTTTCATCATCGGCGCCGCTGCGGTGCTGACGCATTTTGATAGAACTGTTACCAAAGTTATAAGTAAAAGTAAGGCGCATTACCCGGGTATCATTTTTTTGTTTGATAACAAAGTTATTGTTCACCACCTGGCTGCTCAAGTCATTGCGGCGGATGTTGAAGATGTCATCGCATGAAGCTTTGATGTTGAATTTCTTTTCCATGAATGATTTACTGACACCCATATCTACCGAGTAACGTGGTCTGATCTTGTAAATGCCGTAGGTTAATGATGATTGATAATCGCCGGTTACTTCAAAGCGGTAGCCTGCAAACTTGAATGTTTGTGTTGTACGGCCCTGGAAAGCCCATTGCCCATCATTGAACTTTTGACCAGCAAGGGTATCCGACTTAAAGCCCAGGTAAAACGCGGTTGCGTTAACATTGCCCTCCCACCATTTGGTAATGGTGAATGGTGTGTTGATGTTGACATTGTAACCGGTTTGTGTTTGCAGGTTTTGATGTGTTTCAAATGAACGCTTGCCTTCTGTTAAAATCAGCTCTGTAATAGCATCGGTTGTGTGACTGTAACCAAGGCTTACATTGATAGTTTTATTATAAGTATAATTAAGCTCAAAATTTTGAGTGTATTGCGGGTTCAGGAACGCATTACCTTGCGAATAAGTGTAAGGGTCAAGGTAATAAACAAAAGGGTTCAGATCGTCATAGCCCGGACGGTCGATACGGCGGCTGTATGAAAAGCTTATCTCGTTTTTATCATTAATGGTTTGGTTAATGAACACGCTTGGGAACAGGTTTAAATAACTCCTCTTAACAGGTGTACTGCCAATCAGGTTACCTGTAGACCGGGTTTGCTCGGCACGTAAGCCTAATTGTACCGAGAATTTTTTGAACTGTTTGTTCAGGTTCAAATATCCGGCGTTGATTTTTTCGGTATAAATAAACCGGTTGGTACGTGTAGTATCATTAATATAAGCACCGTTGCTGAAGATCTGCGCTTGCAGGTCATTATCGGTTTTAACACTGCTGAATTTTACCCCGGCTTCCAGTTTGATGGTTTTGGTAAGCGGTTTGGTGTAGTCAGCCTTACCGGTGTAGATGCTTATGGTTGAAGGTGTTTGGTTACGCAGCATTTGTGGTTCATGCTGTATACTTCCATCAGGTAAAAAATAATCGGTATTGTACATGGCATTGGAGTTGTTTTTGAATTTAGAGTAATCCAAATCAATGCTCAGCTCCTGGCCGCTGGTATCAAGCTTAAGCCTGTCGTTAAGGTTAAGGGCGAAGTTTTTATAGGTTTGCCTGATATCTGATGTAGTGCGCAACGAAGAATCGGGCACGCCAAATTGTTTGCCGATAATTGTGCGGTTATCATTCAAGTCTTTTTCGCTGTTTGAATAGCCGCTTACCACAAAACCTATGGTATGTTTCGGGGTTAGGTCATAGTCGGCACCTAAACGATAGTTGTTGTAATGGTTGATGCTTGGCAGGCTTGATTTCTGGTTGAAATAAGTTTTATTGCCAAGCGAATCAGTAATGATACGGTCAATGCCAATATCATGCCCGCGTTTATTATCGCCCCTGCTTAATGAAGTAAATACATTAAGACCGCCTTGTTTGTGGTTAAGGTTAAGGCTGCTGTTATCGCGCCAGTATTTGCTTTTGGCACCGCCCACAGTAATACTGCCGTTTGTGCCCGATTGTGTATTCTTTTTCAATTTAATATTGATGATGCCCGAATTGCCGGCCGCATCATATTTTGCAGACGGGTTGGTAATGATCTCAATAGATTTAATGGTATTGCCATCAGTTGAACGTAATAAAGTAGCCAGTTGCGCTGCGGTAAGATAGGTTAGCTTGTCATTGATCATGACAGTTACGCCCTGCTTACCTTTCAGGCTGATGTTGTCGTCTTTATCAACGGTAACACCAGGGGCACGTTCTAAAATTTCCATAGCGGTATTGCCGGCTGCAAGTACGCTGTTTTCAACGTTCATTACGGTACGATCAATTTTACGCTCGATAAGGGGTTTGGTAGCGGTAATGGTAACGGCTTTTAATTCGGTGCTGCCTGTGCGCAGGTTTAAAGCCGGAGCTGTAACCTGCGAAGAATTAGCGGGCACAGTAAAGGTTTTACTTACCGCTTTTTGATAACCAACAACAGAGGCTTTAATGATATAATTACCTGCTTTTATATTGGTGAAAACATAAACCCCGGCATCGTTACTTAACGCGCCTTTAACCACGGTTGAATCAGATGCGCGCAACAGGCTTACCGTTGCATAATCAAGAGGCTTACCCTGTTCGTTAAGCAAGGCCCCGGATACCTTGGTGGCAGGCGCGGCCTGCTGGGCAAAGGATACACTGTAGCTGATAGCAACAAGCAGCAGTGTATAAAATATGTTATGTATGATAGTTTTCATTTTAGTTCGGTTTAGAAAGTAAGGGCAATACAATGCCGTTAGAGGATTGCTCCTTTTTTAAAATTTGTAAATAAGTTTTCTTTAGTTCCCGGCGTGTTTTCCGGTTTTAGGGTTTAGTAGTTATGAGATATAGGCGATTGTTTTCATAGTATTCATGCTTTTGATTTAAATTTTTGGCAAAACAATCCCACGTGGCTTTTAAGCCTTTTTTTAACATTATTAAATTTATGTTGCCGGATCACCCGGAAATGGTAACTGTGTTGCTTTTTATAGTAAGATGCAAAAACAGGGGTGTTGGTTACAGATTATTTTCACTTTTTAATGCGGGCATTAAATTTTTTGCTATATCCTTAATAATCCGGAAGGTAATTGGCATTTCATTTTGGCGGGGAATGTTTGATTTGAGGTTGGTTACTCTGCTGTTTAAAAGCGGGTTACCGCTTGGTTGAAGCAGGAAGTAGAAGGGTATAATAAGCCCGCTAAAAATTAGCAGGCTTATATATTTAAAAAGTGTTTTCACAGGGAAATGGTTTATTGGGCTTTTGCTGTATCTGCGGGGCTTGCCGGTAAGGTATCCTGTTCCTGTTTGAGCGCCTTTAAGCTATCGGCTTTGAATTTAGCTGCCTTTATCGGGTCAACTTTGCATTCCAGCCCACTGGCGGTCATGATATAGGTGGCTGTGGTAATGCCATCACCATCGCTTTTGCACTCATATATATTAAAGTTGATGTTACGGTCGAGTTTTTGATCGATAATGATCTTAGCATTAAGCGGCACCTTTAAGGTAAGGTGCAGTTCCTGCCCGCGCCATAAAAAGCCTTTAGGCATTTCCAGGTGGCGGTCAAAATTTAAAACTGAATCTTTTTGTTCAAAGCGATAGGCCGCGCTGCGGGCGTTGATCAGGGCCTCCTCAAGATTACTACCACGGGCGCTGAAGGTTTCGATGAGCACTGGTTGTGGCACATCACTTTTTTCAATATCGATGGTAACATTGCGGTTTGGCATATCATCGCCATTAAAATCATCATCTAAAATGATCATGCCTTTAAAGCGCTCGTTTATTTTGAGGCGGGTACTGTCTTCATTGCTTAAATACTTGGTATCGTTCAGCTGCAGGTAATAGGTGTTATTCGCAGTTGGCTTAAGCTTAACTGTTTGGGTAAATTTACCGCCCTCACGAAAGCCGGCCGCCGTTTTTACGCCATAATATGAAACCGCACCTAATGAAGCTAACCAGATACATAACAAGGTGGTACCAATTGAGCGGTTAAATGACGCTTTTTTAAACAGGAAGCCTATCGTTGATAAAATAATAGCTAATAAAGGTATAGATAGTACTAAAAAGCCGCTTGCCATAAAAATGCCGTTGGCCTGGTGATTAGTTATGTTGAACGGAAACAGGTTATATATGCCCATATTACCCGCCGCAAGTAAGGCGATAAGCGAAACGATGAGCGCTATCATCATGCCGAGGCAGGCCAATAAAACAGCTGTAGCCAAAAGTTTACTAAGTAAACTGCCGGTACCTCTTAAAAAGGCTGCAAGGTGTTCAAAGATATCGCTGATCAGGTCGCGCACCTGGTAAATGAACGGTTTGGCTTCATGTTTAAAGTTTTGAAGATTTTCACGCACGGTGCTCAATTCTTCTTCAAAGTTCTTTTTAAAGCCTTTTAAGTCTTGCTTTTCGCCTTTCATGGCCATACGGTCGGCACGGGTAATGGCTTTAGGGACAACCATCCATAGTATTGTATATATAACAAGGCCCATGGCGGCAAAAGGTACCAGGATAGCGAAGGCCAGCCTTACCCAGGCCGGGTTAACGTCAAAATAATTGGCAATACCGGCGCATACACCACTGATGAGGTGATCGTCCGGATCGCGGAAAAGCCTGCGGCGTTCGGTATTGTACTCAAACGGACTACCTCCTGATTTGGCATCGGTTTCAGCGGTTTCAAAATCCTGTACGCTGCCCATTTGCCCGATAACTTCCTTTACATCTGTTTCCACGATAACTTGTTTGGCATCGCGGGCAAGGATCTCGTTAAACATTTCGGCAATGCGGTTTTCAATGTCGGTAGTGATCTCCAGGCTATCGGCCGAAGTAGAAAAATGACGCTTTACATCCGTCATATAGTTCTTCAGCACTTCGTAGGCATCTTCTTCAATGTGAAAAACCATGCCGTTTATATTTATGATAATTGTTTTGTTCATGATTATAGTGAGTTTGTAGGTTTTTCTATTTTCTATCGCCGATAGCTGTTTGAACAGCGAATACCAGTTCCTGCCAGGTTTTATCTAATTGTTCAAGTACCGCCCGGCCTTCGTCCGAGAGCACATAGTACTTTCGGGGCGGCCCGGAAATTGACTCCACCCAGTTATAGGTGAGCAGTCCGTTATTTTTTAATCGGGTTAAAAGAGGATACAGAGTACCCTCAACTACAAGCAGTTGGGCTTTCTTAAGTTCAGCAATTATGTCTGATGCATATGTTTCGCCCTTAGCTATGATGGAGAGGATGCAATACTCCAGTATGCCTTTCCTCATTTGGGTTTGGGTGTTTTCGACGATCATAATACAAAGATATATGTTTTAGATTGTATTATGCAATACATAGTACTATAATTATTATTCTTTTAGCTAAAACTTGGCTTTTTGAAAAAAAAATGACGTTTTGAAAGAAATTACTTGACTTTTTGATAACGTAACATTACTTTTATGATTAATTAACTATTAACTGATCTTATTATTAACGAAATGAAAAAACTTCTACTCGTAAGTTTGTGCTTACTTGTGTTGTCTATGACGCAAGTATTCGCGCAAAACCGTACAGTTACTGGTACGGTTACGGCCAAAGACGACGGCCTACCCATTCCGGGAGTAACAGTAAAAATCAAAGGGACTACACAAGGTACCCAAACCAACGCAGCCGGTAAATACTCTCTCAGCGTTCCGGCAAATTCAACACTCGTTTTCTCTTTTATTGGTATGGCTTCGCAGGAAGTTCCCAGTGGCAGCAGGAGTATTTTAAACGTAGTGTTGGAATCTTCAGCAAGGAGCCTTGGTGAGGTACAGGTAACAGGTGCATTAGGTGTTAAGCGCCAGGCAAAAGAGCTTGGTTATGCAGCTACAAACATTTCAAACAAGCAACTTACCGAAACCCGCCCTACCAACTTTACCAACGGTTTAACAGCTAAGGTTGCCGGTTTGGTTGTTAGTACCGTGAACAACGGTCTTAATCCCGATACCCGTTTTACACTGCGTGGTAACCGTCACATTATCGGTAATAACTATGCATTGGTGGTTTTAAATGGTACCCCGGTTTCTCCAAACGAGGTTTCCACCATTAACCCTGATGATATCGAGAGTGTTAACGTATTGAACGGTGCGGGTGCTGCGGCCCTTTACGGTTCTGAGGCATCAAATGGTGCATTGGTTATTACAACCAAACGCGGTAGCGGCAGCGGCCAGCCAACCATTAGCTATTCAAACACTTACTTGTTAGAGTCAGTTGCCTACATGCCTGCTTTGCAAAACAAGTTTGGTGGGTACGGTGGCGAAGGCCAGCCTTACCAGGATGCGGTAACCGGTTTTATCACTACTAACGTTCCTTATGAAAACCAATCATATGGCCCTGCCTATGATGGTAGTATGCAACAACTGGGTATTCCGCTGGAGGATGGCACTATCCAGTCATTCCCATACCAATCACCTAAAGGTCAAAGCTATGCCCGTCGTTTCTTTAATACCGGTCACAGCGATCAAAACAACATTTCATATTCATCGGGTGATGCGGCAAACTCGTTTAACTTCTCGGCTTTCCGCTTAGATCAGACAGGTATCGTTCCGAAAGATAAATACAACAAAACCCAGATCCGTATTTCTGGTACCAAAACCGCAGGTATCTTTAAAGTTGACGGTACTGCGAGCTTTTCACAAGGTAACACCGATACTTATGGCAATTACGGTGATATCTTAAGTACTATCTTCAATACACCAAGTTGGGTGCCGTTACAAAACTATAAAGATCCAACTAAACCATTTGCTGATCCAAGCACATATTTCAACTCTTACGGTATTAACCCATACTGGAGTATCAACAATTCAAGGATTACCAAACGTACTGACGTGTTTAATGGTAGCTTTAACGGTATTATTACCCCAACCAAATGGTTTGATGGTACTTATCGCTTAAGCTACAACGGCGGTACTTACCAGGAACAAAACAGGCGTGCCGAAATTGATTACACCCCTTATGCACTCAGCGATCCTACACACGGTGGCAGTACCGTTGGCTCAAGCTATGGTGCGTTAATTAACCCGGGTACTGTAAGTAATGTAAAAGTATTTGGCGATGGCAGCATCCCAACCAATAACAACTTTGCAGGTCCGCAGGGGTACAACCGTTTACAACAAGACCTTTTGGCCAACTTTCACAAATCATTTTTCAATGACCAGTTAAAAGCAAATTTATTGCTTGGTAATTCGATCTGGCAGCAATATGCTGATTACGTTCAGAACGGAACCAACAACTTATTGGTAAAGGATTTTTATAACGTAAGCTATTTGTTAGGTGTTCCAAGCGCTACACAGGGTACATTCAAAATCAGGCAGGTGGCTTATTTTGGTGACTTATCATTAGGTTGGAAAGACTATGCTTTCATCGAAGGTACTTTACGTAATGACCACGATTCAAGGCTGTCAGGCGCTAACCGCTCAATCTGGTATCCATCAGTAAAAGGCTCATTCGTATTTACATCGGCTTTTGATGCCTTGAAAAATAACAAGATCATCAGCTACGGTAAATTAAGGGGCGGTTACAGCCGTGTAGGTGACGTAAACGTAGGTCCATACAGCTTATTGAATACCTTCACTTCTACATCTGGTTTCCCATACGGTAATACAGGTGCATTAAGCCAAAGCACTGTATTGAACAATAAAAACCTAAAACCAGAGTTAACTTCTGAAGTTGAGGTTGGTGCTGATTTAGGTTTCCTGGATGGCCGCATTAACGCGAATGTTACTTATTACAATACGCATACTAAAAATCAAACTTTGCCAATTTCAGTTTCTCCTACTACAGGCTATACCGGTACTGTACTTAACATAGGTGAAACACAAAACACAGGCTATGAGTTTAAGTTAGATGTAACCCCATTACAAAAAACACAAACAGGTGTTGGTGTAACATTAGGCGGTAACTTTGCTATCCAAAATTCAAAAGTATTATCGTTATTCGGCGAAACCAAACAGCTTTCATTAGGTGGTTACACTATTGCAAACACCCGTGCAGTTGTAGGCCAGCCATATAGCGTTTTATATGTAACCGATGTTAATCGCGATCCGCAGGGCCGCGCTATTGTTGACCCGGTTACCGGTTATCCATCAGCTAACCCTAACCTGGTTAACGCAGGTCAAACTACTCCTAAATATGTATTAGGTTTAACACAAACTGTAAGCTACAAATTCATTACCTTATCGGTTACAGAAGAGTATCGTTCAGGTAACGTGATCTTTAGCCAAAGCTTGCAATCAGCTACCGCTGCCGGTGTATCTCAGTTCTCTGTATCTTCAGACCGTCAGCGTTTTATTTTCCCGAACTCTGTTATCAATACAGGAACCGCTGCTAACCCGGTTTATACCCCAAACACCACTGTAAGTGTTCAGGACGGTGCTTTAGGTTTCTGGGATAACGGTGCATTCTACCAGTCAGGTTCTACTTATGTAACCAGTGGTGCATTCTGGAAACTGCGTGAAGCCAACTTATCTTTCGATCTTTCAAAATGGATCAAAAAGACAGGCTTTATCAAACGTGCCAACTTCGCAATAATTGGTCGTAACTTGTTTATGTGGAGGCCTAAAACCAATAACTGGGTTGACCCTGAGTTTGCTAACAGCGCTACTAACGGCGATATTGGCGTTAACAGCACCCAGCAAATGCCGGCAAGCCGTATCTATGGTGCTAACTTAACACTGACATTTTAATTAACGTAACAATGAAAAAGTATTTATCTATCATATTTGCAACGCTTACGTTAGCGGGAAGCAGTTGCAAAAAGGACTACCTGGAGTTGTCGACCAACCCCAACCAACCGGTAACAACAACCCCGAAGCTGGCTTTAACCGGTGCTTTAAAAATAACAGCAGATATCACTAATAACGTTGGCCCGGGTGGACTCGGCTCTTACGTTAATTATGCCTGCTGGATGGGTTACCTGAGCTGGAGTACAAGCTACCAACCTAACATCGCCTTGCTTTCATATCAGATAACATCAGCCAGTTATGATTATTGGACACCACTGTATCTGAACATTGCAAACTATAACGCGATGAAGGCCTCAACTACCAATCCTTATTATCAGTCTATTGCCGAAATTATGATCGCGTTTGATTACCAGGCGCTGGTTGATAACTATAACAATGTGCCATATACTGAAGCTTTGCAGGGAACCAAAAACCTGAACCCTAAATATGATAAAGGTTCGGCCATATATGATGACCTGTTAAAACGTGTGGATGCAGCTATAGCAGCTATTCAAGCTGCTCAAAAAGCTGCCGTACCTCCGGCGGCTCCGGGTACTGAAGATATCATGTACAAAGGAGATATGACCAAATGGTTAAAATTTGCCAATACCCTTAAATTGCGTTTGGCGTTGCGTCAAAGCAACGTAGCCGGTAAAACAAGCGCCCTTAAAGCGGCCGTTGCAGCAACTCAAAGTATCGGTTATATTGACGCTACTTCTCCGGCTACCGTAAACCCCGGCTATCTGAACAGCGATGCTACCGGTGGTCAGCAAAGCCCGCTTTGGAGAAATTACGGTACTACACAAAACGGAGGTGCACAAACCAACAAAAATCAATACCAGGCTAATAGCTACGGTGCAACTGTGCTTACATCAAACAGCGATGTTCGTGGTTTTGCAGTGTATACTACTACCTCAGGTGCAATCAGCGCAACAGCATTGGGAGTAACCCAACCTCCTGCCGTAGCCCCAAGTAAAGTTGGTAGCGGCTTATTGAAATCAGCAACTATGGATGCTGTGATCATGTCGGCTTCTGAAGGTTTATTTTTACAGGCCGAAGGTGTTAAAAGCGGTTATATCACAACCGGCGGGTTAAGTGCAGCTAATTTATATAATGCAGGGATCTCTGCATCATATGCTGATCTTGGCTTAACCACAGCACAGGCAAACACCTATATTGCTGCCAATCCATATCCGGCTGCCGGCACCGATGCGCAACAGGAACAAGCTATTATTACCGAAAAATGGAAAGCGCTTGCTATTTACGGTGCGTTTGAGGCTTTCAACGAGTTTCGCCGTACGGGTTACCCTAACAATATTCCGCTTTCAGTTTATCCTGGCGCTAATCCACCAAATCAGGTAACACGCATCCCTTATCCTTCGGTTGAATATCAAACAAACGCGGCTAACGTAGCCGGTGAAGGCACTATATCGGTATTTACCTCTAAAATATTTTGGGCTAAATAACATTTAAAACGAAAAGAAATGAAAACGAGATTATATATAAAATTAGCTTTAGCCGCGTTGGTTACCATGACGGGTTTTAGCTCATGCTTGAAGGATGATAAGCACTATGTGGATTTTGCAGGGGCAACTCCACTTGTAGAATTACCTTCTGCAGCAAATGTAGGTGGTAGTGGTGGTCTATTTCAAGCACTTGCTTTAGATATTTCAGATACTCCTATACCTGTTAACTTAATGGTTAACCTTGCCTCCCCTCATACACTTTCGTCTAATTTGACAGTTAAATTATCAGTTGATCAGGCCGCGTTGACCAAGTACAACACAGATAATGGTACAAATTATGAATTGCTACCAGCTGCTGATTATACAAGTTCTCTTACCGCTGTAATTCCGGCAGGACAGAACTCAGCAAATGTGGTAATTAATATTAAATCAAGTACAATACCAGCATCTAATACAAATTTGGTTTTGCCATTGACAATTACCGATGGTGGTGGACAGAAAATCAGTAATTATAAAACAGTTTTATTTAATGTTCAGGTAAAAAATCAATACGATGGAACTTACAGAGCCTCTGGTACAAGGGTGCATCCAGATTTAGGGCCGTTTAATTTTGATTATGACGTTACTATGGCGACATCTGGAGCTACTTCCATTACTGGAGGTGCACTAGCTGACTTGAAATCAGATTTAAAGATCACGGTTAATGCTGACAATACTGTTACTTTATCAAGCGCCGCGCAGCCATCAGTGGCATTACAAGCTGGTGGCGTGAACAAATATGATCCCGCTACTAAGACGTTTACGTTGAATTATTATTATAATACCGCTGCTCCTCGTTTGATTACCGAGAAGTTAGTAAGAAAATAGCGAGATAATCTGCTTTACAAAGACAAATGCCCGGTATTTTTCCGGGCATTTGTCTTTTATATGAACTTCGTTTTAAAATATTAGAAGACTTGGTAAACGTAGCCATGTTATAAATTTATTACAATGGAATTAAGTTGTATTCCGCTTTAATTTTTTTAACTTTTGACCTTATACATAAACCTTATATTGAAATACATGAAAAAGATATTTTTTTTCGCCCTCATCACAATTAGTAAATTAAGTTTTGGCCAAACAGTTGCTGTTAATGGCACAATAACGGATTCAAGAGGCAAACCGGTTCCCTTTGCCTTTGTAAGCGATTCCCAACACCCATATGCAACCTATTCAGATCCTAACGGCACATTCAATTTACAGGCCGATCCTGCTTCAAAATTGATTATAACGGCTAATTTTCATAACGAGGTAAAAGTTAACCTCCAAAACCCAACAAATATTAAAGTTGTGATGACCGGCGATTCGGTAAGCAATAATGCCCCTGCCGAAACAAGCAACGTTAACTTTTTTAAGATGGATGAAAATATAGTCGACCATAACGTATCTGTCAACAGGATTGGGACCGGGCAGGAAGGTTTGCACGGCAGCAGGTTTTTGTTTAATGATTGGGTACACGGCTTTGGAATAACCCCGAAAGATTCGCTCAAGCAAAGTGATGTGTACCTGTTTAATTACGACAAAGTAGCCGGAAATTTAATATTCACTCGTACAAAAAAAACGGCGATGATTGTTGTAAAAGAAGAAATAAAGGGCTTTACCCTGTTTGATGAAAACGCGCAGCCCTATGTTTTTGAAAGTGTGCCGGCTATCAACCCTAAAAAGTATGTGCAGGTTTTATCATCGGGCAAAAAATATAAGATCTACAAAGACCTTGGCACTACATTTATAAAAGCCAGTTTTTCAACCAATGGCATTACATCAAGTGGCAATAACTACGATGAATATAAAGATGAAGCTGTTTATTATATTGTAAAAGTGGGTGGTCAGCCACAAAAGGTGGAACTGAAAAGCAGGGCCATAAAAGCTGCTTTTCCTGCAGATGCCGATAAGGTGAAAAAGTTTTTTTCGGATAATGAAGGAGATGTTGATGAAAATTATCTGAAGGCACTTGGGGATTATTTGAACCAGTGAGAATAATAAATTATTTCCTCATGACTGTAAAGCCAATCCAAAAGAAGATATAAAGATGTGGCTCCAAAATTCCATAAAGCCGATTTTTCGACAAATGGCATTGCCTCAACAGGAAATAACTACGATGAATATATAGATCAGAATTTTTATTACGTTGTAAAAGAGGGCGGGCAACCCGTTAAATTGCTATTGAAAAAGAAAGCTCTTAAAGAAGTGTTTGCCGCTGATGCCGATAAATTGAACAAGTTTATGTCAGTAGCAGGTTCAGGAGATATTGATGAAAATTATTTGAAACAGTTAGGCGACGCGATGAATAAGTAATTATTTTCCCTATTGTAATAAAGCCCGGGTCATATATGTGAACCGGGCTTTGTGTTTTTTTAAGAAGTTCTTCTATGGTTTAATTCTGAGTTTATTAATCAGATATATAAACTATGAGATATCCAAATTGCCATTAAACACAAATGATGTACCGTTTGCTCTATAAATGGTTACGGAAACATGATATATAGTTCCTCCTACTAAACTATAAGTCCCTGAGCCAAAACCACCAGACATGCCTTGTTCAATGCCTTCTTTAAATACTTTAGTAATAGAAATGTTACCGTTAGTCCCATAAACATCATATACAATAGTATTATCAGCCGGATCCGGAACCGCACCTACAAATTTAGGTGCCTGGGGCGTTGCCGGTGTTGGAGTAGGGTAACTTATAGAAGCTAAAGCCCAATGTGAGCCGGTTGTCACCCTAATGAGTTTGCCTGTAACAGTCACATAGCCTCCCATTCCACTTGTATACGAGTCTTTTATATAATCCGATGCTAAAGGAACCTGGCCCTGGCCGCCAAGTTTTTCGTAATTGTCACGGGCCTTCATGTAATTATCAACGTCCTTTTGAAAAGCCTGGAGATCAGGCAAAGCTATTGTGCCTATTGATAAAATAAAGAAGTCCTGTCCGGCTGAAACGCTTGATGAAATCATATTCCCATTACTATAAACGCCATATGAGGCATCCAAGCCAGGTATTCCGTTTACCAATGCCGGGTACGCCGCCTGGTTCCAAACAGGTGTTCCTATCACTTTTACCTCTGCCCCCGACCATACACCCTTATAGGTATCAAAATTTTCTCCCGGCTGTCTTGGTTGTAGTGCCAGATCGGCATAGGTATAGGTTGGCTGTGTAGTATTCACCTTTGTGCTTTTCCCTGTGCTGCTTTCGTCATTAACAGGTTTAAACGAATCTTTCTTGCATGAGCTAAAACCTGCCATTAACAGCAGCATGCCCCATAATAATTGTTTTTTCATATTGATTTGTACCAATAGGTGTTTTAACGGTATTTTATAAATATTTTAATTGATAGTGTTTACGATAAATCAACAGTATTCTGCTGCGTAAGTTGAAATGTAGTACCATTAGCGCGTTTAATAGTAACAGTAACGGTATTAACATTAGGATTAGCTGTCGCGGTATATGTACCAGTGGCTGACTGTGCGTTGGTACTAATTCTGGTTATATTGCTGTTTAAACCGTATAAATAATAAACGGTATTAGAGTTTGATGGGTCAGTAACAGCACCAAGCAGGTGCTCTGCTATAATCGGTTTAGGTACTTTGTAATCGCCATTGGCGATTGCCCATTTTGATCCGGTTGTTATTGTGATGAGTTTACCGGAGGTGGTTATTATGTTTCCATCAGAACCCGTATAAGTAGATTTTATATAATTTGACATAATAGGTTGTGAATCTGTAGGCATTCCGGATTCCGCCCAGACTTTCCAATCAATAACATATCTATGAAGGTCGCCATGTACAGCTGAATAGTCAGTAAAGGTTTGATGAATTGTTGTTACCACAAATGTTTTACCTAACGTAGGGCTCTCATCAGTCACAAGTGAACTAATGTTATTAGGCCCGGGTATACTTACAGATCCAAATGCAGGAATACCTTCGCGAAAGGTAGGGTATTGTCTGGAATCATAATATAAACCCGACACAACTAACTGTGCTTCCCCAAAAGTTGCAAAATAAGTACCAGGGGTGTTGGGGTAAGGTTGTAACTCGACATAGTTGGGTGCTGCCACATCGGTTTTGATTGTTTTAGAAGCGTTGGCTTGGTTACTTCCAAAATCGCTTTTCTTGCAAGCTGTAATTCCACTTAATAATAGGGCGGCGCCCCATAATAGTTGTTTTTTCATATTGATTTGTGATATTTTTCTATAAATATATAAATCAATATATTTCGCGCCAATAGGTGTTTTAACGGTATTTAATAAATATTTAATTGATAGTATTAAAAGTGATTGCTTTAATATTAAATTAATGTAATTATTTTTTATCCACGCTATATTTCCCTGGCCCAATAAATATCAAACCGGCAAACATAATGGCGTCTTCAATGGCATGAGCGGCACCGCCCAGCCCGTCGCCGGTACCCAGGTGCATTAAGGCCGCAACTATAAGGTTGATAAGCATCAGGATACAAACCGGCCTGAATGCCAGCCCGATGATCAGCAGAAAGCCTCCAAAGCATTCTGTAACTGCTGCAAGTAATCCCCAAACTACCGGCCAGAAATGGATTCCTACATATTTCATTGATTCGCCAATATCTTTCCAGTTTTGGGTACCACCCATCAGTTTGGGATAGCCATGATAGATAAACATAATACCCAACCCGATGCGGATGACCAGAAGTCCAAGATTTTTGTAATTGCTTAAATTGCCTAAAAGTGCCATTTAAAGATATTTTGTTGATATGAGGGCTTAAGGTAATAAAAATGTTGGAGGGTAGTAAAATATGGGACTTAATTCCCAGGGAAATCGCGTTTAAAATAATTCGATCTGTTTTACTAATCTCATACTGAGAAATTTTTACACTAATGCATTGCAAGTTCTCTACAATTAATCGAATTACACGAATCTTAACTTAATTCAATTCGTGTAATTTGATTAATACGTAAAAATTAGTGTCAAAATTTCTCAGTTATTGTTTTTCAATCCACATGTGGTTAAAAGCGATTTTCTTGACTTAATTCCGTTTTTGAACGGACATAAGCTTCTTAATGGGAGCTACGCAGTTCTGCGCTTTTTCTTCCTTAAGTTAACGGCTACCCAGCTCCGGCTTATCAACGAATTAGGTAACCCTGAGTTCTTGTTAAATTGTTGATTGTTAGTAATTTGTATATTAAAAATCGAAATTGTGTTAACCCTGTTAACCCCCTTTTAGCCCCCGAGTTAACGGCTATGTACTCGCATAAAAAGAATCGTGCTTGCCTGCTTTTTTGATTGTGGCTCATAGCCGGTGCTTCTCAATCTACCATATTCAAACTATTGTGCTTATATTACTATCTCCAAACAGCCCGTATGAAAGCAAGCCTTACTTTATCCTTATGTGTTTTTTCGTTACAAGCATTGGCGCAAAAAAACCCGCTGCGCCAGCATGTAAATGCTAAAGCCGATGCCTTGCAGGAGCAGGTAACAACCTGGCGGCGTGATTTTCATGAACATCCTGAATTGGGTAACCATGAGGTGCGCACCTCAGCCATTATCGCAAAGCATTTACAATCATTAGGTATTGAGGTAACAACCGGTATAGCTACTACCGGTGTGGTTGGGGTGTTGAAAGGCGGGCATCCGGGCCCGGTTGTGGCTCTGAGGGCGGATATGGACGGGTTGCCGGTTATTGAGCGTACGCCTGTGCCGTTTGCATCTAAAGTAAAAACTACTTATAACGGACAGGAGGTTGGCGTGATGCATGCCTGTGGACACGATTCGCACATGGCCATACTCATGGCGGTTGCGCGGGTGCTATCGTCAATGAAAGCAGACTTGCACGGAACCGTAAAATTCATTTTTCAACCCGCCGAAGAGGGTGTTGAACCCGGACAAAAAGGCGGGGCCGAGCAAATGGTAAAGGAGGGTGTGCTGGAAAACCCCAAAGTGGATGTGGTTTTTGGCCTGCACATTAATTCTCAAACGGAGGTTGGCAAAATAACCTATCGGCCGGGCGGCACCATGGCAGGGGTTAATGATATGCAGATCATCGTAAAAGGTAGATCGGCCCACGGGGCCTATCCATGGTCGAGCGTTGACCCTATCATAACCTCTGCCCAGATCATCAATAACCTGCAAATCATAGTGAGCCGCAATATCAATATAACCGAAAACCCGGCAGTGGTAACTATAGGTGCTATAAAAGGCGGTAACCGCTCAAACATTATCCCCGAATCGGTTGAAATGCTGGGTACCCTCCGCTCCTTTACCCCTGCCGACGAAAAATTACTGATTGCGCGGGTAACAGAAATAGCCACTAAGACTGCCGAAGCGCAGGGAGCAACAGCTACGGTAAAAATACCCTACAGCAACCACTATCCTGTAACTTATAACGATCCCGCGCTTACCCAGAAAATGCTGCCGAGCCTGCAGCAAACTGCCGGTGCCGCTAATGTGCTGTTGCGCCCGCCTGTAACCGGTGCCGAAGATTTTAGCTTTTACCAGGAAAAGGTACCGGGCTTGTTCATATTTTTGGGCGGTATGCCAAAGGGAGGCGATCCGTTGAAAGCACCATCGCACCATACACCCGATTTTTATATTGATGAAAGCGGCTTTAGTTTAGGTGTAAAAGCTTTGTGCAATATGACTATTGATTACATGAACAGCAAAAGATAAGTTAAATGTCACCCGATGACTCTTTTTTATTGCTGCTGAAACAATAGTGATCAAAAAGTATTTTTACAACGGCTTATTCGTATATTGAACGGCCTTAATAGCATAGTGTGAAATTGTTAAGATCATGAAAAAGCATTTACTACCCCTTTTATGCCTGTGCGTGTTTATGAGCAGTTTGCCTGGTATTGCAGTTTCGGCAAAAATGATGCTGCCTGCCGATACGGTAGCTAAATTAAAGCCCGAGGTGCGCCAGGTTGTTGAAACAGTAATAAAAGCTTCCGGCACTTTCAGCATCGAAGCGGTATCTGATCTTTACGCTCCTAATGCAGTAGTGGCCGATGAACAGCCTCCTTTTTCGTGGAACGGGCAACTAGCTGGTGTACAATGGATAAATTCCGTACAAAAAGCGGTTAAGGATTTTAAGATTAGAGATTTTAAAGTTGATCTGCAGCGCATTAAAACTTTTCAGCAAACGGAGGAAATAGTTTACCTCGTAGCCCCCGTGGAATATACCGGCCTTGTGAACGGCGAGCATTTTGAAGAACAAGGGGCTTTTTCGTTCGTATTGCGGATCGTGAGCGGTAAATGGCTCATTAAAAGCCAGGCCTGGGTGCCGCGCAACGGCATGTAAAATGCCTCCTGTATTATAAACACTGCTACTTTTGCAATCTGAATTTAAAATTAAGGTTGACAAAATTTCCGCTTCAGCAAAGACGCGGGTTTTATTTATAACTTAGCTTTCATGAACGCTATCCTGCATATATTAAATGGCGATGCCGCGTTAGATGGTTTTGATCAAACCGGGCTCGACGGGGATGTTATGGTTTGGCGCGAGGTGTTTTCTGAAGGTCCTTTACAGGAAAATATCCTTTCAGGAAGTTTCTGGAGCGCGCGGCGCGATTGGATTGGGAGAACATTCGATGCCCCGGCAGATGAATATCAGCATAAAGTGATAGATGAGCTTGGCAAACTAAACAGCCGGTATACCGAGATTAACCTGTGGTTTGAATTTGATTTGCATTGCCAGGTAAACCTGCTGGGTGTATTGGAAATGCTTTCGCTAAAAACCGATATGTCGGCCCCGGCCATTTACCTCATTTGCCTGGCCGATTGTGTTCAGTTTGATAATAAGAAAGGCCTGGGTGAATTAACCGGCGAACAATTTGAAGAATTGTATGATGCCCGCGAGCGCCTGAACGAATGGGAGCTCGGCCTGGCCGCCGATGCCTGGAGGCTATATGTTAATAATGACCTCGCCGGGTTAGAAAAATGGCTCAACGAAAATACCTTTTGGGGCGGCCTCCCGCTGCTTAAGCCTGCACTACAGGCACACCTTAAACGGATGCAAACCAATGCGGATGGGTTGAGCTATATCGAACAAAAACTACTGGATATTTATAATAACGGCGCTAAAACCAAAACGGCCATTTACCACGCCTTTTGGAAAAATGAAAGTATTTTTGGCCTGGGCGATAGCGAGATCGATATCTATCTCAATAAACTGAAGGAAAAAGGGTTGATTGAGTTATAAGTTGTGTAATTTCCTGACTGAGCAGAGAGGGGCTGAACATTGGGGCGAAAGCGAGATCTTATACGCCCGGCTTAAACGCATTGCGTACCCGCCTGCTTATAGTACATAAGATCTCTCACCCGGTCCTCGTTTCGAAATGACAACGGGATATTAAAGCATTACGGCACCGTGACCGCTATCGTTGGCGACCTTTCACTCTCATTCTTCATCCTATCTAATGCTGTGACTACATAAAAATAAGTTTTACCCTTAATAACAGTATTATCATCATACCCCAGTGTGGGATCATATTTGATTTTGAGAATGTTTTTAGGGTTGTCGATGTCTATCTTTTCACCATCGTTAAAGCGGTAGATCACGTACCCATAAACCGGCTCTTCGTCTTTAGCTAAAGTTGGAGTAAGCCACCTTACCACTACACTTTTACCCACGGCTTTAGCCGTAACCTGCTGAGGGGCATTAGGCGGTATCGAATCGCGCCATAGCATTACCGGCGGCAACGCAGGATATTGGTAATAATTGTCACGCAACGAGTCGGTAAAGCCAAGCGGGTTGCTGGTGAGTGAGTTGGAACTAAAGTAAACACTGCCCTGCACCCTTGGGTTGTTACGAATAAGTTCTATTTGCTGAGGTAGCTGAGCCGGGTTTCTGAAAGCCTGAACCTTGCGCTCGTTGATGCGGTAAGCCGCCTGGCCTACATACAAATGCCTGCCATAAGTATTGTCGCCCCACCAGTCGAGCAGCTTTTGAAAATCGGCGGCACGGTTGCCTATCTGCCAGTAAAGCTGCGGATTAATATAATCTATCCAGCCTTCTTTTACCCATTTGCGGGTATCGGCATAATTTTCATAATATGATGAGCCGCCATTAGTTTCAGACCCTTCCTCATTTTGCGCTTTATTAGCCCAGATGCCAAAAGGGCTCACACCAAATTTCATGTTAGGATCATGCGCATGAACGCTATCGGCAATCATATGTATCAGCAGGTCCACATTGTGACGGCGCCAGTCTTTAATATTATCGTAACCCTCACCGTACTTTCTAAATGTTTCCTCGTCGTTTATTTTTTGACCGGCAATGGGATATGGATAAAAATAATCGTCCATGTGTACGCCGTCTATGTCGTAATTATCCACAACATCCAGTATTACCTGTACAATATAGTCGCGCACTTCGGGCAGGCCGGGGTTAAAAGTTTTAATGCCGCCGTAGGTAAAGAACCATTCAGGCTTTATTTTGGTAATATGCTGCGGACTAAGCGCTGCAAAGTTGCCGTCAAAAGTAGCGCGGTAAGGGTTAAACCAGGCGTGCAGCTCCATGCCGCGTTTATGTGCTTCGGTGATGGCAAATTCAAGCGGGTCATAATTAGGGCTGGGGGCCTGACCCTGTTTACCGGTTAAATATTTCGACCAAGGCTCACGGCTTTTGGCATAAAATGCATCGGCAGCGGGCCGCACCTGCAGCATAACTGCATTGATCCCGGTTTCCTGGTGCGAATTTAATATATCGATAAGCTCTTGTTTCTGCTTTTCTGAAGGAGATTTGGAGTTGGTTGGCCAGTCGATGTTAACCACTGTGGCTATCCATACTCCCCTGAATTCGCGTTTGGGCTGCATTTTTACATCAACCGGTGCCGGTACAAGATCGGCCGGCTGCGCATTAACTGTTAAACTTGCAAACAGGATTATAATCAGAAGTATGAACCGTTGGTATATATGCATCAAATAGAATTAAATTGAAAGTTGCAAAGATATAAACTCATAACGTAGCAGGTTTATTATGAAGTATAAAAATTGAAGCCTTATTGTGTTTTAAACATTTTGTAGTTATTTTAGCTCAACGCCTAAAACAATTGATGTAATAATTTTTTAAAAAATCATATTTTTAGTGTTTTAACGTTCAATATGTTAACCATTAAGGATAAACGCATCTGTATATACTTGCAGGAAAGCGCTTTACATCAATTAACAGTTGATATTTCGTTAAAAACTAAACACTATAGCTAAGCTTTTGTTATACCACTTGCTTAACTATGCTAAAACTTAACATTTAATTGCTATGGAAAACCAATCTGGGCAACAACAACCTAAGAAAAACTCAAACGTCATTTATTTTCTTATTGTAGTAGTGCTTGCTTTATTGGGTACCGATGTGTATCTGTACCTGCAAAAAAACAACTCCGATAAAAAAATAGTTTATCAGCATGATGAGCAAACAAGGCTGCAAACCGAGCTCGACAGTCTTGAATCGCAGGTTGAACAGGTCACTGCAGGCAAAGCCAAGATGACCGCGGCACTAACCGCCAAAAACGATTCGTTAAAATCTACCATTAAAGTTTTGAGGGCCAAACTGGCCAAAGGTAAACTTACCGCACAAGAACTTGCCAAAGTACAGGAGGATGTAAAACAACTCCGTTATTTTGTAACCAAGTATACTGCCGACATTGATGAGCTCAAAAAACAGAACACATCGCTCACCACCGAAAGGGATACTTTAAAAACCAATTTGGCAACGGTTGCCAAAAAGGTGGATACGCTATCCAAACAAAATGAAGACCTTGGCGCTAAAGTGAAAGTAGCCCAGGCGCTTAAGCTGGCAACATCAGATGTGGTGGCCTATAAAATAAAAGGCAGCGGAAAAGAGGTTGATGTAACCCGTGCAAACCCAGCCAAAAAACTGAAGATTAACTTCACTGTGGCCAGCAATACTTTGGCTACAAAAGCTATGCATGATATTTATGTACGCGTCATTGATCCAACCGGAAACCTGATTACAGCACCTGATTCAGGAACTTTCAGCGCCGATGGCCAGGACCTGCAATACACCTACAAAACATCCATTGATTTTAAGGATGATGGCACACAATACACCATCGACTGGATAAACCCAACCCTGCCATTCCAGAAAGGTACTTATACCATTATGCTTTATGCTGATGGCGGCACCATGGGTAAAACAGGTGTAACGCTTAAATAATTATCGGCACTAATTTTTTCGAATTAAGTCGAATTTCACGAATAAAAAGGAGAGGCCAGGTTTGCATAGCAAACCTGGCCTCTTTGTGTTTGATATTCTAAAAGCACGTTATTGCAATAACGATGGAATTATGGATTATTCCAATTCGTGTAATTCGACTTAATTCGAAAAATTAGTGATCATTACATCTTCATTAATGCCGGGCTTATCCTTAAATAAACTTCAAAGCCAACAGGCGTGTTACCATAAAGCGGCTTTAACGCCGATGGTGAAACATTGAGCGTAGCCTGTACACCGCCAGTAACATTGGTGTTTTTGAAGCTGCTCAAAATCCGGTTTACGCCCAGGGTTAAAGCATTGATATTAAAGTTGGGGTTAAGCGGATAGGCATCGTGCATGTCCAGTTCTTCGGCATCTTTTTGCACAAATTCATATCTGCCATAAACAGCGGTTTTGTTGAGCTGTAAAGTATTCTCTAATAAAACAGACGGCTGCGTTTTATGATTGTCCGAATAATGGTTTTGCCCGTAAACCAGTGTAGTTGCTACGTAGCTGTTTTTGTTCAGCATTTTGGTATGGATGGCCGATGCAGTGAACCTGTTTACGTTTTGCCCCGGCTCGGCTTCTTCCGCGCTGTGGATCCATCCGTCTGATACTTGCAGCGCCCACTCTTTGGATGGATTATAGGATAAACGGGCCGAGTATGAGTCAAACCGCATTTTATCAAAATCATAGCGGTGCTCATCCGGCTCGCGGCCGGTAAATATGGACCCCTCCAGCTTTACATTTTTTAAGCGGAAGCCCAATGTTGCAACACCAAAGGTGATATGTGTAGCATCCTGGTAATGATGACCAAGCGGCGCATCGGGGTCATTGATGGCCGAAAGGCGGTGCATAAATACCGGCGGACCTAAAGCCGGCTCTCCCGGGTAACCGAACGAGAGATACAGGTCAGCATCCTTAGCCACGCGCTGGGTATAAGCTATACTCAACTCGGCAAAAAGATCGTGTGGGTGCTGTTTGTCGACCAATTTTTGTCCTTTGTAGGATTCGCCGGTTTGATACAGGAGCGGATAGCCGCCGTTGCCCACTAAAAAGGGATCGAACGAGAACATGGTATTAATGGAGAACAGCCCATTATTGCCTACCTTTCGCTGGGTCATGAACATAAGCCAGTTGGGTACATCAATTCTGTTACTGCCACCTCTCTTGCCCGAATTAAACAGGTCCTGGTTGTTATAGCGCGCAAAAAAGCTACCATGTACCATGCTCATCCATTTTTTACCATGGATCATGTAGGCATACATCGGAGTTTCATCAGGCACCCACGAAGTACCTGAACCATCGCGGTTCATGGGGAGATCGCGCGAGAACTGGCTCGTCATCATCATATGGTGCATGAGCGTATCCTTTTTCATATTGCCCATATCCATAACCATAGGTTTGGTGCTGTTCATGCGCATATTCTTTTTTGTGGTATCGCTCATCTTCATATCGTGATGGTGCTGAGCGGATGCGCCCACGGCAGCCAGGCTTAGCGCAATGAACACAATATATGCTTTCATAGTAGTGTAAGTTAAAGATTAAAAAAGTTGTACTCCAGCCTGATGAGGTACATGTTTTTAGTATTCCGTTGCATATCATTATAGATAGGCGTACGGTACGAGAAATCAAGCCGGCAGGTACTGTTAAATATCAGTTGCAAAGCGGGTGCAACGTCCAGATAACTTTCGTTATGCCCTGGGTTGGTTTTGCCCAGCAGTTCACAATACAAGTTTAAATTTACCTGCTTGTAGTCGCGATAATTACGCGGCAAAAGCAAATAGCCGCCAGATAAGGTATAAGCCGCGGCATTACGTACTCTATTGGTTGAAATTTCATAGTTCCCGCTGTTATTAAACGCCCGCAAATAGCTTGCCGAACCTGAAAGTGCCAGCTTATGCAGCAACTGGGTGAAAACCACCCCGCCTTGTGCTCCGCTGTTATCCCCTTCCAAAGTGATTTCACGGTTGACTACGGGGTTGTTGATGCTTGATAGTTTAGCAAAAAATGCCCCCCTGAAATGTCGCTGAACGGTATCGATAGATAGGAACCGGTACTTGGCGTACACGCTGCCACCTTCAAAGTGCTGGCTCGAATTATAATAATCAGACATGTAAACCGAGCCATGCACCATCAAATGCCGGCTAACACCATACATGGCCTCAATAGTACTGCGGTTTTTGTACGAAGGCTTAAAGTATCCCTGGTTTTCCACGCGGATGCCCAATGAGCCGGTTGCCATATTGCTGGCCGGTTCCGTATTTACATACAGTTCCTGCGCCAATACAGGGCGTGCCATTGCCATAAGGCAAGCAGCCAATAATATCCTCTTCATAAAAAATGATGTTAAATGAAGAATTTAGATAGCTAAATGATAAACGCGGCCACTTGCAGGGGCAGTATCGGTAACCTGGCCAAGGTATTTTTTTGATACCGATTTGGGTGCGAAACCATTGTCAACCACGGTAAAGCTCACATCGCCGGTAAATGATTTATCGGCAGCGTTAAGCAGGCGGTAAGTATCGCCCCCGTAGTTAAATGTATTCTCGGCAACTTTGGTATTGGCAAAATTATAAGTGGCTTTTAAACTGTTAACCGAAAATCCCGAGCCCTGAACCTTTTTGCTGATCTGCTCGAAATTTACCGGCACGTCATTTTTAAAGGTAATGAGGTAAGTGTTACGGATCAGATCAGTTTTGATCTCGCCAATAAACGGCAGTGTGCGTAATGCTTTTTCGGTTGATTTGGCGCACAGGGCGCAGGTAAGACCGCTAACCTGGAGTTCGGCTTTGGTAAATTGGGCTTTAGCTGCTGTTACTGAAAGCGCAAATATGATGATGAATATTTTTAAAGTTTTCATGTTGATCGTGTAATTAATTGTTAGAGAATAAACTATTGATAAGGTTTACCGGGTTTAACAATTAACAGATCAAATGCGGAAGATACAGTTGCGGATAAATGTGGCGATGCCCTGAACCGATGGGTCGGGAGGGCTGCGGTCATAAAATTTGTCGGAAGAAGAAGATGGCAAGGCCGGAAACAGGCTATCGAACGACCAGCTTGGCAATTCAAAGCCAAACATCTTTGCTAAAAACGAAGTTGATTCGCCCTGGTGAGCGTCTTTTACTTTTACTTCAACCTGTTTATCCTTGCAGCATTTCATTTTGCCGCCTTTTTGGTCCATTTTGCAGTTAACCGCTGGGGCATCAATTTTTACAGATGCTACATAGTCGCCGCAAATATGGAAATTAAGAGCAAAGCCCAATACTGTAACTGTATACAGCATAGTGAGTAATATCGCTCCTGATCTTTTTACCATACTGCAAAAGTAGGTGATTAACTTGTTGATTACAAAATGTTTTTATCAGCTGGAACAACGCATTGTTTAACAAATGTGCAAATAGTGATTTTGGCATATACAAAAAAGCCCCGGCTTTGTGCCGGGGACTTCCTCTTTAAACTATTAACTGATCTTATTATTTATTCACTGTGTTACTGGGCAGCTTGTTTAGCCTGCTCCTTCATTTTTTCGTTTGCCACAATGGTGATCTCAACCCTGCGGTTTTGTGCGCGGCCATCGGCAGTGGTATTATCGGCAATTGGTTCGCTTTCGCCTTTACCGGTCACTGTCATACGTGATGAAGCTACATTACCCGCAACTAAATATGATTTTACAGCATCCGCCCTCTTTACTGAAAGTGTTTGATTATAACTGTCAGATCCGGTATTATCGGTATGGCCGATGATGGTAATGTTAGTTTCAGGGTTTTTTTGTAACGACGCTGCAAGGTTTTGCAGGTTAGTTTGAGCGGCAGATTTCAAATCTGATTTATCGGTATCGAATAAAATACCTGAATCAAATTTAACCAAGATGCCTTCGCCTTCGCGGGTTACTGTGGCGCCCGGCACGGTTTGTTTAATTTCGGCAGCTTGCCTGTCCATGTTACGGCCGATAAAAGCACCTGCGGTACCACCTACAGCACCACCTATAATAGCACCTAAAGCGGTATTACCGGCAGCTTTACCAATAAACGCACCTACTGTACCACCGGCACCTGCGCCAATAGCAGCACCTTTTTGTGTTTTTGTAAGTGAATTACATCCTGAGCCTAATATGCCTGCTGTAGCTAATGCTATACCAAGGGTGGCTACTTTTAATTTAAGCGTTCTCATCGTACTTGTATAATTATGTTATACCGTACTTTTTACAAAGCAGATGCCAAAAAAAGCGGATGGCAGTATTATGCACCGCTTCTATTAAAAGAATATCCCCCATCAATCATAGCAACATTTTTTTAATGATAAGTAAAGTTAATTTCAATGAAGTAAAGAATACAGTAATATTGATTTTTGCAACACTGCCCGATTTTTAGTACAAAGCAGCAGTAAAATTTTTGCTACAGTACAATTTGGCATGCCTTTTTGCAGTTTTAGGAAATTACTATCAGTGTAGCCGGGAAAATAAGTTTAAAGGTACTTCCTTTATCTTTTTCAGAAATTACATTGATTTCAATATCATGAAAGGCCGCTATTGATTTTACAATAGGCAGGCCCAATCCAAAGCTGTCTTGTTGTAATGACTGTCTGAATTTTTTAAAGCGGTTAAAGATCAGCGGGATGGCGTCTTCATCAATACCAATGCCAGTATCAGCTATACTGATCATATATTTATCATTTACAGTAATGCCTGTTACCTTAATGCTGCCGCCTTCATGATTGTATTTAATAGCATTGTTAATAAGATTAAAGAACAGGTTAAAGAGTAAAAATTTATTGATGTTGACAAAATGCCAGTTGTCTGGCATCAACATTTCGTAGCTGATGTTTTTATCCTGCAGACGAATGGAGATCTCGTCGTAAACCTCCTGTAATAGTTCGGATACCGATACCTTGTCTTCTTTTAAAAACTGTTCGTTCTCTATCTGCGAAATGAGCAGCAGCGTTTTCGTAATGCTCTTCAACCGGTTCAGGATCTTTTGCATCTCCAATAACCTGCCTTTAAGCTCATCGTTGATATCCTCCTCCTCAAACATATTTTCGATTTTTGATTGAAGAATAGAGATAGGTGTCATAAGCTCATGCGATGCGTTGGAAATAAACTCCCGCTCTTTATGAAATTTATCCGCAATGGTTTCAATCATGTTATGGATACTGATATCCAGGTGCTGAAAATCTGATGTGGTAGTACGTACCTGCCGGTAGGTATGAAAATTAGGGAATTTTTGCCCTACAAGCTTGGTTTTAATAATAAGCCGTAAAGGCTTAAGTACGTAGGTTGAATATACCTGGTCGGCCAGTACGGTAAGCAAAATCATTCCCAGCAATACCTGGAAAGCTATATTTTGCAGCGGGACGCTGGTTTCATCCAAAGTATCTACACTTTTGCCAATTTCCAGCAGGTAATTTTTGTTCTTAACCTTAAAGGTATGGCTTAATATGCGATACTCTAAAGTATCCCCCTCACTAAAAAGGCGCTTACCTCTTTTTATAGTATCCAGGAAATAATCGGGATCAACTTCGTCCAGGCTGATATATTCTTCCTTAAGCGGCAGGTAGCTGCCGTAGCCTTCGCCGTTTTCGATATAGGTTTCAATGCCCTTGCTTTTTACAATTTGCAGCAGCTTGTTTTTTTGTTTGATAAGCTTGCTGTCGACATAATTACGGCTGATATTTTTGATCAATACAGGAACAAGCAATACAAACAGTATCACGATAACCAGCTTGGAGATGGCGTTGAAAAGGGTAAGTTTTGTTCCTAATTTCAAATACTCAGGCGTTGATCTTTATTTTATAACCCAAACCACGTACCGTTTCCAGCCAGTCGGGCGGGGCATAGGCATTTAATTTTTTACGGATATTTTTAATATGCGCGTCAATATAATTGCTGTCATAGTCATTATTCACCACGCTGCCCCAGATATGCTCGCTCAGCTGCATGCGGGTAAGCGTACGGTTTTTATGTAAAATTAAATAGGCTATGAGGTCAAATTCTTTTTTGGTAATGGTATTAACAACGCTGTTATAATAGGATATAGTACGTGCGGTAAGGTCGATCAGGAAACCACCCAGTTCAACAATGTTATTTTTAACACCAAACTTACGCCTGATGATGGCCTGCATACGGCTTTGCAGCTCAAGCAACGAAAAAGGCTTAGGCAGATAATCGTCGGCGCCAAGGTCGAGGCCTTTAATCCGGTCGTTGATCTCTGCGCGGGCGGTGAGTATAATACATGCCGCCTCCGAATTAGTCTTTTTTGATTCCCTGAGCAGGTCAAGGCCGTCATAATCGGGCAGGCCCAGGTCTATCAATATAAAATCATAAAGGTTTGTGGCAATTTTTTCGGATGCCGAAGTGCCGTCAAAACAAACCTCGCAGATATAGTTATAGTTTGAAAGAAAAATTTCAAGTTCGTGGGCAAGTGCTGTTTCGTCTTCTATTATTAAAACATTCATGTATTATGACTAATAAAAAACGTAGTAAAAAGTTAAATTATAAAATGACTCGCGCCGGTTAAGCAATACTCCTTCTACGTTAACAGGGATAGAATATTTGTACGAAAATTCAAACGTATAATGCGGCCGGTTATAAGCCACCGGGATTTTGAAGCTGTAATTAAGCATGTTGAACCGGCGGTTACGGCTCGCATAACGCGGGTCATATTGTATAGAAATATTGGCGGCCTCGTCCCTGAAATGATGATCAAGTGAATAGCGCTGAACAAAATTCTGCGTGCCCAGGATGAAATTAAAGGAAGGGTTAAAGGAAAGAAAATCCTGGTCGTCAAAAATGCTCCAGCTGCTTTCCCAGTATTTTGAATTGCTTATGGTTAAAAAAATGTCGTTCGATTTGCCGAAAAGATAATCAAGCACGGCACTTGTTTTCAGGTAATGCCAATCGTATGAGTTTTTAAAATTGATATCATTTGAGGAGGCCGATTTAATAACCTGCGCGGCATCCCTGGCAAAAAAGAACCGCGTATAACTTACTGAGCCTGAAAAAGCCTTCGAAAATTTGTAAAAATAACCTCCACCCAAATCAACCTCGTCAACAGGGGCATAACCCAAAACCTTAAAAGCCGACCCATATAAAAAGATACCCGACTTGGTATTATAAATCAGATCGGCAGTAACAAAAGGATATTTTACCGGGCCGGTACGGCCAAAAAACAGCACGTCGCTGCCATAACTTACCCCGGCCGAAATTGACCGTTTACGAATAATGGTGTCAGAATCGGCTACTAAGGGATGCTTACCGGCAAAAAGGCGCAAATCAGTATCCGCACCAAATACGGTGCCGCTTGCAGCCATAAAAAAAAGTAAGCAAAGGTATTTCATCAATATGGTAAATTGTTTAACCGGTTTAACTGCCATTTCTCCTCGGTATTTCGGGCGGGCGCTCCATGCCTTCGGGCCGGCGCTGCCTTTTTGGTTTGGGCTTAGGCGGTACGGCATCGTCGTCAACGGTAGCCGGCTTAGCCTGCCGCTTTGCTTTGGCTATTTCTTTTATTTTTTTCTTTTCATCCTCCAGTTGCTTTTTGGTTTTGGTAGTAGTATCAGCCGCTAATAAAGTATACGACAATGCACCCGGTTTTTTGTTACCGGCATGAGCAAGTGCATCAATGTTTTTTGTAAGGGCATTGGCAAATGATATACGTGTTGCAAATATCAATAACAGGACAATATACGCAAACCACTTTATCATTGAGGAGAAGAAAAGGTAAAAATAAGGCTCAAATAACGGTCAATTTAAATGTTTACGCCAAAATGAGAAAGGTACAACAAATAACAATTCATTTACAGGAGCACTTGTAAAAATGCCGATGCAAATGAATTATAACAGATCACAATTATGATGAAAGGTTTATGAGTGTACTTGAATGTTTGAAAGTCAGAGAGCGATATCTTTTGACGGATAAACCCGGTTTTGATCATCAATAATAACGCAGGCAACCTGGTTAAGCTGATTGATCATGTATAAGCCGGCGTTAACACCTATGGTGAGTATCGGTGTGGCCAAGGCGTCGGCAAATTCGGCAGTAGGGCTAAGGATGCTTACGCTTGTAATACCGCTAACCGGAAAACCTTTTTTAGGGTTAAATACGTTGGTGAATTTTTTATTGCTGATACTTGCATATTTTTCGGCGTTAACCGATGTAGCAAAAGCAAGATTACTGATCTCCAAATCAGCAAAGGGTTGGTTTAGCTGAGTAATGTCGGCATCAGCAACAGTCCAGGGCTGCAGGTTTGGTTGTAGGCCCCAAGCAAGCAGGTCACCGCCAAAATTGATCACGCCGCTACTTACACCGTTCATTTGCAATACATATTTAGCCCTGTCGGCAGCGTAACCTTTGCCGTTTGCGCCAAAACCTATGCGCATCCCTTTTTCTTTCAAAAAAACAGTTTGTTTAACAGTATCAAGCACTATGTTTTTGTAGCTGGCCAGTGGAAGCGTACGTTTGGCGGTTTTTACCGAAGCGTTTTCGGCTGTGGTTTCGTTAAACGCGTTATCAGCCAGGTAGGTAATATCAAAAGCGCCGTAAGTAAGTTCTGATATTTGCAGTGCCCTGTTAATGAGCCTGAATGTTTCACCATCGGCTTTAACCGGGACAACACCGGCATTACGGTTTATGTGGTTGATGCTGCTGTCATCGCTAAAAGCCGAAAGCAGTTTTTCAACCCTGTTAATTTCATCAATGGCAATGTCAATTTGCTCATCTGCCAGCAGGGGGTTATTGCCCACTACACTAATCTCAAATTTATCGCCCATTAAACGTATGTTGCGTTTGTAGACTGTTAAATTATCGGTTAAAGTTTTTATAGCCAGCATAATAATAATCTTTTAAGTATCTAAAAATGAACACACAATGCACCGTAAATTACCTTACGCGAGTTTGATCAATTACGCTACATCACTCCTTTACAAAAACTAAAGTAGCGGCGCTTTATGAAATTGAGATGAAAAAGGCTTTTTAATTAATATAATTAACTGATTTTGACATTTTTTAACACTTAAATGATAAAAAGAGTTAAAGCCGAAAAAAAACGCTAACCGAAGAGGGCAAAACTGCAGAAAGATGGAACTTGGAATTTAATAAATTTTCAGCCTGGGCGTTGTGTTGAACATCTTGAAAGTAATATAATCCATATAAAACCTGATGATGTCCGTTTTATCAGCTTGTTTTATTATCGAAAATTACGGACCAATTATCAATGATTTTCCTTTTAACGTTTAATGGCCCGTTTTTTTGGTAATTCAATTTAAGGTTTTCATAAAACAAACGCCTATAGCCCGGTAAAAACCAGGCTGTAGGCGTTTCAATAATTTGAGTAAAAATTTATTCCAGCGTTATTTGCCTCCTGATACTTTCTTCAAGCGAAATGAAGGTTTCGGTACGTTGAATGCCTCTTACACCCTGGATCTGCTCATTTAAAACTTCACGCAGGTGAGTAGTATCATGACATACAATTTTAGCAAAAATGCTCCATTCGCCGGTAGTGTAATGCAGCTCGACAATCTCTTTAATTGTTTTTAATTGCTTTACAGCTTCATTATACTGTGATCCTTTTTCGAGGTAAATACCCAGGAATGCAGTGATGTCATATCCTAATTTTTGCGGATCTACCTCAAGGCTGGCCCCTTTTATTACACCCATCTCCTCTAACTTTTTCATCCGCACGTGTATGGTTCCGCCAGAAACAATCAACTCTTTAGCTATCTCGGTGTATGGAGTGGTAGCATTTTTCATTAATATTGATAAAATCTGGATGTCAAGATTATCAATTTCTAAATTTTGAGCTTTTCTGTGGGACATAAATTTGAATATCTATATTGAAATACAAGTTTAATTAAAATTCGATTAAAAATAAAATATTTTTGTTGAAATATTTGCAAGAAATAGATAGTCCTATTAAATTTGTATCAAGCAAAAGGGAAATGCTTAATGTTCTTTAAAGTAAAAACAATGTTGGGTGGTGAAATTTTTGGCAGACACACCTCCTTGTCCCGGTGGCGGAGATCATGGAAAACCCGAAGCGGGCTAACCACTCTGTGAAGGTTCGAATCCTTCCCCAACAGCAAGTTTAAGTACAAAGTCAGAAGTCTTAAGTCAAAAGACTTAGAACTTCAGACTAACGACTTAAGGCTTACAACACTGTAGGATGGTGAAATTTTTGGCAGACACACCTCCTTGTCGCGGTGGCGGAGAAATTGGGAAACTTTTAGCAATAAAAATAACCACTCCGTGAAGGTTCGACTCCTTCTCCTACAGCTCTTCTCATAATTTAGGTTTATAATTGGTTAGTAAAGGCCCCTGCCCATCAGGGGCTTTGCTGTTTTTATAGCTTTTTTATTTTGCATTCGCCAAAATATTGTAATCAGCCTAAGTCAATTGCATAACCTTATCCGGATATCTTGGATCAAGCAGAAAAATTGTGGGGGAATAAAAAAAGTGTTTGCTTTGCAGGCAGAAATAAAAATGTCCACACTTGTCAGCTGCATACGAAACACTTGTCCGCCTGATTTTGCCTGAAGGGCTTTTGGAATACTTCGAACTTACAGATGTCCGCTCCTCTGAGAACGGCCAATTGAACATTTACCTTGAGGAAAAGAATCTTCCGCCAGCAGGCTATGACAAGCAACAACTTGAGTCGAAAGGATTCTTACCGGAGACAGCTATCCAGGATTTTCCTATCCGGGGCCATAAAGTAGCTCTTTGCATTAAAAGGCGCAGATGGGAAGTTAAAGCAAGTGGTGAGATCATCACAAGGGACTGGAACTTAGTTAGAAAAGGAGCGCGAATGACAACGGAATTCGGCACTTTTTTAAAAGGTATATTTGGATAATAACCCGATCAGCTGTCATTTGTTAGGGCGGCTTTATACAGTTGATGGCAAACAGCTACAGCAGCAATACAAAGGCTTTCTGAGCGATTTTCATAGCTGGGATCAAAAAGAACATGCAGATGAATGGATGCTGTTTGAACAAAACATAGGGCCATCGCTAAGCATAGACG